>QQND01000043.1 GCA_003402745.1 Verrucomicrobiota bacterium
AATATCCTCTTATATTCCTTGGAATTGGACGCCGGGGAGTCGGAGAAGGGAGAGATAGCACGGAAGATTTTGTTAAGTGCTGATTTGGCCCTTTCGGTGCAAGTACTTCAGGAGTTTTATGTACAAGCCACTCATTCACGACGTCCTGATGCGCTAACGCATGATTTTGCAGTGCGATTGATTGAGAAGTGGATGAGATTTCGGATTCAAGACAATACGGTTTCGGTATTACGTGATGCACTTGAAATTAAGGAGCGGTATGGAACTTCGTATTGGGATGCAGCAATTCTTGCAGCTGCTCAATGTGCCCGGTGTAATGAATTGTTAAGTGAAGATCTGAATCACGGGCAGCAGTATGGAAGTGTGACGGCAGTGAATCCTTTTGTAAGAACGTAAGAGCGTTTTTACAAAAAGGGCGGTTCTGAAGCAGCGACGCTCGGAATGCGGCGCGAAAGCTGCGTAAGCTGCTGGCGTGCGGCATGTAGAGCGTTCGCTGAAACGACTTGTTAGGCCTAAAGTGGGGTACACAATAGCGGTGCATTGAGCGGAGCTATTCTGTTTTATAGCTCAATAGATTTCGGATTGCATCTTTTACAGCATTCCATTGATCGGTTGGGAGCTTTCCCAATTTCCGCTGGAGAGCGTTGTGATCGATGCTTGCAAAGTCAGCCAACACTCGTTGCCGATAGTAAAGAAAGAACCCAGCGTCCTCATCCCACTCTTGATATAGCGCGCGGAACGTTTCTCCTCCACGAATTCCGCCACCGCCTCCGGTATGGGTTTTCCCGTAATGCCCTGTTGGAGGTAATTCTGGAAAAATCTGGCGGCCTCGAGCAGGGAGCGGCTCCCAAGAATTTGCCGCGCTTCGGCGTATTCAATGGCGGCGGCATCCAATGGCACCTGGAAGGGACGAATAGCGTCGATTGCGCGCCCGTAGATGAGCCTGTCCTGCCCCGTCAACTGCAGGGCAGCGGAGTCGCCGCGGGAGAGGAGATTCGCCTTGAGCCGCGCTTCGGTCTTGGCCTCCTCCAGACTGGAGAAGGTAAGCCTCTCGCGCTTGCCTCCGGCATAGTAGCAGACTCTGTAGTACTCGCCGTTGGGCTTCGTTTCCTTGTAGATTTTGACGGCACTGGATCCGGCCTTGATGACGATGGGAAAGTCCTTGTTTCTGGTGGCCATGGCAGCGGGAAAACAGGGACAGACTGTCCGAAAACTCCAGCCCGCAGTTTGCGGGCACAAAAAACTCCTCATTCTGAGGGATTTAAAGTGGCGACCCTAACGGGATTCGAACCCGTGTTACTCCCGTGAAAGGGGAGTGTCCTAGGCCACTGGACGATAGGGTCTCTTTCGAGCGGACGATTAGACTAGCGGGAAAAAACGATCCCACAAGCCCTTTCTTCACTCTTTTTACTACGGAAGATAATCCAAAAGCGACAGCTTCATCACCTGCGCACCTGACTGCAATGCAGCCTGATAGGCCGTCCGAACGCGGGTCAGGTTCACCATCGTCTGAGAAACATCAACGTCGGCATCCTTCGAGATCAAGGATTGGATATTGTTGAAACGGGCTTCCGATTGAGCCTTGACGGACTCCATACGCGTTTGAAGCGCAGAATTGTCCGCGATGATCCCCACTAGGTCGTCCTCGGATTTCAACAGTGCGCTGCGGGCTAGCGTGATAGCCGCCGAACCTGTGTCAGCCGCGGGGTTATTCAACCCGTCGCGCAGGGCGATCATGTTGGTAATGAACGTCGCGATTTTCGCGTTCCCAGCTCCCGAAGTGAAGGGAGAGATGGAGACCGATCCAGAAAGCTGAATGGACAAGCCGTCCGCCGCGGCCGTGAGATTGACCACCCCTGCAGAGGTTGCGTTCACGCTCAATTCAAAACTCGTCCCATCAGTGATGGAAGCCACGGTTGTCCCCTCGGGAATGCCGCTTCCAGCCACACCCATGCCAACAGCGAGCCCGGTGGTGTTGGCGGTGACAGTCTTCGAACCAGCAGTCACAATCGCTCCCGTCAGACTCACCGAAGGGGTTACCGTGAGCGTCGCCGGTGTGGCGGTGCCGTCATCAGCAAATGGCTGCACGGAGGTCGAAGTGCCGTTGAATAAAAACTCCCCCTGATACTTTGTGTTTCCAGCATCGATCGCTTCTTTGATGATCTGGTTCAACTCAATCGCGTAAGATTTCCGTTCGGCCGCAGAAACGTTTCCGCTGTTGGATAAAACGGCTAGTTCACTTGCGCGATCAGAAAGATTTTTAAGCTGGTCAAGCGCCGCAAAGGAAGCCTGGGACACACTCAAGGCCCTGTCGCCGTTTTTGGCATAGACCTGAATTTCAGATTTTTCCGAGCGAAGGCGCAAAATCCGACTGGCGGCCTGCGGGTCTTCGCTGGGACTTGTAATGCGCTGGCCGCTTGCAAGCTGGTCGTTGAACTGGTTCTGCTGCGTATTGAGAGTATTTAACCGGGCAACAAGTGCGTGAGAGATGGTTAAGTTTGGGATCCGCATAATTTTCCTCAGTGCCTATGTTTCTATTACCGAGCGTTATCTGATCATGCCGATGAGCGACGAGAGCATCTCATCAATCACACTGATCACCTTGGCATTGGCCTGATACGCTTTTTGGAACCGCAACAAATCTGCGGTTTCTTCGTCGAGCGAAACGCCGCTCACCGAATCACGCTGCGCTTTGATCGCATCGCCAACCACCTGCGCTTCCTCCGCGCGGGTTCCCACCGTCTGAATCGTTTGCGCAAGGCTCGTAACCATGCCTCGCCCAAAGTCTGAGAACTTTGCTCCAAAAGCCGCCCCTCCTGAGACCACGGAATTCCACTGCAGCGAGAGGTCGCGCAGAGCCGCAATTTTCAAGGCGAACGTATTGGCGCTCGCAGGCGAACCCGCCGGAGCCGCGAGAAGACTCGATGCCGTTAATGTCGACGGAACCTCCAGAAGATTGCGGGAAGACTTCAGAGAAGCCGTCGCCGTCAGAGTAGAAACTCCGGCCGGGGCCGCGACGTTCAGCAAAAAAGTCGTTCCATCCTTGATGGAAGCGATTGTTGCTCCAGCGGGAATACCGGCTCCAGTGATTTGCATCCCCACGCTCAGCCCCACCGTCGACGAGATGGAAACTTGCTTGCTCCCATTCGTAGACACGCCCGTCAAGGAGGTCGGGCCAAAGGATGCCACGGACAACGAGGCGGGAACATTTAAAGAGAAACTCGTGCTGTTGAAAATCGATGCAACCGTTGCTCCAGAGGGAATTCCACACCCAGACACGTGCATGCCCACCACAAGGCCGGCAGTGTTCGCCACGGTGACATTGCGGCTACCTGCAACGGTCTGCGAAGACGCTGCAGTCAGATCCACCTCAGCCGGCACGAAGAGATCCGATCCCGTTTGTCCCGGGTTATAAATCGCGTTCACCTGCGTCTGAATCGTGGACGCCAAGTCTGCGAGCTGGGAGCGGATCCCCTTCGCCGTCATGTACGTCGCCGTCGGCGCGCCGAAGGTTGCCTGAAAGCGGCCCTGCAACGAACCTCCTGCGGGAACCACTTCATATCCGGTTGCGGGGCTCAGCGTGATGATGTTTGAGCCGCTTGTGGCGTACCCAACACGCGCATTTTCCACCCCGTTCACGGTGAGTCCGAAATAGCCAGTTTGCGTGGCCTTCTGGCTCATCTGCAGCGTCGAGTTGTCAATGCGGGCGATGATGGTCGTCCCAGCCGGCAGCACCGAAAGCGCCGCAACAGAATCCGTTGGACGCAGCATCGCAGCCCCGCCCGTGGAGGCCACTGTGGGCACGAACTCGCCCGCCACATCGTAACTTCCAATCTCAAACCCTTGGGTGCGATTCTTGAGCGATCCCGCGGCGCTGAGGTCTGCGGCCCCCTGTTCAGAGAGATATCCAATCTGGTGCACCAGTTGCGCTTGCGCCACGAGGACGACGCCTCCGAGACTGATGTTTAATTCGCTTGGATTTTCCGAATCCTTGGTGATGTCCAGCTTCACCAAACTGGCCAGCTGCTCGAGCTTGGCCTGCCTGCTGTCCACAAGATCCACGGCGCCGCCCGCCTCTACATCCGCAGCCTGCCGGATTTGAAAATTCAACTGGGCGATGTCCGCCAACAGTCCGTTCGCCTTGGCAACATCGGACTTAATCTGCCCCTCCTGATCCACCTGAGATCCAGCAACGCGCTGGTCGGCCAGGTTCAACCGATCCGCAAGAATCGCCGCTGCATTCAAAGCAGCACTCTTGGACGGAAGATCCGACGGGTTGGCGGCGAGCGCAGAAAAGGCATTGAAAAACTCGTCCAACGCAGCCCCAATCCCTGTTGTGGAATTCGAGGCGTCGGCGATCGCTGCGGGGTCCGCAGCCGAGTTGAGGTGGTTCCCAAGAATCAACTCGAGGTTCGCTAAAATAGTCTGCTGTGCATCCAGCGAACCGTTGTCCGAGGCGTGCCTGACGACCTGGGCATCTAGAAACGCATCCCGCATTTGCTGCACCTGAAGAACTTCCACGCCGCTCCCCTCGGGGCCATGCGGAGTTTGTTCGACATACCGGTCACCCATCTTTACGCGCAAACGCGCGTATTCTGGATTGTTAACGTTGGCAAGATTGCGGCCCGTGACTTGGATGGCGACCTGATTCGCCATCAGCGCCTTGCTCGCCTGTACTAGATTTCCAAAAAGTCCGCCCATAAATAACTCCTAAGTCTTATAAACCGCCGCGGTCCCCGATAAAGATATTTTCACACGGCCGTCGTTCTCGTAAGTCCGCGCTGGGTTCGCAGGGGTCAGTTCCTCCAGCAGGTCCCGAATCACTTCAATGGAACGCGCCAGCAACACCTGGTTTTGATTCGCTTTCCGGCGCACTTGGTCGGAAATCCGAAGCAACTCGTCCACCAACGCCCGAAGAAGAGGTTGCATCGGCGGTGGAAAACGCTTCACAAGCTCCGAGAGAGGAGTCGACTTCGTGAAACGAGAACGCGGCACCATTTGGGACATTAACATGTCTCTTCGGGAGCGCACTTTTTGCACTAAGTCCACCTGCTTCTGGACATCGTCCACGAAGATCATCACCCGGTCCGACTCCCTCTGCATGATCGCTTTCTGCTGGGCCGAAAAAATTCCGAGAAGCACGCCGTGCTCCTGAATCTCAGCTCTCAGACACGCCACCACCTGGTCCTGTAGTGTCGAGGGACCCCGCTGGCCCATGGGCCGACGAACTGGTGATGGAGGTGGCATATGGAATGTTTGACCGCAAAAACTGATCCGAACTACAACTTCTTCGCCCCTGAAGGGGTGGGAACTTGAGACTGAACAACGCCGGCCTCTGCACCAGCGATTTGGGCCGGTCCTTGTTGGCGCAACTGCGTCTCTAATATAGATCGGAGTCCAAGGCCTCCTCCTTTAGTGATTCCGTCTGCCATCGCTTCAGAAATGTAGTATCCGTACACTTGACCGTCTTTTCCGTGCTCGAGCATCGACTTCATACTTTCGGAAAGCATCTGCCGCACAAGAATAGCCTCAAACTGCCGGGCTACCTCACTAGGATCCGAAGCCTTTTTCGCAGGCCCAGAATAATTTGCAGGGTTCAACGGCCCGGAAGTCCCCGGCAAAACGGGGGAGACTCCGGTGCCGATGGGAAGACTGGTAATGGGACCAATGCTCATAAGCTGGGGAAAAAGATGCCGCCTTTAGTTCAGAATTAGCTCCGCCTGAAGCGCGCCTGCGCGTTTCATGGTTTGAAAAATCGCCATCATTTCGCGAGTCGTCAGGCCGAGCGCATTCAGCGCCGAAGCCACCTGCTGGATGGTCGGGCTTTCCTCAATCACACCGAACTTTCCAAGCTGCTCCTTCACATCCGTCTGCGTGCTGTTAGTGATCGCGGTATTCCCGCCGGAGAGAGCCCCCGGTTGGCTGACCGCCTGTGTTTTCGCCACGGTGATCGTCAGGGCACCGTGACTGATCGCCACCGTCGAAACCCGCACGTTCGAAGTTGCGATGATCGTCCCAGTGCGCTCGTTGATCACAACACGCGCGGGGACGTCAGGCTCGGCCTCAATCAAACCGAGGCGGGCAATAAAGTTGACCTCGTATCCCTTGAAATCGTCAGGAACAGCAATATTCACAGTGGCGGCATTTTTTGCCATCGCACTTTGGGGGAACTCTAAGTTGATCGCTTGCGCAATGCGCGCGGCGGATGTGTAGTCAGGATTCAGAAGCATCAGCTCAACGTTGTTGTCGCGCACAAACGTAGAGGGAATCTCGCGCTCCACCAAAGCTCCTCCGCTAATGATCCCCACCGTCGGATGGTTTTTCTGAACCGTTGCGCCGCCCACACCTCCCTCTCCTCCCAAGAACCCTCCCACGGCAATCGCCCCCTGTGCGACCGCGTACACCGTTTCATCGGCCCCCAAAAGCGGCGTCTGAAGAAGAATCCCGCCTTGAATGGTTTTCGCATCTGCAATCGAAGACACCGTCACGTCGATTCGAGTCCCAGCGCGGGCGTAAGCGGGGATGTCTGCCGTCACCATCACGGCCGCGACGTTGTCGGACTTGAGCTGCGCGCCTTGGAGATTAATCCCAAACCGCTGAAGTGCATTGGCAACAGTGCGCACGATCTGGTCTGATTTACTGTCGCCCTTGTTGGCAAGGCCGACCACGAGGCCGTAACCGACCAACTGGTTGTCGCGGCCGCCCTCAATCAAGGTCACATCCTTAACGCGGGCCGCTGCAGCAGGATGGGTGCAGGAAAGAACGAGCACGAGGCTCAGCAGAAAATAAAAGAAATGACGCATTTCAAACGAAAGAGTTGATCCGAGTTAACCAGGAAAACAGAAAGCTCAATAGGGACTGATCTTCTCATCCAGACGCATTAGCCAGCCCTTCTTTTGGCTGTCGGTCAACGATCCCTCCGAAACAATATCGATCCGTGCATCTGCGATCGCAGATGAAGGCACCGTGTTGGTTGCACTCACATCCGCCGGCCGAATGATGCCGCGCAAAGATGCAAATTGCCGCTCCTTGGAGAAGGAAACCTGGCGGATACCTTCGACGACCATGTTCCCATTGGGCAGCACGTCGATCACTTGAACTGCCATCTGTGCAGTGACTACTTGGGAATTTGTGATTGCTCCGCCACCCGTGTAGTCGCCCGTGCCTGTCGTGCTGAGAATTGCCGGATTCTGTCCAGCTGGCTTGGGCAGTAAGAAGGAGGGAAATTTACCGACCCCTTTTTGCCCCGCCCCCTGCATACTGCCGGTAGCGTTGATTAACTGATTCACCAGTCCCGTGCCCAACCCATTTGGGTCTCCCGTGGCGGCGCGGTTGCTTGTCAGCTTTGACGTGTTTGTAGACGTCGCGGACTCCGAAATCACCACCGAAACGATGTCTCCCAAACGGTGCGCTCGCTTATCCGAAAACATTCCGCGCTCATCCGTCACGGCTTCACGCCAGAGGGAGCCAGCATTTCCCTCCGAGGGGAAAAGAACGCAGAGTGATAAAACGGGGACCGCTAAGGAAAGCGACCTTTTAAAAACGGACTTGAACTTGGTTTTCATTGATAACCTGAGCAAAAAATTCTTTTCGTGTGTCTAGGTTCCTCACCCGGATCACCGCACCGGCCGGTCCACCTTCCACCGCAACCGCTCGCATCCGCATACTCAGCGCCCCCTCGTTTGCAATCGCGTCTACAAACTGCCCTTTCTTGATGAGCGTTCGCTCCACAAGATCCCGCCTTGTGATAGGTCGTCCCTGTTGCACAGCTTGGGCAAGCTCGAACCCAGAGATATCTTGCTCCTCCGTGATGAGCGGGTTCGGCTCACGAAGAATGTCCATCTTTTGTACCGTCAGCATCCCTCTCGAAAGAACCTGACCTCGCTCAAACCGCTGAGGTGCCACCCAGGCGTCCTGCCAGACCTGCACCTTCAATTGCAAAGGCCATTCTGCAACGATTTTTCCACCGCTGACCCCTCGCACAATCACCGGCATGTTACTGGCTAACCCACTCGGGGGCAACTGCACACATTCCGCAAAAAAGTCGGGCGACTGCAGCTGCAAGGCCACCCAAGGCCGCACTAAACTCACTCTGAGCTCTCCCTGAATGAAGTACCGCTTCGGAAGATCCCGTTCAATCGCAGCAAGCAACTCTCCCTCCGTTAGCAACAGGGGCGCCTGAGCCTGCGCCGGGGCTGAGCCTGCAGTCGCTTGTGACGAGGCAAGGGGCGCAACCCCAGGGGCAGATCCGGAAGGAGGTGCCGTTCGACGCCCTCCCCCTTGGACCGGTTCAAGCAGCTTGTCGAAATCGGCAACAGCCATCGGGGCCGTTGCCGAGAGGGCAAAGGCAGCCAAAAGCAGAAGCCGGCCAAAACGGATCATCGTTTGATCTGGGCAAGTTGACCAAGCATCTCGTCGGAGGTGGTAATGGCCTTGGAATTGATCTCATAAGCGCGCTGCGCCTGGATCATGTTCACCATTTCCTCAACGATGTTCACGTTCGACGACTCCAGAAACCCTTGGGCGATCGTCGTGCCACCGTCTTTGCCGAAGGTCACCGAAAGCGGCGCGCCACTGGAAGGGGTTTCTTCGTACAGATTGCCCCCCATGCTCCGCAACCCCGACGCGTTCGGAAACCGATACAGCTGAAGCGTCTCCGGCTTCCCCACATTTCCGTCCTTGCCGATGAATGTCACGGCGCCATCGCGAGAGATATTGATGTTTCTGGCATCGAGCAAATTAGGGAGACCCAGGACCTGGAAGCCGTCGCTTGTAACCACCTTGCCCTGCGAATCAATCTTGAGTGAACCGTCCCGAGTGAAAGCCTCGGTTCCGTCAACGCGTTGCACCTTGAAAAAACCGTCTCCATCCACAGCAACGTCGAGCTCATTACCGGTCTGCTTCAACTGGCCTTGGGTAAAAATCTTTGCGGTCGCGGCGACGCGCGTCCCGTTCCCAAGCTCGGAACCAGTAGGCAAAACGTTCCCATTGCCGGCATCGGCTCCCGCCGTACGGGGCTTCTGGTACAGCAAATCCTGAAACTCAATCTTACTGCGCTTGAACCCCGTCGTGTTTGCATTCGCAAGGTTGTTCGCGATGACATTCAGATTCAGCTGCTGGGCTTCCATACCGGTGGCTCCGGCGTACAAAGACTGTATCATAAATTTTGGGTTCTATATCGAAGCTTTAAAATTGAAGAAAGTTAAACAGCAAAACAGGAACAGATCAAATGGAGACTAGGAAGGGCCTCCAAGGTACTGGATGGCCTTCCCTGCAGTGTCGTCACTCACATCCAAAACCTTCTTCGCCGTGTCGTAGGCCCGCCCTAAGCTGATCATGTTCACCATCTCTTCGACAGGCTTCACATTACTCGCCTCAATGGCCTTGTGGATGAAAACCGGACGCTCCATCGGCAGAGCCGGATTGCCCGCCTGAGGAACCAAAAAACCGCCCTCAATGCGATGCAACTTGAAGTTGTCGTTAAATCGAAACAAGGCGAGTTTGCCCACCTGCTGCTGCCCCTGACTCAGCAACCCTTCGCCGTTGATTGAAATAATTCCGCCCTCCTGGCGAAAAGTGATCGGACCATTGTCCCCCTCCACAAGATGCCCTTCCTGTGTGACTAGATTGTATTCGGAATTGAGCCGGAAATTCCCATTCCGCGTGTAAGCAACCGTCCCATCCGCCTTTCGGATGCGGAAAAACCCATCCCCCTCCGAGGCAAAATTTGTATCTACCCCAGTGTAGGAGGCAGCTCCGGGCGTCATGTTAAAACTCCGGGAAGCCAAAGGCATCACGCCCTTGGTGCTTTGAGAAAGCCTGTCGCCGTTCTTCAACTGGGTCACATCCGCCATGACGCCAGAAAAGCTGGTCTCGTTTTTGCGGTAGCCACTCACGGCTATCGAGGCGAGATTCTGAGCAATCGTGTCCTGCCAACGCTCGTACGCGGCCAGTGCAGCAGCTCCCTTATACATTCCGACATTCATGGGGAGACTGACAGAGCACAGCCCGTGCCAGAAGGTGGCCGGCTCAATTTTCTTAATTTCTTGTCCTATCTAACCGCCGGCTTGTGTACAGTCCTGGGGCCTTTGTATTGGAGCCTGATTCACTAGCGGAACTATTTTTGCGGCCCTTCCGCCCGCCCCCGCCCGAGACTCCAAAATTATTCCGCTTTTTCCACCCCTTCTTCTCCTCTCCTCCACACTTCCCTGACCATGGAACATATTCTGATCGTGGACGACGACCAGGACCTCCTCCGCGCGCTGAGGAAGGGTCTTTCCCAAAAGTTCCATGTTGTGGTTGCCTCCAACTCCGACGAGGCCCTGCAGTTGCTCCGCAGAGACTCCTCGCTGGCGGCGATCATTACCGACATGCGGATGCCGGGCATGGACGGCGTCGAGTTGCTCAAGCGGGCGCGCGCGATTTCCCCAACCACTTCTCGCCTCATGCTGACGGCTGCCGGCGACGCCCAAACAGCCATACAGGCTGTGAACGAGGGCAACGTCGTCCGGTTCTTGACCAAACCCTGTTCTTTTCTCGACCTCGAACACGCCCTCGACGGCGCCCTCCACCTCCGACGGGATTCCCTCGGCCTGTCTGACGAACAACTTCACTTGTTGCGGGGGGCCGTCGACATTCTCGTCAAAGTCATTCAGATGGTCGCCCCCGGGGCCCATTCCCTGGCAGAACGGTTGAGACAACGGGTGCGAGAAATGGCCCTCGAAATGGGGGTGCCCCATATTTGGGAGCTGGAAGTTTCGGCAATGCTCGCCCCCTTGGGCCGTCTCTCCAGTCCGCTGACGGACGAGGACCCCATCGAGTGCCTCCTGGGGCATTTTCCACAGGCCGCCGCAGCGCTTCTCAAAAAACTTCCCCGCCTCGAGGAAGTCGCCCGCTCCATAGGGTATCTTTCAAAAAACTTCGACGGTTCGGGCCTTCCCAACGACCCCGTTTCCGGAAGATCTATTCCTCTGGGCGCAAGAATTTTGAGAGTGGCGAGAGACCTCGAGGTTTTCCAGAACGAGGGATTCAGCGTCGACCAGTCTCTAGAGAAAATGCAGTCCCTCCAAGGCGTTTATGATCCTGACGTACTCGGAGCAGCGGTGGCATGTTTTGCCCATTCGGATCCTGCTTCCTACGATCATTCCCTATCCATGAATGTCATGGAACTCGAGGAGGGCCATATTCTTGCAGGGGACATCTCCACTTCCGCCGGCGTGCTGCTCCTGACCAGCGGATGCCGCGTGACCGCAAATCTCCAACGCAGTCTCCGCCAGCTCGGTCGTACCGGCCAAATTCCCGCCAATATCCCGGTGCGAATTCCTGGTCGCGCCTCCCCTGCCCTGCCCCCGCAAAAGCTGGATTAGAGGCCGAGTTCCAACTGGTTTTCTTCACTCAACGCCCAAGCCTCGACGCCTCGCGCCCGAAGATCAGTGGCGAAGATGGCAGCGTAGCCGTGGAGGGTCAAAACGCGCTTGGGCTGCACAAGCTCCACATAGCGCAGCAAGTCCGGATAATCAGCATGATCACTGAGCGCGAATGCCGCGTCGGTGCCGTACCGAAAGCGGGCGTATGGATTTAGCGCCCAGCCGGTTAAAACTGCCGTTCGCTGGGGCTGTACCGAAGCCAGAAGCTGCTTTGTTTTGCGTCCTGGCGGGACCACAAGCACATGACCCGCGGCCTTGCTAAGTTCCAACTGCAGATATCCTTTCGGGAACCTCGGCTGCATCTCCGCACAGATTTCCGTCATTCTGTAAGCGGGCGGAGCCAGCATCGGCACCAGCCCCTGCTCCAAAAGTGCCCAGACAATTTCCTGAGCTTTGCCCAGCGAATAAGCATAGAGCACCGGCACAATCCCGCGCGCTAGATTTTCACGGCAAAACTCAATCACCGCCTGGACGACCTCCTCCGTCGGCGGAAAGTGATATTTTGGAAGTCCGAATGTGGTTTCCATCACCAGCGTCTCCGCCCTCCGCCACTGGCAAGGATCCACAGAACGGCTCCCCCTGAATTTAAAATCGCCCGTGTACAAAAGCGTCCCCGCATCGGACTCCAAAAACAGCTGGGCTGATCCACAGATATGCCCTGCCGAAAGAAGCGTCGCCCTCGCCTCGCCGAAGGCCGCTGGCACGCCGTAGGGCAACAGATGTTCCACCCTTTTTCCGCCCATTCTCGCCCGCATGAGGCGTGCGGTGGCAGGCGTGAGCAGCACCTCCGAATGCCTTGCCAAATGGTCGCTGTGGGCATGTGAAACAAACGCTAAAGGCCGCGCCCGATGGGGATCCAGCCACAACCCATGGGCAGGCAACTCAACCCCTTCCTTAAAACGCACGTCCAGCATGGCTGACGTTTAAGACAAACGGCGCGCTTTCGCACCAACTAGCTTCTGCTTCGCCCTTCAATTCCCGCGCACAATCCGCGTTTTTGCTCGCTCCCAAGCCGCTTGGTTTGCAGCTTTACCAGTCCGTATGAATCCCGAAATCCGCGTCCGCTTTGCTCCCTCACCCACCGGTTACCTGCACGTGGGCGGCGCAAGAACGGCTCTTTTCAACTGGCTTTTTGCCCGGCACCACGGCGGCACGTTCGTTCTCCGCATCGAGGACACAGACAAGGCACGCAACACCCAAGAGGCCGTGCAGGTCATTCTCGATGGCCTTCGCTGGTTAGGACTCGACTGGACCGAGGGGCCAGAAAAAGACGGCGCCCACGGGCCGTACTTTCAATCCCAACGAGAACACCTTTACGAAAAATACTTCCAGCAACTCCTCGCCTCAGGCCACCTTTACGAGGACGCTGGCGCGTGGCGCTTTCGCTCGCTGCGTGAAGTCGTCGTGGTAGACGACATCGTTTGTGGTCGCATCGAATTCGATCTCTCCAATCCAGAAACGCATCCGGACATGACCATCCGCAGGCCGGACGGCTCTTGGATTTTTCATTTCGTAAACGTGGTGGACGACATCGAGATGCGCATCTCCCACGTCATACGAGGCGAGGATCATCTCTCCAACACCCCGAAACATTTGGAGCTGTTCAAGGCTCTTGGCTGTCAGGCGCCGCAATACGCCCACATTCCGCTCATCCTCAACAAAGACGGCTCAAAGATGAGCAAGCGCGATGCGGGCGCCAGCATTACGGGGTACATCGAGGCAGGTTATGCTCCGGAAGCGGTGCGGAACTACCTCTCCCTCCTGGGCTGGTCGCCGAAGGATGACCGTGAATTTCTTGAGATCGAAGAAACCATCCGGCTTTTTGACCTCTCCAAAGTGAACCGTAAAAACGCCCACTTCGACTTGGACAAATGTCTCTGGCTTAACACACAGCACCTTTCAAAAACACCCCTCGAACGTTATCGCCAGATGTGTCTGCCCTTCATCCAGAAGGCCGGCATTTTGTTCGGCGCACCGGAAACCCTCGACCCCGTCCTCACCCTCGTGCGGGAAAAGGTCAAAGTCCTTTCGGAGATTCCCGCCTGGATCACTTACTTCTACACTGAGGACTACACGTTTGAACCCGAGGCCGTTCGAAAAGCATTTTCAACCCCCGTTGCAGCCGAACGCCTCGCGAAACTGACCGCCGCTTTTGAAGGACTCTCCGAATGGAACGCCGTTAACATCGAGGCGATTCTAAAACAAACTGCGACCGAACTTGGAGCCAAACCCAACGAATTGCTTCTACCAACACGCGTCTCGGTCTCGGGGCGCGCCTCCGGCCCCAACCTGTTTCCCATGCTCGAAGTTCTCGGCAGGGAACGCACCGTGGCACGAATCCGGCACGCCCTTGCGACGCAAGCCCCAGTCAATCCGTGAATACACCCGCCGTTTTCACCCTGGAGAATCTGCGCTTTTGGAAAGACTCTGCACCCCTTCAATTGGCGGTGCTTGGCGATCCGGTGGCGCATTCCGCATCCCCGCCCATGCACATGGCCGCGCTCGGAGCCTGCGGCCTGTCGCACACCTACGGCAGGATCCACATCAGACCGGAGGAACTCCCTGAAGCCATTTCTCTTCTGACAGAATCAGCGTTCATCGGGGTGAACCTCACCATCCCACACAAGACCGCCATCTTGCCGCTCTTAAACACCGTGGATCCCCACGCCAAGGTCATGGGGGCGGTTAACACCGTGCGCTTCAAGGAGGGCAGGCTCACCGGCTACAATACCGATGGAAAAGGACTGACGCGCGCCATCGAGGAAGACTTCGGGGTGAAACTCGGCGCCTTGCGCGTGCTCATCCTAGGAGCCGGAGGCGGCGCAGGAAGGGCCGTCGCGCTCCAATGCGCTCTGGAAGGCTGCCCGAAAATTACGCTAGTCAACCGCACTCGTGAAAAGGCCGAAGCGCTGGCTCACGAAATCGCAAGTCTTGCGGGACTGCCCCAACCGCCGCCCATCATCACCGCCTTGGGAACTGACAGTGTGACGCTTTCCGCCCACATGGAGGCGACGGACATCATTCTGCAGTGCAGTTCCCTCGGGATGAAAGAGGGTGACCCATCCCCGCTTCCCCTCCGGTTCCTGCGCAGCGAACACCTAGTCTACGACACGATCTACAGTCGCCCCACCCAACTCCTCGCGGATGCCCATGCAGCGGGCGCACGCGCCTCCAACGGACTTTCAATGCTTCTTCACCAAGGGGCTCTCGCCTTTGAAATCTGGTTCCAGCGTGAAGCCCCCGTCGATGCCATGCGAGACGCCTTGCGCCTGTTCCGCGCAGCCGCCTCCCGTTAGATCTTCCCGCATATGCTCCCCCTCATCCTCGCCCTCGACATAGGAACCTCTTCGAGCCGGGCTTCTTTCTTTGATGAAACCGGATCCCGCCTTGTCTCCACCACAGCCCAGCGAACCTATCCGCTGATCACCACGCCAGACGGGGGCGCGGAACTCGACCCTTTTTTGTTGCTGGACGCTATTGAGCAATGCATCGCTCAGGCCATCGAGGTGCTTCGCACCACGCCAGCACTGCGCGGGCGCCCCATTGCAGGAGTCGGTGTCTCTTGCTTCTGGCACAGCATTGTCGGCACAGACAGCCTCGGTCGGCCTCTCACTAAAATCATCACATGGGCTGACGCCCGCTGCCGCCCCGAGGCCGCCCAACTCCGGGAAACCTTTTCGGAGGAGGCCGTCCACGCACGCACCGGCTGCATGCTGCGAAGCTCCTTCTGGCCTGCTAAACTCCTGTGGCTTAGGAACCATCAAAAAGAGACTTTTAACGCGGTCAAAATCTGGATGTCCCCAGCGGAATGGATCCAGCAAACCCTCACGGGCCGGGCCGTCTGCGCCCTCGCAATGGGAACCGGCACAGGAATGTTTGATCCCACCCGTTTGGACTGGGATCCGGCAATGCTCTCCCACTGCGGGCTCACTCCCTCGAATTTGCTGCCACTCTCCGATGAACCGGTCGCCGTTGGAGGAGCCCTCGGCGAAGTTTTCCCAGAACTCAACGGCGTGCCTTGGTTTCCCGCTATTGGCGATGGCGCAGCTTCAAATCTGGGGTCTGGGTGCACCCTTCCCGGTCTCGCCGCAATCAACGTTGGCACGAGCGCCGCGCTTCGAATCATGCGCGCTGGGACGGAAGCCAAATCGCCCACTGGACTTTTCTGCTATCGCGTGGACGCACAACGCTATCTTGTAGGCGGCGCCATCAGCAATGCGGGAAACCTGCGGGCGTGGTGCCTGAGAGAGCTCCAAACAGGCAACCCTGAGGAACTGGAGGCCGCCCTCGCTGCCCGGCCAGGACCTACCCACGGGCTGACCGTACTCCCCTGCTGGGCTGCGGAACGCGCGCCCACCTGGAACGAGGATCTGCAAGGTTCAATTCTCGGCATCACCCACTCCACGACCGGTCTAGACTTATTTCAAGCCATCACCGAAGCGACCTACCAGCGCATCGCCCAAATTGCGGATCTCCTCGTCGCGAGTACTCAAGAAACTCCAAAATTTCTGGTTTCTGGCGGAATCCAACATTCTCTCACTGCCCTGCAACGTCTGGCGGATATCTTGGACCAACCCTTGTACGCCAATCCAGAGCCGGAAGCATCCATCCGAGGTGCAGCTGTTTATGCGATGGAAAAACTCGGAATGCCCATTCAGGCTTTACCGGAAACAGCCCCCCTCCTTCCTCGCAAGGAAATCGCCTCCAGATACCGCGAAGCTCGCGCTGCACAAACGAACCTTGAAGCCCTCCTGCGCGGATACGGCACTCAGATCTAAACGCCTCGCGTCGAGAAATAAAAGGCGGACCATGAGGCTGAGGCCCGCCTTTTATCCATTCCAGTTCCGCAGCAACCTCTCCTATTTTACCACAGGGGTGTATCTGCGCCGGCGCACTTTCAATTGGGCCATGGACTTCATGAGTGCCACCTGCGTAGCCGCAACTTCCTGATTTCCCAAGAGTGCCTCCCGGATATCTTTCTGGGCCCTTTCGATCGCTTCCTCAACAGCCTTCTCGTCAATAAAGCGCTCTTCAATTGCCATGTCTACCAGCACCCGAACATTCGTCTGCGTGATTTCAGCAAACCCCTCTCCAATAGCAAGATAAATGACTTCACCACCTTTGGTGACCGCAAGCTCGCCCGGATTGATCCGAGTCATAAGAGGCACGTGCATTGGATACACGCCCATCTCCCCAAGCTCCGCAGGAATTAAAACCATTTCCACATCATCACGATAGGCGACCGCCTCAGGCGTGAAGATTTCAAGTTTAAGAGTAGCAGCCATCAGTACGGAGTGTCGCCGCACATCCTTCTCCACCTAAAACGGAAAAGGATGGGTGCGGTGGTTTATCAGGCACGCACCATATCGATGCCGCCCTTCATGTAGAAATTCCCTTCAGCCACGTCGTCATGCTTGCCATCGAGAATCTCGCGGAAACCACGGATTGTCTCCCCAATGGACACGTACTGGCCGGGAGTGCCTGTGAAAACTTCCGCCACATGGAAGGGCTGAGAAAGGAAACGCTGGATCTTACGCGCACGGAAAACCGTGAGCTTGTCTTCGGGAGAGAGTTCATCCATCCCAAGAATCGCGATGATGTCCTGCAAATCCTTGTACCGCTGCAACACGCGCTGAACGCCACGCGCCACTGCATAGTGCTCCTCCCCAACGATGTCCGGGGCAAGCGCCTTGGAAGTCGAAGCGAGAGGATCCACTGCGGGGTAAATTCCCAATTCGGCGATCGAACGTTCAAGAACAATCGTGGAATCCAAGTGCGCAAAAGTGTTGGCGGGCGCAGGGTCGGTCAAATCGTCGGCCGGCACGTAGACCGCTTGGAACGAAGTCACAGAGCCCGAACGCGTGGAAGTAATACGTTCCTGAAGCTGCCCCATTTCCGCAGCCAGTGTCGGCTGATAACCCACCGCAGAAGGGGTACGACCGAGGAGCGCAGAAACTTCGGAGCCGGCTTGGGAGAAGCGGAAAATATTGTCCACAAAGAGCAACACATCCTGATTCTTCTCGTCACGGAAATACTCGGCCATGGACAGAGCAGACAATGCCACACGCATACGGGCACCGGGAGGCTCGTTCATCTGGCCGTACACCAAGGCCACTTTGGACTCCTCAATCTTGTCCAACCGAATGACCTTCGAATCGGCCATTTCATGATAGAGATCATTACCCTCACGGGTCCGTTCTCCGACGCCGGCGAATACAGAATAACCACCATGTCCCTTGGCGATGTTATTAATCAATTCCATGATTACAACAGTCTTGCCCACACCGGCGCCACCGAAAGCACCGACTTTCCCCCCCTTGGTGAACGGGCAAATCAAATCAATGACCTTGATGCCCGTCTCCAGCACGTTCGCGCGAGTGTCTTGATCGATCAAGGGAGGCGCCGGCCGGTGAATCGGATAACGCTTTGTGTGAGGTACGGGCCCGCGTTCATCGGTAGGGTCCCCCGTCACGTTGAAAATCCGTCCGAGCACGCCTTCTCCCACCGGTACCGTGATCGGGGAGCCCGTGGCGTGAACTGGCATCCCGCGCTTGAGCCCTTCGGTGGAACTCATTGCAATGGTCCGCACCCAGGAACCACCGAGGTGCTGTTGCACCTCCAGGACAAGGCGAGTGGCAAGACCGTTAACTTCGTATTTGAGTTCAAGCGCTTCAAGCAGATGCGGCATTTTGCCGGAGCTGCTGAAGTCAACGTCGACAACCGGCCCGATCACTTGGACGATCGCTCCGATATTTTCTTGGGCGGCAGTGGGTTCAGACATGGGAAAAATTGAGTGCTGCGTTTAAAAGTTAGGAAAGAATCATCTGCGCGGTCGCGATCTCCAGAATCTCGGTTGTGATGCTGGCCTGGCGAATCTTGTTATACTCGAGAGTGAGATCTTTGATGATCTGCTTGGCGTTGTCCGAAGCGTTTTTCATCGCCACCATCCGTGCAGAGTGCTCAGAAGCGCGACCCTCGAGAATCATGTGGAAAATCTTGTAAAACACAAAATGAGGAAGCAGTGAATCAAGGAAATCTGCCTGATTCGGTTCCAAAATATACTCCGGAACTTCGGCCTTCACCGCGGTGTCGGATTCGGAATTGCTCCGCCCCAATTCCACGGCCCCGACTTCTAAGGACTGCACGGGCACCACAACTGATTTGCAGGGTTCTTGCACCAAAGTATTCACGTAATGCGAATATAAAACAGTGATCCGATTGACGTGTCCCCCGAGGAAACGCTCCAAACAAAACTTCGCCGCCACCTGGGCGTCGAAAAAGGAAAAGCTGTCTTTGAATTGAAACTCCGCAAGGACGGTCCGTTTAGCCCGCGCCAAAAACTGGAGCCCTTTTTTCCCAACACAAACAAACTCCGTGGTTTCGGGATCAAACTGCCCAACTTCTCGCATTAAATTTGTGTTCAGCGCACCGCAGAGACCTTTGTCCGTGGAAATCAAAATCACAAGATCGCGTCCTCCCTTGCGTTTCTGTAAGAGCGGATGCCCGCCGCCGTCCTCATCGAACTCAAACGACGTGAAAGGTAAGAGAAGCCGTGAAAGCTCCTGGGCGTAGGGTCGGCTAGCCAGCGCAGCCATTTGGGCCTTCCGCATTTTAGACGCAGCCACCATCTGCATGGCTTTCGTAATCTGCGCCGTGTTCTTGACCGACTTGATGCGTCGGCGTATGTCGCGAGTGTTGGCAGCCATCGCCTTTAGGCTTTGTAAGAAACCTTGAACTCAGTCAATGCCGCTTTGAGGTCCGCAGTGATCCCGTCATCAATGGCGCCCTTGTCCCGTATCTTAGCAATCACCGCATCCTTGCGGGTGACAAAAAAGTCTTGGAGCTTTGCTTGAAAGTCCTTCACGGAAGCCACGGGAACTTCGTCGAAGTGTCCATTCTGCATTGCCCACAAAACAGCCGCCTGAAGCTCCACTGGAAGCGGTTTGTACTGCGTCTGCTTGAAGAGTTCCACAATACGGCCTCCACGGTCCAGTTGGGCCTTTGTCTTGGCATCAAGATCCGAACCAAATTGCGCAAATGCAGCAAGTTCACGGAACTGGGCCAAATCGCCTTTGATTTTGCCGGCAACCTGTTTCATCGCCTTAATCTGTGCCGCCGATCCCACGCGGCTCACGGAAAGCCCCACGGAAACGGCTGGGCGTACGCCTTGATAGAACAAATCAGTTTCCAGATAGATCTGACCATCCGTGATGGAAATCACATTCGTGGGAATATACGCAGACACGTCGCCAGCCTGCGTTTCAATGATGGGAAGCGCCGTGAGCGAACCGTTACCGCTCTTTTCACTCAAACGCGCGCTGCGCTCGAGGAGACGAGAATGGAGATAGAAAACATCGCCCGGATAGGCCTCGCGACCCGAGGGACGCTTGAGCAGGAGTGAAACCTGACGATAGGCCACAGCATGCTTGGAAAGATCGTCGAAAACGATAAGCGCATCCATCCCATTGTCCATGAACCACTCACCCATGGCACAACCCACGAACGGAGCGAGATACTGATTTGTAGCGGTATCCGACGCCGGAGCTGAAACCACAATCGTGTATTCCAGAGCGCCAGACTCTTCAAGAACCGCCACAGTGCGGGCAATGTTCGCATTTTTCTGCCCCACACCGACATAAATGGAATAAACGGGACGGAAACCTTCCTTGCCCGCATTCGCCTTGTTGATGCGGGCATTATTGATGATGGTGTCGACAGCAATGGTAGTCTTCCCCGTCGCGCGGTCCCCAATGATGAGTTCACGCTGGCCACGGCCAATCGGAATCATCGCATCGATGGCCATAATTCCTGTGTTCATCGGTTGCGACACCGACTGACGTTGGATGATCCCGGGAGCGATTTTCTCCACCGGATACTCCACCTTAGAACCCACAGGGCCCTTGCCGTCGATGCCCTCACCAAGCGTATTAACCACGCGGCCGAGCAATTCCTTACCCACAGGTACGGAGAGCAGCTTGCCCGTTGTTTCGACTTCCATCCCCTCTGTGATGCCCTTGTCGTCTCCGAGAAGAATCGCTCCGACTTCGGTTTCTTCCAAATTCAAAGCGATGCCATAGAGTCCCCCGGGAAATTTGATCATCTCGTTGAGCATCACGTTGCTCAAACCCTCGATACGCGCAACACCGTCGCCGACTTGGCGTACGACGCCCACGTTGGAACGACTCGTGCCAGTTTTAAGGCCAGAGATCGTGGTGGCAATTTCTTGAAGGATGTTGCTCATTGGAAGTCAGAATTCGATTTGAAAAGGGTGAAAAAGAAACACTTGGGGGCTGGAGACTTCGGCCTCGACCCGCAAATACGGAGAATTTGTATGGGGAAAACTTTAATGCGCTAATTCGGAACGGAGGCGGTTAAGGCGCTCGCGCACGTTTGCATCATAAACATCGCTGCCCATTTGGACGCGAATTCCTGCGATCAAATCCGGATTCACAGAAAATCCGGTACGGATGTCCGAGCCGAAACGTTCGCGAAGAGAGGACTCGATCTGCGCGGTTTGAGCTGCGTCCAAGGGAGAAGCCGATTCGACCTTGGCAGTACGGCTCTCAATTTCGAGGCGAACTAACCTGTAGAACTCATGAAGAATCTGCCCTTCGAAGGGAGGCTTGCGCTCAACAACTGCAGCGAGGGCGAGCCGCACTTTGGACTCATCAATGCGCCCTTCGGTGCGCACTGCATCAAACAGAATCCTAGCGCCCTTGCGCGCTTCTTTGCAGACCTTCATATCAAAAAATTACGATTGGCTCGAGCGCGCCTAAGCAGCGATCTCGCGGTTGGCTTCTTCAACCAGACGACGCTGGTCCTCAGGGGTCAAAATCCGACCGGTCACCTTCGCGGTTGTTTCGACAACCAGTCGTGCGACTTCACCCTTCAGTTCCGCAAGCATCCGGTCGTAGTCCCGCTTCGTTGCTTCGCGGGCCTTCGTGATCAAATCTTCAGCGTCCTGCTTGGCCTGACCGATCTGCTTTTCCTGAAACTGTTGAGCCGCAGCCTTCGCCTCTTCTACGATCTTGTGCGCTCCAGAGGACGCCTGCACAACAATGTCGTTAGCGCGGCGTTCCGCATCAGCTACCTGAACCTTGATTGCAGCCGCCTCGCGATAGGTGAATTCAATCTGCTGGCGCCGGTCCTCAAGCAGTTTTAAAATCGGGTGATACGCGAACTTATAGAGCACGGCGCACACGATGGAGAAGGAAAGCACCTGCGCCACAAAGGCCCAGGTGTTGAATCCGAAGGTCTCTCCGACAGACGCGGCGGTTCCCATGAGACCTTCCTGCGAGGAGGCGAGGATGACGGTGAAAAGCATATTTTGGTGCGGCGTTTAAAGAAACTGCGCGGGACGGTTTCAGGCCGTCCCGCGCAAAAGGAGGGCAATTACTGGCCCTTCGCGAGGAAGATCGCGAAGAAGACGATCCCTTCGGCCAAGGCCGAACTGAGAATCGCCTGGATGAGGATAGGCGTTGCAGCCCCGGGATTGCGGCCCACTGCTTCGGAGGCCTTGAGGCCGATCACGCCGACGGCGATAGCGGAACCCAGGGCGGCCAGACCGATGTGGAGATTGCCGGTAATCTCGGCGAGGTTAGTTGCGATGTTCATCTTACTTGTTTTGTGTTGGTTTGGTTACCGGACGCCCCCGCAGTCTTGCCACGGTCCGGCGCCCGAAAGGTTTAAAATCCGCTTCGCGTCAGTGATGCGCCTCATCATGACTGTCGCCATGGTCGCAGATCAATAGGGTGAAAACAGAAGTCAGCAAAGTGAAAACCAAAGCTTGGACAAATCCGACAAGAAGCTCCAGAAAGTAAAAAGGTACGGGAATCAGAGGGGCGAGCGCCGGAACCAAGTTTGACATCGCCTCGAGCATGGTTTCACCCGCGAAAACATTCCCATAAAGTCGGAAGGACAGCGAGACGGGGCGGAAAAGAATGGAGACCAACTCCAGAACACCGACGGATAAAAAGACGACGACCATCAAAACTTTGAGCAGGCCCTTTGAGTCCCCACGAGGCCCAAAGATGTGCATCAGAAAGCCACCAATTCCGTTGGCTTTCAAGGCCCAGTAAGTCCACGCCACGAAAAACACAATCGACATCGCCAGCGTCATGTTCAAATCCGCATTGGCGCCGCGCAACAAGGGGCGGCTGATGTGATGCAGCGCCCCGTTGGCATCAGGAGTGCCCCAGCCGATGGTCCCCACTCCGGGAACCAACCCAAACCAGTTCGCCACCAAAATGAAAATAAAGGCGGAAGCGAAAAACCAGAAAGTCTGTGCTGTCAGCGCACGGCCAATCACGCTTTCCAAAAAATTGCGCAGGCTCTCCACGATCCACTCGGCAAAGTTTTGGAGCCCTGTCGGAACGTGCTGAATATTTTTGGTCGCGGCACGTGCCACAAAAATGATGACGGCGGCAACCACCCACATCAGCACCATCGAATTGTTCACAGGCAAAGGTCCGATGTGAAACAAAACCGGCGCGGCTGGCGGCAAAGCCTCGGAGGCCCCGGCGCCATGCGCCGCCTCGGAAGCAAACGCGCCGCAGCTCATCAAGAGTCCGGCGCAGGACGCCACAGGAAAAATTCCCGGAGCGAAGCGGCGAAAGAAGCGTTGAGAAAACGACGGCATAAAAAATTCGGAGAAGGAGACTGAATCGGAGTGCAAATTACTAGCAGGCGAACCGGATTGAGAGCTTTTAAGGCAAAAGCATCAGAGCCGAAGCCGCAAGAACTTTGTGAAACTTTTCACAATCTCCCCAGCCTGGGAAGTCGATTTACACAAACCTTACCCGAAATTCCTAGGCTTCCTGCGTCTCAGGCGGAGCGGAATGCAGCTTGATCAGCGCCCCCAGACGCTCTTTGAGTTCCTTCACCCCTTCTCCCGTGGCGGCGGTAACCGAAATAATCTCCACCCGCGAAAAACGGCGCTGTAATGTTTCAAGCATCTCGTCAGAACCGGGAAGGTCCATCTTGTTGGCGATGATCAACCAAGGCCTTTCTGCGAGGTCGGCGTCGTACAGGCTGACTTCACGCCTGAGGCTTTGGAGGTCAGAGACTGGGTCGCGGCCCTCGCTTCCGGCAGCATCCACGACGAACGCTAAGAGTTTGCAGCGCAGAATGTGGCGCAAAAATTCATGCCCCAACCCCACGTCCTGGTGCGCCCCCTCGATCAACCCGGGAATATCCGCCATGGTAAACCGCTGATATGCCTCGAGTTCAACAACGCCAATGTGTGGCGTCAGGGTCGTGAACGGGTAGGACGCTACCTTCGGATGTGCAGCGGAGACAGCACCGAGAAGCGTCGATTTACCGGCATTCGGATAACCAACCAAGCCGACGTCCGCTATTTTCCTGAGCTCCAAATAGAAAACGCCCGACTCCCCGTCCGCGCCGTACGTAAACTGAGTGGGAACCCGGTTTTTGGAGCTTTTGAAATGAACGTTCCCAAGGCCGCCTTTCCCCCCTTTGCAGAGCACAAACTCCTGCCCCGGTTCATTGAGGTCCACTACCAACTGGAGTTCATCAGGATCCGTTTCCACAACCTCCTCCACTTCGTCCTCGGGTGACTTTTCAAGATCCACAAAGGTCGCTTCCGAACCGTAGCGCACGGAGGCTTCCAACTCGTTGGGGTCCGGAGCGGGAGGCATCTTGTAGACAAGCGTGCCCACAGGGACCCTGTAAATCCTGTCTTCAGAGGATTTCCCATAACACTGCTTGCCGAGCCCCTGCTGGCCTGCTGCAGCCTTGAGAATCGGCTCGTAGAAGAAGGCGGTGAGGTTGTCCGTGTGGACATCCGCTCGGAGAATGATGGACCCGCCGCGACCGCCGTCGCCGCCATCAGGCCCGCCCTTGGGGACGAAGGCTTCTCTGCGGAAAGACACGCAACCATTGCCACCGCGACCGGCAAACGCTTGAACCCGAATATGATCTACAAACATGAAGAGGAGTGTGCTACGCCTTGGCCCGATGGTCAGCCACCAACCCAGCGTAAAGCTGATAAGTTTTGGCCGCTATGGCCTCCCAAGAAAAAAAATCTTCCGCCCGCTTGCGCCCCGCGGCACCCATGCGGCTGCGCAGACCTGCATCGCCCATTACTGCGTTCACCTGGCCGGCAAATTTGCGCTCAAATGCATCTGCGTCAAGGGGTTCAAACGTTCCCTCCTGAAGCTCGAGCGGAACAAGAAAGCCCGTCTCCCCGTGAACCACGACTTCCTTGATACCACCAACCGCGCTAGCGACCACGGGAGTGTGGCAGGCCATCGCTTCCAAGTTTATGATTCCGAAGGGTTCGTAGACCGAAGGGCAGCAAAACACCGAAGCGTGGGAGTAAAGTTCGATCAGATCGGTCTTTGGCACCATCTCGCGCACCCAGATCACAGATCCGTGTGCTTCTTGCGCCAGTCCGACCGCTCGCTGCATTTCCTCGGCGATTTCGGGCGTATCGGGAGCGCCAGCGCACAAGACGATTTGGAAATCCTTGTGCATGTGGCGGATCGCCTGAGCGAGATGTATGATTCCTTTTTGACGCGTAATCCGCCCGACAAACAGCGCAAAAGGTCTGTCCAGGTCGATCCCAAAGCGCCTCATTGCGGCAGTCGAATCTTTTAAACTATACTCGTTTAGATCGATGCCATTGTGGATGACGTGCACCTTCTTTTCATCCACATCAAAAAGGCGAAGGATGTCGACTTTGGTGTCACCGGAAACGGCGATCACGGCATCCGCCATTTCGATGGCGGTCCTCTCCACCCAGCAGGTAAAGTCGTATCCTTGACCGAGCTGTTCTCTCTTCCAGGGCCTGAGAGGCTCGAGAGAATGGACGGTTAACACCAGGGGAATCCCGTAGTTGAGCTTCGCCAAGATCCCCCCCAAGTGCGTGTACCAAGTGTGAAGGTGTACGATGTCTGCATCGACTCCAGTGGTGGCCCAATCTAGGCAGCGCTGCAGGGCGGAAAAGATGCCGTGCAATTTCTTGGGAGCCCCGTAGTGCTCTGCATTCGCGCCGAAAGCAGTCGCCTTGAGCATTTCCCCCTCCAGCAAGGAGTGCCGACTCTCCGCTCCGAAACAACGCACCTCGACCTCCATCAGTTTGGAGAGCTCCCGGGTGAGGTAGTCTACGTGGACTCCCGCGCCGCCGTAAATGTTCGGAGGGAACTCGTTGGTGAGGATCAAGCTCTTCATGGCTAAGGGATTTATAGGGATTGCCTGCGGGACGTGTACCCGGAGCCATCGGGCTTCGAGTGGTTTGATTGGCAAATAGTTATCGTTTCCCGCGAGATTTCGGAGCCATTAAAAACACCAACGGCGCCACCCGTGCAAGCACAGGAAGCGCCGTTGAAACAGGACTGGAGTATGAAAGAGCGTAACAGCCCTAACTCCGTTTCAAATTAGGCCTCGACCTCGACACCCATCTGCCTGGCGGTGCCGGCGATGATCCGGATAGCCGCGTCTTCGTTGCGGGCATTAAGATCGCGCATTTTCCGCTGAGCAATTTCGGAGATCTGCTTCTTAGTCAACTTGCCCACCTTGGTCTTGTTCGGTTCCTTCGAGCCGGCAGCGATGTTGAGCGCCTTCTTGATCAAGATCGCCGAGGGCGGCTGTTTGGTGATGAAGGTGAAGCTCTTGTCCTTGTAGACCGTGATTACCACCGGGAGGATATCCCCGGACTGCTTCTGTGTGGTGGCGTTGAATTCCTTACAGAACGCCATGATGTTCACCCCGTTCTGACCGAGCGCTGGCCCGATCGGAGGAGCGGGATTCGCGGCTCCTGCGGGGATCTGGAGCTTGATGGTTGCGACGATTTCTTTTGCCATGATTCAGTTAATTTAAATTGTTAAAGTCGATTTTTTGCGGCCGAGTAGGCCAAGAAGGCCTCTTCGCCCTGTTCGGAAAGCCGAAGCGGTCAAAGGGCGTTTATCAGGCCCGCTCTACCTGCCAGTACTCTAGATCCACCAGGGTGTTGCGGCCGAAGATACTGACGGAAACGCGCAACTTTCCACGTTCTGGATCGATTTCCTCCACAACGCCGCTTTGATTTTCAAAGGGCCCGTCTGCCACCTTCACCGTCTCACCGATGCTGAAGGAGATTTTCGGAATGACATTCTCCTCGCGCTCGCGCACCTGTGAGAGGAGAGCCTGCACTTCGGATTCCCGCATGGGGATCGGACGGTCTTTGGTGCCGGCGAAGCCGATGACTCCCGGAGTGTCCTTGATAAAATACCAGGTCTTGTCAACCAGGGGTTGGCGATCGTTGTCACGGGGATCATCAAAGAGCCACATGTTGACAATAAGATAGCCGGGGAAAAACTTGCGGTTTGTCTCGGTCTTTTTACCGCGCTTGACCTCTGCAATTCGCTCCATGGGAAGAACGACTTCGTAAACGAAATCCCCCATTTCCTCAGTCCGCATCCGCTTGACGAGATTGTCACGCACCTTCATTTCCTGACCCGCAAGAACATGCACAACGAACCACTGCTTTCTCTTCTGTTCTTCAGTCATGGCTACTTAGTGAGGGCTCCGACGATGTTCATCATGACGAGATCCCAGAGTGACACGAAGCCGCTAAGCAACAGCATCGCCACAATGACGATGGTGGTCGAATCAATGAGCTCGCGATATTTTTTAATCCCGGTCTCTTTCGGGTCCCAAGGCCAAGTGGCCTTTTGGAGTTCGGCTTTCACCTCACTGAAAAATGTGGAAACGTTCGCGGACATGCGCTTAACGGGTAG
>QQND01000044.1 GCA_003402745.1 Verrucomicrobiota bacterium
CGTCCGGCATCCAGTCCATCCCGCTCACCTCCAGGGCGATTCCGGCGCTTGGCTTCCAGTCTTTGCTGCGTGATGCCGAGGGGGATTCCGCCGTAAGGATGTCCTCGATAAGATAGGGGGCGGCTTCCAGCGCCGCGGCGGCCGACACGAACAAGGTCAAAGCAAACAGTGGCGTTTTCATTTCCAAGAATAAGTAAACCGGCGGGATCCAGGTTTACTGGAGACCTCCTCTGTGACAACCACATCCAGAGGGTGGACGATGGGAGGTGTGGGTGAGGCCGCAGGCCAAGAAATTTCCCGCCGGAGCCCGTTTTCAACGCCTTCAAAGCGGTCTGCAACAGACAACCCGGAGACAGAATAGAGGAAGGAGGGCGTTCCGTTTTTATCCAGCTTGTACCCTTCAAAAATGACGGGAGGTACGCCCGGTTCTGGAGAGGGCCAGCGGGCAAGAGCATCACTCAAGGGCTTTTCAAACGGAGCGAACCGAGAAAACCAAGTGTTGTAGGCGTCAAAAAAACGGCCCTTCCACAAGAAAGCAGGCCTGCCCGTTTTTCCGTCGAAAGCGAGGTGCACGCCGGTGGGGAAACCCGCTAAAATCGCGTGTGTGCCGACGCCCTCAAGAAAGGTGCGCTGCACCATGGGACGATCGGAGGGGATGATTTCAAACTGAGCGCCGCTAGTTTCTGGGAAGCCCTCCGGTTCGCCATTGGCGCTTTTTGCGAACGCGTAAATTGAGGCCACCTGGCGAGCGGTATCGCCCCCCATGATGTCTTGGTTGGAGGCCCTGCCCGAGGGCCAAAAAGACGGCATCAAGGTGCCCGGTCTGTAGGCGGCGGGATCGACGAGGTACTCCGCGAGCCAGGCGGGTTGCAGGCGCTGGCCAAGGCTGCTCAGATCGAGCGCTTGAACGCCCAGTGCAGGCTTGTCTCCCCAGCTGTGGCAGGTGATGCAGCCGAGGCCACCTTGGGTGCCAAGGAGCTTGCGTCCTGCAGTATCGTCCCCACCAGGGAGAGGTTTTTCGAGCCGCTGATCCGTGGCTCCGAGCATTTTCGCCAGCGGTTCAGTGGACGCGCCGTAGACTGGCATCCGGGTCTTGAGGTAAGGGCGCACGCGGTTGGCGCCCTGCAGCACGGCGTCCAGCCATTCGGGCTGGAGCTTGCGGCCTACGCCCGTAAGCGGGGGTGGATAACGCCCGGTGTCGCCCAGGTTGTGGTCTCCTGTGAAATAGACCTTTCGAGCCGCATCGGGGCCGCCAAGTCCGTCCCGTTCGTGGCAGGCGCTGCAGTTTAATGCCTGAAGTGTGAGGGCCGCAGTTTCTGCTGCGGGGGACTCGTGTGGAGCGGATTGCAGGAACATTTCCAGCGCCTCACGCTGGATGGGGGTGAGTTTATAACGCGGAGTTCCGGGGGGCGGAGCCGGCGAAAGGCACCCGACATTAAGTTGCTTCAAGGCGACGTGTTTAGCCGCCACTTCTTTCGGAAGATCGTGGCACGCCGCACAGCGGGCAGCAGCAACGATTTCTTGGCCACGCACGGCCAGAGCCTTATCGAAAACAAAGGGTTTGAGGTGTGGGGCGCTCTTTCCATCGCTGCCTTCAAAGTTGAGCAGGTAACCCGCAATGTCAACAGCATCAGACTCGTCCATGGCCAGGCGCGGCATTCTGCCGTCAGGGCGGGTAGCAAGCGGATTGAGTAAAAATGCGGAGAGGCCGGCGAGTGTGAATTTGCCGTTAAGATCGGGAAAGGCGATGGAGGGATGTGTGAACTCCGACTCTTTTGGAGAACCGGTCTCGGGTTGAAACTGGGCTCCGGGAGCGTGGCAAGCGACGCAGCCGACGGTGTGAAACAAGATTTCGCCGCGCTGCGTGTTTACGTGCGTGGGAGGTTTTGTTTTTGCAGAGGGCTTTGTTTTGAGCGAGGCCAGGTAATGGAGGATGGCCTCGGGGTCGCCCGGCTCGGCATTGGACAGCAGCGCTGGCATCGTGCTTCCCGCATGCGCAGTGTCCGGGGCGGCTAAAAACTGGCGCAGCCAATCCACATTGAGTCGCTCCGTGACGCCTTGGATGAGGGGGCCGCGGCGTGCAGGAAGTCCGGTGGTGGGTTCGTGGCAGTTGGCGCACCCGAGTTCGTTGTAGAGGAGGCGACCGCCCGCGGCGGAGGCCTTTTCCGCATGAAAGCGGGAGAAGCCGACGACGAGGGGCTCTGCTTGAACGCTCGAGAGCGCCACCAGAAATGCGGCGAGCCCAGGCAGAAAGCGAAGCGTCATACCGTTTGTTTCAGACAGCGTTCGATGTATTCGCGGGACTTGTTGATCGCGGCAGTGATCTCCGGAACGGTAGGTAAAATGGGGATCCCGCGAGGGGTGGGATGCATGAAGATCTCGACGTAGCCTGCGTACTGGATTTCGCGGAGCACCTTGACAATGGGGCGGTAGTCGAGGCCGCCACCGAAGCCGGGCATCTGCTGCATTTCAATTTCTTTGGCGACTTTGTTGCGGATGGCTTCGGAGTGTTCCTGGAAATAAATGAAGGGGATCTGGTGGGATCCGAGCTCGCGCAGGAGCGTTGGGATTTGGTCTTCCCAGCGATGGAGATGGTGTGGGGCAAACGCGACGCCCAGATTTTTCGAACGGTTGAACTCTGCGAAGTAGCGCAGCGAATCCGGATGGAAGAGGGCCTGTTTGTCGTGGTTCTCGATGGCGATGGTCACTCCGAGTTCTTCTGCCTTGGCGACATGGGGCTTCATGTCCTCAAGAAACTTTTGCACGGCTGCTTTTGCCTCCGCGCCTTCGGGTTCCTTTGGGCCGGAGCTGCCGCAGAGCACGATTTTGCCGCCCATTTTTTTCACCCAGGCCATTTCTTCCTGCAGTTTGAAAGGACCGAGCGGGTACCGAGTGCTGACTCCGAGACGGACGTTGTTTTTTTCAAGCAGGGCCTCGAAGGCGGCATCGCCCATTTCTGTAATTTGTTCGCGTTGGTTGCCGTGGACGCGGCACCAGATGTCGATGGCTTCGGCTCCTGTTTTTGAGGCTTCCGGAAGAATATCCGCAAGAGGCATTTCTCCGTACATGGCGGAGGAAAGGATGTAGCGCAGTCGGAAAGACTCCGCGGCGACGGCGGAGTGGGAGAGACTGGGGAGCAAGGCCGCTGCGGGCAGCGTTCCGAGGAATTGGCGACGAGTAATCATGGCAGGATGGGGGCGTGGGCGGTCGCTTGTGAGGGGCTGGGTGGGAGGGCTAGGCGCCCTGGGCGGCTTCGAGCATTTTGATCCAAGGCCCCACAAATTGACCGCTGTCGTGGTAAGTACGACCGCTGACCATATTGCGGTCGATGACGCAGGGTTCGTTCACGTAGATGCCGCCGCAGACTTCGAGATCAAACTTGCACTTGGCCACCGTTGCCATGCGCAACCCCTTCACGATGCCAGCCCGCGCGGGAATTTCAACGCCGTGACAGACGCTTGCCATGGGCTTTTGGTGTTCCCAAAAATAACGGGTGATGCGCAGAAGATCCTCGTCTTCCCGGATGTATTCCGGCGCTCTGCCGCCGCTGAAAAAGATGCCGAGGTACTCCTCGGGTTGGACGTCTTTGAAGGCGATTTCGGCTTCGATGCCGTAGCCTTCCCATTCCTTGGTGATGGTCCAACCGGGTTTGATTTCGTGCAAAACCATCTGGTAGCGGCGTTTCTCGGGGGCCGCGACGACGGGTTGGAACCCGGCCTCAATCAGGCGGTAGTAGGGATAGAGAGTGTCCACGGTTTCTGTGGCATCTCCGACAATGACGAGGACCTTGGCTTTTTTCATAAAATGGTTGGTGGGTTGTGGAGGGGGCCGCGTGCTCCGCAATGCGCTGGGGCAGGGGGAGCGTTGGTGCTGGCAATCTCATCTCAATCATGACCGCTTGGCTGGCTTTGCCAATACGGGTATGGTTCACAAAACATTCGTTTTTTGGTCATCGTATTTCATGAAAAAAAAGTTCCGCCACCACATTCCCCGCGTGGCCTTGCTTGTGGAGACGACCCGGACGTATACGAGGGAACTTCTTGCCGGAGTGCGGCGGTATTTGGCGGAGCATGGGCCGTGGTCCACATTTTTGGAACTCAGGGCATTGGATTCTTCGCCTCCAGAATGGCTAAAGCACTGGGATGGAGACGGTATACTGACTCGGACGTTTACGGCAGAAACGTCCGGAATCATTCGTAAGACGGGGCTTCCCGCCGTTGAACTGAGGGCGACCTACCACGGTGGAGAGAGACCCTTTGTGGGTTGCGATAATGTTCAGATTGGCAGGCTTGTGACCGAGCATTTTTTGGAGAGAGGGTATTTGCATTTCGCCGCCTACAGCCTCCACACAGAGCGGTTTTTTATCGAACGGGTACAGTCTTTTGTCACTGAAATAGAACGTTTGGGACGAGTGTGTGCGTTGTTGCCGGAAGCGAATCCGGACAGTGCGCTGGATTGGGAGCGAAGCCAGGCCAGGCTTGTGGCCTGGCTCTTGGAGTTGCCGAAGCCGGTCGGGATTTTTGCGGCGAGCGATCAGTTGGGCGTCAGGCTTTTGGATGCGTGCCAGCGCGCGGGAGTCGCTGTGCCGGAGGAAGTCGCCATAGTCGGTGCTGAAAACGAGGAGACGCTTTGTTCCTTCGCAACGCCAAGATTGAGCAGCGTCCAGTTTGACGGGTTTTCAGTGGGGCTCGCTGCTGCGGAAATGTTGGACAGGCTCATGCGGGGCGAGTCGCTTGCAAACCGGGAGGTGTTGGTGCCTGCGAAGGGGGTTGTGATGCGGGAATCCTCCGATGAATACGTGATCAACGACAAACTCGTGGCCCGAGCCGCGCGCCTGATCCGGGAAAATGCGGCATCGGGCCTCACCGTGGAGTCGCTTTGCGAAACGTTGAATGCCTCGCGCAGTACTCTGGATCGGAGGATGAAGGCCGCGCTCCGGCGTTCTCCCAAGGAGGAAATTTTGCGGATTCGATTCCGGCAGGTGGAGCGGTTGCTCAGGGAGACGGACCTCACCGTTGATGCGATTGCGGAGCAGACGGGTTTTGCGAACGCGCATTACCTTCAGTCTGCGTTCAAGCAGTTACGTGGGCAGACGCCCGGGCAGTTTCGGAAGACGAATCAGCCCTCGAAGACGGCAGGCCGGAGGGGAAGGTGAAAGCGGATTGAAGGTGTGACGCAGAGCCGCTGAATGTAGCCGGTGGAGGCGGCAATCAACTCTCTTTTGCATTCCTGTCTACCCCTGAAATGGAGTCAAATCTGATGACGGGCGGCTCTGTGGCTTAGGCGCTCCACTCCAGCATGAGTCGCATCGGGATTTCTGCACGGGCCCGGAGGGACTCCGGCATTTCGATGGAAGGTTCCAGGGAATGAAGGGCGTCCCTGAGTTTTTCCAGCGTGTTCCGTTTCATGTACCTGCAGTCGGCGCAGGCGCACAGTTCCGTGGGGCCGGGGATGAAGGTTTTGGCAGGCATTTCGCGGCGCAAGCGGTGAAGCATTCCGGACTCCGTCACGATGATGAAGGCGTGCGCCGGATGGTCTTTGCAGTAAGAGATCATCCTTTCGGTCGAGCAGACTTCATCCGCCAGAAGACGAACGGCAGTGGTGCATTCCGGATGGGCTACGACGGGGGCTTCGGGATGCGCTTCGCGGATTTTTTGAATGCTTTGCCGAGTAAATTCGACATGCACGTAACAGGCGCCTTTCCACAAATCCATGGGACGGCCCGTTTGTTCGATGACCCATTGTCCGAGGTTTTGGTCCGGTACAAAGAGAAGGTTGCGGTCTGCCGGGGCGCGGTTGACGATCCGAACGGCATTGCCGCTGGTGCAGATGACGTCTGAGAGAGCTTTTACGCCGGCGGAACAATTAATGTAGGCGATGACGTAGTAATTTTTGTCGGCGTGTTTTTTGAGGTACGACTCCAGGTCTTCGGCGGGGCAGGAGTCGGAGAGGGAGCATCCTGCATCGAGGTCGGGGAGGATGACTTTTTTGGAGGGGTTGAGGATTTTGGCGGTTTCCGACATGAAGTGGACGCCGCAGAAGGCGATCACATCAGCCTGGGTGGTGGAGGCTTGGATGGAAAGCCCCAGGGAGTCGCCAACGAAGTCAGCGACTTCTTGGATTTCCTTCACCTGATAGTTATGGGCGAGAATGACCGCGTTCCGCTGCTTTTTCAGCGCCAAGATTTCCTCAACTAAATCAACACCAAGTGTGCTCATCTAGGAAGAGTGTCACAGGAAGCGTCTGCGGGCAATCCAACGCGCTGCGTTTGGAGGAAAGGGTCAGAGATGGAAGCTTCTGGCTTCAAGGAAGCGGGTCCTGGTTGCGCGGAGGCGGGAGCGCTTATTTAAAGCGGGTTCAGGTCCAAAAAGGTGATGATCGAGGGGTTGCCCACCGGGATGTAGTGGCCCGTGAAAATGAGCCCGCCGCGCCGCTTGTTCACCTTGAAAACGGTGACGTTGTCGGCCCGCTGATTGCACACGCACAAAAATTTGCCGGTGGGATCGAACGCGAAGCTGCGGGGATAGTCGCCGCGCGTCCATTCCTCGCCAAGGAACCTCAGGGAGCCGGTGGGTCCAACGGCGAAGATGGCGATTCCATCGTGGAGACGGTTGCCGGCATAGACAAACTGGCCATCCTGGGAGACTAGGATTTCGGAAGCAAAGCTGCTGCCTTTGAATCCGGGAGGCAGGCTCGAAATGGTGCTTCTGGGCTGGAGGCGCCCTTGGGCTGCATCGTAATCAAACAAGACGATGTTGGAGCCCTCTTCCTGAAGGGAGTAGAGCCATTTTCCTTTGGGGTGAAACGCAAAGTGGCGGGGGCCATCGCCCGGAGGCAGGGAGACGCTGTCGGGTTCGTTCGGAGTGAGAACGCCCGTTTGCGCGTCAAATTTCCAGACGAGGAGGCGGTCGAGGCCGAGGTCTGCGGAGAGGACAAACCGGCCTGAGGGATCCGCTTGAATCATATGGGCGTGAGGGACTTCATGGCCGCTGAAGGCAAAGCTTCCCTCGGGGGCGTTGGTTGCCTTTTTGGGGCCGACGGTTCCGATTTCTTTTTTGATGTCGCTCGCGGGGGCGAGGCTGCCGTCGGCAAGAACCGGCAGAACCGCCACCGTCCCGCCAAAATAATTTGCGACGAGCACAAAACGTCCGGAGGGGTGGAGGCTGAGGTAGGCCGGGCCTGCGCCGCCGGAACTGACGGTGTTGAGTCGGGTCAATTGGCCATCGGCACGGTTGATGGCAAAGGCGCTGATTGAACCGGAGGCGCCTTCCTCGAACTGGTCGGTTTCATTGGCGGAATACAGGCGGGTGCCGTCTGCGTTGAGCGCGAGGCAGCTTGGGCTGGTGGATTGTTCAAACAGCCCTTTTGGGGACAGGGCGCCTGTCGTGCGGTCCATTTCAAAAAGGTGGATGCCCTTGCCGTTGCCCGGAGGGAGGTCTACCTGGCCAGGTTTGACGTCCCGCAATGGAGAACTGTAGGTCCCCACATAAGCCATCAGCGGTCGGGTGACCTTCGGGGGCTGGGCTGCTTGCAGGGTGTTGAGCAGAGCGCTTCCTCCGGCGAATGCGGTGGAGGTTTTTAGAAACGAACGCCTGGAGAGAAGAGAGGAAATCATTTTGGGGAGGACGGAATCATCCTAAAAAGACTGGAATGGGAACGGGATGCCAGATATTTCACGATTTCAAAGGGAAGTTGAAACCAGCGGGCATTGGGGCGTCGGATGCGGGGCGTCCCCGGAAGGTGTGTGCCGCATAAAGGTTGGAGCTCAGGTTCGGTTCGAGCTAGTGTTGGAAAAGTAAATTTTTCCTGAATGCGATTTTCTTTTTCCTTAACGCCATCCCGTCTCGCAGTGGCTTCGGTATTGTCTCTTCTACAAACCGGCGGAGGTTTTGCCCAGGACGACCCGCTCAAACGCGCCGCCTTGCCGGAGTTCAAATTCATTCCTGCGGCCAAGCCGGAAGAGTTGGCGCCTGCAAATGCAGTGGACGGGCGGATTTTTGAGGGCTGGTCCCGCTCCCAAGGGGACAACGGTTCCCGGCGTTACTCGAGTTTGACGGAGATCAACCGGGGCAACGTGAAGGAACTGGAAGTGGCGTGGACGTACCGTTCCGGGGACGGGGCGGCGAATGTGCAGTGCACGCCGATTGTGGTGGATGGGGTGCTTTACGCACCCACGCCCGGGCGTGCCATGGTGGCGCTGGATGGTTGTACGGGGGCGGAACTGTGGCGACGGCCGCTGCCTCCCGAGGGGCCGGCCCGGTTGCAGGACGCTCCGGCAAGGCGCGGGCTTGTTTATTGGCCCGGTGACACGGAAAACGCAGGTCGTGTGTTGTTTGGGGCGGGGGACTGGATTTATGCCGTGGAGCCCAAGACAGGCAGGCCGGTTCCGGGGTTTGGCGAGGGCGGGCGAACGGCGCTTCCCACGGGCGCAACGGTGAGCGGGGCCGTCCACAAGCATGTCTTTGTGACGAGCGGTCTTTTCGGAGACGTGTACGGCTTTGACGTGAGGAATGGAAAGGAGCTGTGGCGCTTTCATTCGGTCGCCCGCCCTGGAGAATGGGGAGGTGAGACGTGGGACCGCGCGCAGCAGGGCGCCAACGGTTGGGGCGGCCTTTCCGTGGACGACTCGCGCGGCATTGCCTACGTCGCGCTGGGTGCGCCGCGCCCGGATATGGTCGGGGTGGGCCGGTTGGGGGATAATCTTTTCAGCAATTGCGTCCTTGCCCTGAATGCGTTGACCGGGGAGCGGTTGTGGCATTTTCAGGACGTGCGGCACGATCTCTGGGATCTGGACGTGTGCGCGCCTCCCAACCTTGTGACCTTGCTCCGCGAGGGGAAACGGGTGGATGCGGTCACCGGGATTTCAAAATCGGGCCACCTGCTGTTGCTGGACCGGGTCAACGGGAAGCCGATTTTTCCGTGGCGTCTGCGGCGCGCGCCGGTTTCGCGTCTTCTCGGAGAGCAGACTTCCCCCTATCAGCCGGACCCGGAGTTGCCCGAACCCCTTTCGCGCATGGAGTTTTCGGCCGAGCAAGTCACGGAGCGCTCTCCTGAGGCGCGTGACTTTGTTTTGAAGACGGTCGGGCGAGCGAACTTCGGTTTCTTCGCCCCGTTTGAGGAGGGGAAAGCCACCTTGTATACGGGTTCGCGGGGCGGCGGGGAATGGTCGGGCGCGGCGGTGGACGTGCCCACGGGGCGGCTGTACGTGACCTCCAACCGGTGGGTGTCGAAGATCACGGTCATTCCCAACGACGAGCGGCCGCGCGATCCGAAAAAGCCGCCGACGGCCGGGGAGCGGCACTACGGAATGCATTGCGCGCCGTGCCACGGCCCGAACCGGGGCGGCGTTGGAACGGCACCTCCCTTGTACGCGCTCAAGAGCAGGATGACGGACGAGGCCGTTTTGGCTCTTCTCCAAACCGGCCGGGGTTTGATGCCTGCGAACCTTGCTTTGGACGCGGGGCAAAAACGCGAACTGCTCGACTATCTCTTCCGGCGCGATCAGCCCGCGGCTGCGCCTGCCGCCCCAGGCGCCCCCGGCGTAGAGAAGGAACGCCCCTCCTACACCTACGATGGTTTCCAGTTCCTGGTGGATCACGAGGGGTATCCGGGAATCAAGCCGCCCTGGGGGCTTCTGAACTGTTACGACTTGAACACGGGAAAAGCGCTCTGGCGGGTTCCGTTGGGGGAACTGGACAAACTTACGCAGCAGGGAGTGCCGGTGACGGGCTCTCAGAATCTGGGTGGGGCGACGGTCACCGCGGGAGGCCTCGTGTTTGTCGCCGGGACAGAGGATGAAAAAATTCGCGCCTTCGATGCCGACACAGGAAAGGAACTGTGGTCCGCGAAGCTTCCCTTTGCAGGGACCGCCGCTCCTGCGGTGTACGAGGCGGGGGGCAGACAGTACGTCGTGATTACGGCGACGGGGGGAGGGAGGGTTGGTGGTGCTTCTGGAGCGGGAGATGCGTACGTGGCATTCCGGTTGAAAAAAGAGCCCAAAAAGTAGGAGAGAAGCGCGCCCGCAGGTGGGCGGCGGAATCCCTGGCGGTGCCTGGGCTGGGATTTGAAGGTTCGACGGGCGAATTCCCGGTGCTGCCTGGGGGGCTTCGGGTTTCGGGGAGGATTCGTCTTGGTGTTAAGCCTGGGGCTCTTGGGGCTGGGGCTGGGGCTGGGGTTCCTTGGGGCCGTACTCGGCGAGGAACCGGTCGTTGCTTTCCTTCCAGACTTTGTCCGTGACCGAAGACAATCCACTGGACAGATGGATGAGATGGATTGGGAACACGCCCATTTTCAGGCCCATTTTGAAGGCATCCAAACAGCTGGAGATATCGTAATGATGAAATTTATAATTTTCGTTGAAACGCCAGCCTGCCGCAAGAATTGAGGGCAGATGGATTGCGATGAATACACCGTCCATCATGATCACTTCAGCTGGGGTGGGGCCGAAGTTTGTGGCTTCAGTCTGGGTGCCTCCAGTACTGTGGTGGACAAACCCTCTGCGGTGTTTTCTTTCTGCCATCAAATGCCATAAGCTGGGATATTTGATATTCAAGACCGCCGCTCCAGCCACTCCAATAATTTGGAAACCAAGGTGCGTGTGGGCGCTCTTGAGCTTGTCGCAAAGTTTCTGGTCATCAATGTACACGTCGTCGTGAACAAAGGCCAAAAACTCGACATCTGAACCGGCGTATTCCGTGATTTTCCGGTTGTAAACAGCAGGAAGGCCTTCGGAGTTGTTCCAAACCATGTCCAGTGTGGAGAATCTTTCCATTCCGCCGCTTTCAAAAGATTGGTATAAAAGTACTTCTGAGTTTTTTAGGGGAGGCTTCTGCGTGCAAGACACGATGACAACTTTTGGATCCATGAGATTTGCCGCATATAATAAGTGCTGCCGGCTGCCGTTAACATTCAATTTATTTAGAGCTCCTAACCGTGGCGCAGGGATCGCGCGTTCCAGGGATCTAGCCGGTGATTTTTAGCGAAGGATCCCAGGCGCTGTTATTTTCCGTAAAGCACCCTCGTCGGCAAGGTGCAGTCGGTGCGCCTTGGCCGAGCAGGGTTCGGAGGAGCAGCGATGTCATTCTGGATGGGTTCTGTTAAATCTGTTTTCAAAAAGCTTGGGCATTTAGGTTGCGGGCCGGTGGGGCTGTTCAAGTTAAACTCGCCGAGTTGTGGGTCGGAGGAAATTCTGTGGGCGCATGCCTTTGGATTTTACGTTCAACCCGGCTCCTGGAAATCCTTCTTGCCGTTGGCGAATCAGATGTGTTCCGCCATAGCAACGATATCCTCTCCCAGATCCTCTCGAATCGAGGCATAGCGCATCACTACAAACTTTGGGTTGGAAAGGCTCACCGATTCCGGTCTTGGCGCCAGATGGCCCGAAACTATCTCTAAATGTATTCATCGTGAGTCCACATACGAATAACTTTGATCGTCTTCTCTTCTGAATAAACCCGGTAGACGAGACGGTGCTGAATATTGATCCTTCGTGATATTGCGCCAGACAGTCCTCCTCCGAGACAAGAACAGCATTCGCGCGTTTTCCTGTGATTTGGATGGGTTCGTGCGAGGCGGCCGTAAGATCGAGCAATTCGTAGAGTCTCGATCTGGCCTGAGTGACGGGCAGCGAAGTCATGTCGAAGCGTGCGCTTTGTCAATGCGCGAATTCCGAGTCGCATCCCCGGAAAACAGAACGCGTGGAGGCGCATGTATTGGTGTGCTTTTAGAGTCTGGCGCTGTGGGGATCTTGAGAGGTGTGGCTGCCCGGAAAGGGACTTGGGAGTAAAGCGCGCAAGTTGGTCAAGGCCCTTGGACCGATCAAATCGGTGGATGTCGTGGTGCCCGTAAAGCGCGGGGAGCTGGAGGTAAAGGTACGCCTGCGGTTGGTCGCGAAAGCGGAGGAGGACGTGGCTGTGCTGCTGTTCCACTTGGGACTTCGTTTGCGAAGCCGCTCAAAAACGGAGCAGAATGACAAGCGATTCGGGGGACGGGTCCTTTTGGACAAAATATTTCCAACTTTAGCCGTCTCCCTTCCGTAGCCAACAGTGGGGGGATGCGGCGCGGTAGCCCGGTGTTTTTTCCAGTGCGTCCCCCCTAAAACGAAGGAGGGTAGTTCTATGGTTTTAAAATACTCCGGCGGTGAGGAAACCGAGTCCGGCTTGCGGGTGTACTTGAGGGAGATCGGACGGGTGCCGCTTTTGTCTCCCCAGCAGGAGGTGGAACTGGCAGCCCGGATCAAGGTGGGGGACCGGGAGGCGAGGGCGCACATGATTCGTGCGAACCTGCGGTTGGTGGTAAAAATCGCGCATGATTACAGCAATTTTGGGCTGCCGATGCCCGACTTGATTTCTGAGGGCAACATCGGGTTGATCAAGGCGGTGGAACGGTTTGATCCGGCCAAGGGAGGCAAGCTGAGCACCTATGCAGCGTGGTGGATCAAGCAAAGCATCAAGCGTGCGCTGGCCAACCAGAGTAAAACGATCCGGCTTCCGGTGCATTTGGTGGACAAAATTGCAAAAGTGCGGCGCCTGGCGGCGAGCATGAGCGAGGAGCTCGGGCGCGAGCCCACCGATGAGGAGCTCGCCGACGAGGTGGGCATTTCCGCCCCGAAGCTGGCCCAGTTGCGGACCGTTTCGCTGCGTCCTGCGTCACTGGACGCCCCCGTGAGCGAGGACGACGGCAAGGAGCTGGGTGAGACGGTGGGAGATTTGGAGGCGCCTAACCCGCACGAGCAGCTGAGTGAAAGCAACATGCTTGAGGAGCTTGGGGAGGTGCTGGGAGTGCTGGACCCACGGGAGCGGCGGATTATCGCTTCTCGGTTCGGGTTGGAAGGGGAGACGCCCAAGACCCTGGAGGAGGTGGGGAAGCGGTTTGGAGTGACGCGGGAACGCATTCGGCAGCTGCAGAACGGGGCCTTGGAAAAACTCAGGCGAGCGTTGTCCCGGCGCGAGCAGCCGTTTGAGCACCTGCTTCCGGGGCGGCCTGGGGGGTAGCGCGGGGGGTGTTTTTGCGCCTGGGGAAGGAGGTTTCGCCGGCTCAGGGTCTTTCGAGGCCTGCGGAGCGTTTTCCACGGAAAAAGGCCTGCAGGAGGGAGCCGCACTCCGTGTGGCGGACCCCGCTGGTGAGCTGGCAGCGGTGGTTGAGTTTGGGGTGTTGGAGGAGGTTCATGAGGCTGCCGCCCGCGCCGTCCTTGGGGGAAAGGCAGCCGAAGATGACGCGGCGCACGCGGGCGTGGACGATGGCGCCGGCGCACATGGGGCAGGGCTCTTTGGTGACGTAGAGGTCGCAGGCCGTCAGGCGCCAGTCGTCGAGGGCAGCTTCGGCTTGGGTGATCGCAAGCATTTCTGCATGGGCGGTGGCGTCCTTGAGTTGTTCGACCTGGTTGTGGGCGCGAGCGATGATGCGGCCTTCGTGCACCATGACGGCACCGATGGGCACTTCGTCTTGGGTGCGGGCGCGGTGTGCAAGCCGAAGGGCTTCGCCCATGAAGTATTCGTCGCTTTGCAGGTCGATGAGGCTTTCTTCCATGAAAAAAAGATTTGAGGTGAGGTCCACTCTCTTCCACCCGGATGTCTATTTCGAGGCTCAATTGAGGTTGGCGGCGGGGGAGTCCTGCGCGAAAGCCTGCGGGAAAGCCCGCGGGAAAGCCTGCGGGAAAGCCTGTGGGAAAGCCTGTGGGAAAGCCTGTGGGAAAGCCTGTGGGAAAGCACAGGCGCTGGGAGAGCTCGGAAGGGAGGGAGAAAAAAGGGGCGGTTCATGGCGGTTTAGTAGCGACTTTTGCCTCTTCGGACCATCGCGGGGCGGGCGGGCTGGAGGCCTCGCGGAGTGGTGGCCATCCGCCGTTCTTAAATGGCACCCGTGGTGTTTCTCCCCGCTCTGGGGCGCAGCAGGTTGAGTTTGAAACTTGAGTGGAATTGCGATGGATTCGAAATACGGAGAGCGCCGCTCAAATCTGAAGTTATTGCACCGCTCGACAACCTTTTGTCCTCTGTTTCAATAAGACACACCCTCAATAAACATGAAGTCCAATCACTCTGCCCTGATTCTGGCTGCGTCTCTTCTCTCCCTGCCTGCCGTGGCGCTGGGCGCGGAATACCTGCCGCCTTCCAAAATCGGGCTCAAAACCACCAAGGACATCTACCGGGAGGGCTGGATCGATTTCAACAAGAACGGCAAGAAGGACGCCTTTGAAGATGCTTCCCAACCTCTGGAAAAGCGGATTGAGGATCTTCTCTCGCAGCTCAACTTGGACGAAAAAACCTGCCAACTCGCCACGCTTTACGGCTATCGCCGCGTCCTCAAGGACGCTCTCCCTACACCGGACTGGAAAAACCAGGTCTGGAAGGATGGCATTGCAAACATCGACGAAATGCACAACGGAGTCGGGAAGTCCGGAAACTCCGACAACCCGCACATTGCCTCGCCGGCGGCTACGGTTCGCGCCCTCAACGAGGTCCAGCGCTGGTTTATCGAGGAGACCCGGATGGGGATTCCTGTGGAATATACGAACGAGGGAGTGCGGGGGGCGAACTACCGAAAGACGGTGAATTTTCCTGCCGATATCGGGCTGGGAGCCACCTGGAATCCGGAGCTTTTGAGCCGCGTTGGAGAGGTTGTGGCACGAGAATCTAAAGCGATCGGGTACCGCAATGTTTATGCACCCCTGTTGGACCTGGCACGAGACCCCCGCTGGGGACGTGTTGTGGAATGCTACGGGGAAGATCCGTATCACGTTGGGATCCTTGGGTTACGCATGATCCAGGCGATCCGCGGTGCGGGATTGGCGGCCACTTCGAAACACTTTGCAGTTTACAGTGAACCCAAAGGCGGTCGCGATGGCAATGCTCGGACCGATCCTCACGTTGCTCCGCGTGAGATGGAGATGCTCCATCTTCGGCCTTGGGAGCGGGCTGTGCGCGAGGGCGGACTGCTCGGAGTCATGAGTTCTTATAATGACTACGACGGAGTCCCGGTTTCGGGCAGTTCGGATTTTTTGATCGAACGCTTGCGCAAGCAATGGGGCTTCCGCGGATACGTCGTTTCCGATAGCGAGGCGGTTGAGTTTCTTTACAGTAAGCACCATGTCGCATCTTCGCCCGACGCGGCCGCTGCGATGTTTCTGCGCGAGGGTGGAAACGTGCGGACAACCTTCAAGGCTCCCGACACTTTCATTCTTCCGGTGCGCCGTGAAATCGCAGCAGGACGCCTTTCCCTGGACGTGATCGACGCCCGGGTCCGGGACGTGCTCCGGGTCAAGTTTATCGAGGGCCTCTTCGATTCCCCGTATATCGATCCCGAGGCAGCGGGTCGTGAAATCGGAGCACCGGAATCAAAGGAAGTGGCTCTACGCGCCGCGCGGGAGTCTCTGGTTCTGCTCAAAAATGAAGGCCGCACGCTTCCCCTCGTAAAATCTTTCAAGCGGATTTTGGTTTGCGGGCCAACGGCGAAAATGACCGAGACGTCCTTTGACCGGTACGGCTCCAACGGCGGCGAGGTCATTTCACCACTGGAGGGAATCTTGGCCCGGTTCAAAGGTTCCGGAACTGAAGTTCTGTTTGCGCAAGGTTGTGCGATTGCGGACAAACGCTGGCCGCAGTCCGAACTCATGCCGGAACCACCCGACCTCGAAGAGGCGACACAAATTGAAGAAGCCGTCGCGATGGCCAAGACGGCAGAGGTGGTGCTTGTTTTCTTGGGAGACTCCAATGCGACGATCGGGGAGTCTAAGAGCCGCACGAGTCTGGATCTTCCGGGGCACCAGACTGCTCTGGTTCAGGAGCTTGTGAAAGCAGGAAAGCCGGTTGTGGTGGTTTTGCTCACGGGCAAACCAGTGTCGATCAACTGGATTCAAAAGCACGTTCCGGCCGTCTTGGAGGCATGGAATCCTGGCGAGTCCGGAGGACGGGCTATCGCAGATGCGCTGTTTGGCGACTACAATCCCGGCGGTCGACTGCCTGTGACGTTTCCAAAGACCGTGGGACAAATCCCTCTCAACTTTCCGTTCAAGCCCGGGAGCCACGCCACACAATCCAAAAATCCCGATCCCAATGGCTTCGGCGACAGCATGGCGGAAGGCTCCTTGTATCCCTTTGGGTTTGGGCTGAGCTACACCACCTTTCAATACGAAAACATGGAAGTCTCGCCGGCCCAGATGACATCCAGCGGCGAGGTCACGGTATCCTGCACTCTCAAAAACACGGGAGACCTTGCTGGAGATGAAGTCCTTCAAATGTATTTCCACCAGGAAACCAGCAGCGTGACCACCTATGAACTCAACTTGTGCGGTTTTGAGCGTATCCATCTCAAACCGGGGGAGAGTCGTAAAGTTAGCCTGAAGCTTCCCGCTAAGGAGCTTGAATTGATCAACCGCCAGGGCCGTCGTGTGGTCGAGCCGGGTGCTTTCAAAGTCATGCTGGGCAGCGGCTCGGAGGACCTTCGACTCACTAGCGGTTTTGAGGTGCTGCCGTAAAACTAACCGTCGAATGAGCGCTGGGCCGCACCCATCCCTGTGCGCGAGTCAGCTCCAAACAAACGTGTTCCGCCCCATGAAACTTCGAGCAGTGTGCTTCTTTTCCTTTTTGTTTTTTTCACAGGCCCCTGCGCCGGCAACCCCAGAGGAGGACTACACGCAACTTACGGCGGGAGTCACCGAGCTCACACTCCGAGGAACTGCCGGTGGTGTCGCCCTCCAGGGGAGACTCGCGGTTCCATTGGTGAGTTCCTCAAAGCAAGAGACCATCGCAGGAGCCGGGTACGCGGGGGATGCACGCGAGCGTGGCCGGATTGTCGCGCTGGCTCACACCAGTCTGTTTGGTTCCGCCGCCGGCAGTGCTTGGACAAAAAATATTCTGACCTGGGCTGCCCGTAAGGAGGGGGCCAAGGTGATGCTTATCGGTGCCAACGAAAAGGAACTGGGTGTGAGCGGTTTTCAGTTTGTGCCGCCGCCCAAGCCGGTGGGTGCAACCGCTTCCGTCCGGGTGGATGTGCTGGTTGCCAACCTTCACAACGCGCTGTTTGTGGAGATGGAGACGTTCATTGCAGAGCATCTCAAAAAGGGGGGCGGGCTGGTGCTTTTGGCGACCCCTTGGGCCGCATCAAAAGCCGCCCTGGCATCGACACAGCGCCTTCTGGAGGGCTCGGGTCTGGCATACGTTTCCGCCGGCCCGCACGATGCAAGTTTCCCGATACACGCGGCTGTTTCCCCTTACTTGAATGCATTGCCTGCAGCCGAGGCACTGCTCGAAGAGGAGGCTGGCACGCTGAAGTTGAGTCTGGCGGATAGGCAACTGTGTTGCGCGACGTTGGAAGCCTGCATCGATGCCCGAGTGCTGGGCGAGACTCTCAAAACGCAGCTTAATACGCTTCATTTTCGCAAGGGTTGGATCACGATCGACAAGGAACATCTCCTCCGTAAGGCGAAGCAGCCTGTCGAGGCGATGATCGCTCGTTACCAAAGCCAGATCCTGCAAACGCTTCCGCCGGAAAAAACTCCTGCGCACCCAAGCGCCTCGGATTATCCGGGTGCCGTAGGAGAAGGCCCCGCGCTCACGCGCGCGGTCGAGTTTAACGCCAATACAGGCCCGGACAAATTCATCAACCACGGCGACAAAACGCGCATTTCCACCGGTTTGTATGCGAGGCCCGGAGTGGCCTTCCAGGTGGTGCTCCCGGCCTCCGCCACGGGTGCGGGCCTCCAACTCGAAGTTGGCATTCATACCGACGTGAACTGGCCACTGGCTCACTGGCGCCGCTGTCCTCAAATTTCGCGCACCTTTTCGTTGAACGCGGTTGAAACAAAAGCCGCGAATGCCTTTGGTGGACTCATCAGTATTCTTGTGCCGGCAGACTGTTCTGCAGGAGCGGTGAGCGCTGTTTTTTCAGGAGCTGTGGAAGCGCCGGTTTTCACGCTGGGCCGGACCACGGAGGCCGAATGGAATGCGCGGGTGAAAAATGCGCCTGGTGCGTGGGGATACCTTGAAACTCCCAAGTGGACGGGATATTTCCCCTCTGATTTTCTCAGAACCTTGGAGCACCCCGAAGCCGTCGCAACCTACTGGCAGCGTGTGCTGGACACCGCCGACACCATTCTGGGCTATTCCGCCTGGCGTAGACGCGGTGAGTCGATGCTCGTGGACCGCGATGTGGTGGTCGGATACGGCCACGCGGGGTACCCGGTGATGATGGGGTACGGGGCGGAGAGTCTTGAGAACCATAACGCCCTTGCGGGGCGCGGACCGGAAAAGGGCGACTGGGGGTTTCTGCATGAACTCGGGCATACGTTTCAGGACAGTTGGGATGGAAACTACGGCATCGCAAGCCACGGCGAAGTCGACGTGAACCTTGTTCCCGCACTGGTGCTCTCGCTGATCCACAACCGGACAGCCTGGGACAACAACTCACACGGGACTTTCGATGCCAATAAACGCATCGCCGACCTTCAAAAATGGAACGCACGTCCCGAAGCAGAGCGCACCTGGCCGGAGGCTTGTAAAACGAGCGTGGGTTACGACTTTTACTTCACGCTGGCGGAATGTTTCGGTTGGACGCTCTATCAAAAAGTTTTTGGCCGCTGGATGAACTGGCTTCAACAACCCGGATCCGATCCCGCTCTGGACGCTCTGGACGCGCGCAGTCCCAACGCGAAGCGAGACCGTTTTTTTCTCCTGTTTTGTCAGGAATCAGGTCGGAACCTGCTCCCTCATTTTAAACGCTACGGTCTTGGGTCTGGCGGCTATGAGATCAGCCCGCAGGTCTTTACGCAAACCGCCGGGCTTCCCGTTTGGAGTGGCAACCAGCCGATTACAGCGCTGGAAGGGCCCGCTGAAATTAGGTTGCCTAGGCGGGGTAGTGAGGGCGAACCCCTGGCGGTCTTTCGCGCGCTGGATCCAGATCCCGGAACCGTTTTCACCTACCGGATCATTTCTGGGAATGAGAAGGGCTGCTTCGAGATCGGGTTACGAACGGGACGGCTTTCTCGCCGCAAAGGGGGCGATTCACCCGGGGCCTGTACGCTTGGCATCGAGGTTCAGGACAACTGTATCCCGCTTAGTACGCGGCAGGGGCTGTGCCGAATCCTGCCGCAGTGAGTGCGCCTGCATCCAGATCGAAGCGGGTGTTCCGGGGGGATTACGGCGCCAGCTTTTGAGTGGTCTGGAAGGTCCTCGCGTGGGCGCGGGAAGGGATCGAAATCGTGTATTCCCGACCGTCGGGACTGACGGAGCATTTTAAACCATGGGCCTCGCAGCGGGCGCCTTGGTCGCCGTGGTTGGCGATGTGCTCTTTGGGTGCATTAGGGGCTTCCTCACCGGCCATATTTTCATGGATCTGGTACATGGCCTGGAGGCCCGACACGGCCTTTAAGGCGTCCATAGCCCCCTTGCTGGCACCTTTGCGCGGGCCGTTGTTCATGACCGAAACGGTGGGCGACAGGCTTCTCACAAGGACGGGATTGTTGCTGACGTTCAGCCCGTGGTGATTGACTTGATACAAATCTACAGTGCCGACCCCATTTTTCGGGCACACAAGTTTCTCCTCGGCGTTCCAAGTCAGGTCGCCTCCGTCGAAAAAACGAAACGCTCCAAATTGGAGGAGCAAGACGACGCTGTTCGCGTTATCCGAGGTGTCGACGGGCTGGGCTTCTACACTTCCGCAAACGGAATTTTCAGCGCCTGGACCCGTGGGGGCGCTAATGAACTTCTGGTTTGCGCCCAGGCAGCGCAGCGAGAGTTGTGGGGAGCCGCTTCCGGTGATTTGGCGCAGCGGCACAAAGTCTCCGGCCGCAAGCGTGACGCGTTTCTGGACCTTTGCCTCCCGGTAGGGGGCGCTATCTACCGCCCACAGCCTCGGGTCAGCCCCCAGATCAGGGGGAGCCGCGGGTAGGCCCTTGTCGTAAAGGGTGCCCACGGGCATCAGTTCGGCAATTTCGGCCGTGCCACCGAAATGGTCGATGTGGAAGTGTGTGATCACCAGATGGTCGATTTTTTTCACGCCCGCTTCCGAAGCGACTTTGAAGATCCGGGCGGCGTCCCGGCCTCCAGGATTTCCTGAGTCGATGAGGACGGACTCGCCCTCGGGGGTGACCAGCAGCGTGGAACCGCCGCCCTCGGAATCAATCCAGTAAATTTGAAGGGAGTTGGCAGGGGATGCGGCACTGAGGGGTTGAGTCGCCAGCGAAAAGAGAGCGCTGAAGGCCAACCAAGGGGAGGGGATCGTTTTCATGGGGGGGAATGCTGGAGTAAAACGGGATGAGGCGTGTGATGGTATGTTCAAGTTCGGCGCAGAGGGTCAACCACCAAAAGGGAAGGCAAAGGGGGAGCCCCGCCTGCCAAGTGCATTGTCTGCGTGGTTTGCGCGGCCGCCCTGCCCGGCGTTTCGGGCTTTCTATCTGCGGGCCCCGCTTTTTTTCGAAGGCCGGCCGAATCTGTAGATGTGAAGGATCATTCGTCGAGAAAGTTGGAGGGAGCCGACGCCTCAGTGGGAGAGGGAACGGCGTTGGCGTGGGCGCCGGCGTGGAAACGAGAGGGACGTACGGGGAAAGCACCGAGGTTTGTGTTGGTCGACGCACTGCGCGGTGTGGCTGCGCTTTGGGTGGTGCTATTCCACGCGAGCATGCACGTGGAACACTTTTATGGAGCCTTGCCGGAGTGGGTGAGAAACGGCCTCATGTTGGGGCACAACGGAGTGCCCATTTTTTTCGTGCTCAGCGGGTTTGTGATCGCGCATTCCCTCGGGTGCAGTCGCGTAGATGGTTCTTATTTCGGGCGTTTTGTGTTGCGGCGAATGCTCCGTTTGGACCCGCCTTATTGGGCCTCGATTGGGGTGAGCGTCGGTTTCTCACTGCTTTCCGCCTGGGCTGTCTCGGGCAAACAGGCGGAGCCCTTTTCCTGGGCGCAGATGGCGGCGCATCTTTTTTATCTGCAGGACATCATTGGGGTGAAGCCCGTAAATCCGGCGTACTGGACGCTGTGCTTGGAGGCTCAGTTTTATGTGGGCTTCTGTTTGCTGGTGTGGGGAGCACACAAGCTTCGGCGGCGGGAAACCGATGAACGCCCGCTGCGCCGGCTGTTTTTTGGAGTGGCGCTGGTTTCGCTGTTGTGGCCGCTGCAGTTGGTGAGAGAAAACGTCTGGCAAGGGCTGTTCTTCCCCTTGTGGCACGGCTTTCTGCTGGGGGTGTTTGCCTATTGGGCATACCGAGGGCGGATTAGGAGAGGCTGGTTCTATGCGTATGCCGTGGTTCTTTTCGCCGGAGGAATATGGGGCAGATACCAGTTTCCAGGGACGTGTGCGCTGGCCGCCACGCTGCTGTTGGAGGCAGGACGGGCGGGCAAGCTAGAGGTGTGGCTGAACTGGCCCTGGCTGCAGTTTCTGGGAGCTTGCTCCTACAGTATTTACCTGCTGCACATGCCGTTGATGGGGGCGGGTTTCAATGTGGTTTACCGCTTTTTGAAGCCGGTTGGGGCGCTGGTTGAAGCGCTGGCCCTGGGGCTGGTTCTTGGCCTGGTGTTCCTGAGCGCCTTTCTATTTTGGAAGGGGCTTGAAGCGCCGAGTGCGCTGCTAAGCCGCCGCTGGGCCCGCCGGTAGCCCGAGTGCCGCGCAGCAGCGGGCTGTTTTCGCGGGGGTGTATTCACCGCAGGCGGATTTCATGAAGTCACAGCGGCCGAGTTTGGTGCGCCCCGTTGCGCAACGGCGAGGAGGCGTGAGGGCCCCTTTGGCCAAGGCCGAGCGAAAGGTGACCGTTAGACAAACAAGTCACTGAGGGTGCGGCCTTCCTCAAGGAGATTGTAGGGCCGACCCAAGGGATCGACGGCATCTAGGTCGTCGATGCCCATTGCGTGATACACCGAGCGGGTGATGTCTTCTGGACCGACGGGTTTTTCAGCGGGGAATGCCGCATGTTTGTCCGTGCGACCGTGCGTGCGGCCTCCCTGCACCCCGCCTCCGGCCATCAACACACTCATGCATGAGGTCCAGTGGTCTCGGCCTGCCCCGGAAGGACCGCCGGAACGCGGGTCGCCTATTTGAGGTTTGCGCCCCATTTCACTGGTCACTAGCACCAAGGTCTCTTCTAAAAGCCCCCTCTGGTGGAGGTCCTCGAGGAGGGCGGAAAAGCTGCGGTCAAATTCCGGCAGGAGATAATCGCGCAGGCACGCGAAATTAGAGCCGTGGGTGTCCCAGCCACCGGCGCTTTTGCAGCGAGTGGCGATGGCTTCGTTTTCCTTCCAAAACACGGTAATGAAGGGAACACTCGCTTCCACCAGTCGCCGCGCCATGAGAAGGCTGGTCCCGTTCACGGTGCCGCCGTAACGCTCAATCGTGGCTGGGGATTCCGATTTGATGTCGAAGGCGCCTGCCGTGCCGCTTGCGGAAAGCAATTGGAACGCACGCTGCTGCTGGCGTGAATAGTTGCGCACGCTTTCATCGTAGTCCAACTCCCGGCGCATCTTTGAGATCGTCTCTAAAAGAGCCTTTCGTTCCTGCACACGCTGGGGGTTGGATCCCGCGCTCAGCGTGAGGGTAGGGGCGCTAAATTCCAAGGGAGCCTCGAGACTGCCGTTGAGAAAGAACGGATCGAATTCCATCCCGATGCGCCCGGCAAACTGCCCCGGGCGGGTGTAGGGCAGCTTGCTGGGCTTGTGTGGCAGCGTGATCACATCCGGCAGCTTTCCCTTGCCTTGCCGGCGCGTTCCCACCACACATCCCATGTGGGGCCAGTCCGTGGAAAGCGGACGCCTGTCGTTCCCTTGAATACGGAAGGTGTCGTCGGGGGCATGCCCTGTTAGATTGTAATAGTAGCCCGCATGATGGTCTCCGGTCGCCCGCCCGTAGTCAGTCACGCCGTGGACCATCGAAAAATGGTGCGCCTGTTTGGCAAGGAGCGGCAGATGTTCGCAAAGCTGAATGTCCGGCGACGAAGTTTTTATGGGTGAAAACTCGCCCCGGTATTCCACCGGCGCGTTGGGCTTCATATCCCACATGTCGATGTGCGAAGCGCCACCGCAGAGGAAAAAGAGAATGGTAGATTTGGCGGGTTTGCGCCGGGCAAGGTCAGCTTGCGAACCGAACGCCGACTTTCCGAAGGGCAGGCCGAAACAGGCCGTGGTTGATGCCGTAATGAAAGACCGCCGGCTCAAGGCGGTGGAAAAAAGTGGCTTTTTCACAGGGGGGATGTGTTTTCGGCCGGAGCCATGCGCTGGCTTTGAGAAGAGCGCCGCCTCCGAGGACTTCGACACCCTGCCTTCGACCTCGGAAATTTGCAAGACTCCTTCCTACCGGATGGCACTCCCAGCGTCCTCAAATCCCCGCGGCTATTGGCGAGGCCCCTTCCTTCTCCGCCCGTTCCGAGCAAGCCAACGTTTGAGCGTCGGAGGAGGAGGCGGTGTGCTGCGATGTAGTCGCGAAAAATTCTGCCTTCCTAAACTTTTATTTGCTTTTTTTACGGGCCTCAAAAGAAAACGGCATGCCAATCCCGCATCGTGATTCCACGTTCTGCACCCTTTTGGGCGGCCGCTTCCAGAACCTGGCATTCGGCGATTCCGCTTTTGTTTTCCAACTGTCTATTCACATGACCACCCGAATCCATCCCTCTGTCGTGCGTTCCTCCGCCCCCACCTTGAGCGAGCAAGGCGCCTTCTGCCGTGTGCGTCGCGCTGCCTTTGCGGGTCTCGCCGTGAGCGCCGCACTCGTGGCGGCCCCGGGCACGCACGCCGCCGCCCCGTCCCTTCCAACCGGCGCCCAGACCGTTGCCGGCCCCAGACCGTCTCCCAAAGCGGCACCACGCTGACCGTCACCCAAACCACCGCCAAGGCCGCCACCAACTGGCAAAGCTTCAACATCGTTGCCGGCCACACCGTCAACTTTGTCCAACCCTCGGCCAGCGCCGTCTCCCTCAACCGCGTCGTTGGCACGGACGTGTCGGTGATCCAGGGCGCGCTCAACGCCAACGGGCACGTGTTCCTGCTCAACCCAAACGGCGTCCTCTTCACCCAGAGCGCGCAGGTCAACGTTGGCGGCATCGTCGCCTCCACGCTGCACATGAAGACCGAGGATTTCATGGCGGGCCGTTACACTTTTGAAGGCGCGGGCAGCGGTACCATCGTCAACCAGGGCAACATCACCGCGGCCTAGGGCGGGTTTGTCGGACTCATCGCCGCGAAGGCGACCCACACCGGCAGCATCGTCGCGCCGGAAGGCTCCGTAGTGGCGGGGGCGGGCAACCGCGTCACCCTGGATCTGGGCGGTCCGATCAAGATCAAGGTGGAGGAAGGCGTGCTGGACGCCCTCGTTGAACAGGGCGGCGCCATCCGCGCCGACGGCGGGTTGGTGTACCTCACCGCGAAGGCCGTGGGCGAAGTAACCCGCACGGTCCTCAATCACACGGGCATCACCGAGGCCAGGACGCTTTCGACCGGCAAGGACGGCAAGATCTACCTGATGGGCGGGATGGAAAAAGACCGCATCGCAGTGAAGGGCAAGCTGGACGCCAGTGCCCCCAGCGGCGGCAACGGCGGGTTCGTCGAAACCAGCGCGGCCCATGTGCAGATCGCCGACGAGGTGCAGGTAACCACGGCGGCGCCCAAGGGCAAGGCGGGCACCTGGCTGATCGACCCGGTGGATTTTAGGATATGGGCGGGCGAAATAGCGCAGTCAGCCAACGGCATCGGCGCCACGACCTTGGGAACCGCCCTCAACACCAACAATGTCACCATCCAAACCAACGCCAGCACGGCCGGTAGCGGGGACATCTATGTGTATGCATCGGTCACCAAAACAACGGGTGCCGCCACCACCCTGACTCTGGCAGCCCATCAGGACATTCAAATCTCCGCCGGCGTCGGCATTTTTGGTTCCGACAATTCTCCGCTCAACATCGTCCTCGCCGCAAGGGCCACGGGAGGACCCGAGGGATACGTTTGGTTTGAGTCCGGATCTTCCCTGCGCAGCTTCGGTGGGGACATCACCATTGGGGGGGGGCGATCTGGCGGCTTCCGGCCCCGCGTTTACGCGTGGAAGCGTTCCGGGAGTCAAAATCTTTGATGCCGCGATTGATGCAACGGGCAACGGTGCATCCGCGGGATCCTCCGGAAAGGCGGAGCTTAACTCGGTAATCCCCAGCTCCGCGACTGGCGGCAATATCGTGATCCGTGCTGAGGGGGGCGACTCCGCGCCAGGCGGAACAGGCACCGGCATTTCGGTTTCAATATCCACAATTGTCACGGGCGGCAACGGCTCCATCACCCTCAGGGGGACAGGAACCCCTTCCCAGTACAGCAGCCATTTCAGCGAAGGGATCCTCCTCGAAGGGGCTGTCATCAAGTCAAACAGCGGGAACATCACCCTCGCGGGATTCAAGGGCACCGCCAGACCGTACGGAATAGTCCTGCAACAAGGCTATCTCATGGACCCCAACGACTTCATGTCTATGCACACCGAAGTGAACCCCTTCATCGGGACGAACGGCGCCATCAGTATCAGCGGGGACAGTTTGGTCTTACCACTGTACGGGAACTTGGGTATTTATTCGGGGCAGGCCTCCCAGATCACCGCGCCGGTCATCGGCCTTGGCTCCATTTATTCAACGTACGGCCTGACCAAAACCGGGCCGGGCGTACTGACTTTTTCGGGAGATGCTTCAACTCTAACAAACTTGGGCAGCGGTCGAGTTGTTACCAGAACCGGAGCCTTCTCGGACACAAACAACACCACGGCGTTCAGCGGGGTGACCAGGGCGGAGGCCCTCTACACATTTGCCCAACCCGTCTATCTGCGCCTGAACAGCGGGTTGAGCAGCGTCTACGGAGAGCCCACATCATTCCCCTACTCGCTGTACGACGCGAGCACGGGAGGCAATGCCATCACAGACGCCGCCCCCACGGGGACGGCCCTTTGGAGCGGCGCCCCTACGGCAAGCTCCAGCGTGGGCAGTTACTCGGTGACGTACTCGAGTGGAATCACCCTGGGGAGTAGTTCCTACCTGTTGAACACAGGTGCTGCTGTTTCCTACACCATCACGCCCAAGCCGATCACCATCACGGCGGACGCCAAGACCAAGGTGTACGGCGAAGCGGATCCCAGGCTGACCTACACTGTCGGCACAGGCCTCGTCGGAGTCGATGCGTTCACCGGTTCGCTCACCCGCGCGGCGGGCGACACCGTCGGCGCGTACTCGATCAGCGTGGCGGATCTCGCGAATGCAAACTACGCGATCACCCCCGTCGACAGCACGCTGACCATCAGCCAACCCCCGGTGAGCGCGACTGCCGCAGTGAGCACCGTGTACGTCGCCCCACCGACCGTACCGCGCCCTGCCTCGGCACCCGCGCCTCCGGAAACCTTCTTGGTGCAGGTGGATCCCGATACGGTGCCCCAGTCCAATGCAACCTCGGCGCCGGGAGCGGCCAGTCTGGATCCCAGCGCAGTAGCCAATCGGGCGCCCGGCACGGTCTTGGTCGTCAGCAAGAAAGTCAAAACGGATAGCAAAA
>QQND01000045.1 GCA_003402745.1 Verrucomicrobiota bacterium
AACCTCAAAGACGGTTACGGTTGATGATACAAGCTATCTATCGGTTGGGATGAGTGTTGCGGAGTTGTTGGGAGCGACCGGAACAACAATTGCCGCAGGTACAACTGTGGCCTCCATCACGGATTCAACCCATTTCGTATTGAGCAAGTTGCCGCTCGCCGACATAACTGCCGGTTCATTGACGACTGGCACCACGTTTAATCTTCCGGGAGCGACAGTCAAAAATCGCTTGGTGGTTCCCTCGATTGCGGGAATCACGAAGGGCATGATTATCTCGAACGTGGGTGGTCCTCTTGACCTAGCGATTGTATCCAACATGGGAACAACGGCAGCGGTTGTGGCTAACCCTGCCGCGGTTCCGCCTGTTGTTGGATCTGATGCCTTCGATTGGATTGAGGTGATCAAGAAAGATGCGACGGCGGCCTCGGGTTATGCGGCGCTCGATGTAACGACCGCGGCTTTCACGTCGACGTCGACTTCCTCGTTCTCGATTGCTGGACGTAAGACGCTGGACAAGCTTTCGAACTCAGTCAGTCTTTCAGCGACAGACGCTACTTATCTCACTCCGACAAGTGATGCGACGCTCACGAGCCCTCTCGTGCTTGGAGACCCCGTTTCCGGGCAGGGTATTCCTCCAGGAACCTTCATCGGGAAAATCACCACGGATCCAGTGACAGGATTGAAGAACGTATCTTTGGTTGATGCAAAGAACAACGCGGTGTTCCCCACGAGTGACTCTTACGGTTCCGTGCAGTTGGCATTCAAGAACCAGGTGATCACCATCAGTGATTTTCCTGTCACTGACAGCTACTCAAACGTCACCGTCTCGCTCGGCAACGCGTACCGTCCCGCGGCCTCGGTTGGCGACATTCGGATCAGCTTCAATGAATACGATCAGATGACTTTGCCGGATGCGGCTATTCCCGCCGATTATACGTTTGTGGGGACGGACGGCAAGCCGCTTGATGGCATCACATTACAGGCTGCCCGTGCTGCATCTCCGAAGATCCGTACTTTTAATGTCGGCACTTCTGGTGACATCAATATTGTTCTTTCCAACGGCCAGACCTTCACGGCGGGTGCGGTCCTCCTGCAGATGTTCAAGGATCCAGGTGCTTTGACACGCGAAGGGGACAATCTCTTCACGGGCTTGTATACAGCCGGGCCTTACAATGGTAGATTTGAACCTTCGAATATTGCTGGTTTGACTCCCTCCAGAGGAGGTCTCGGCGCCATCAATGGCGGCGCTCTTGAACTCTCCAACGTCGATCTTGGCGAAGAGTTCTCGACGATGATCACTACGCAGCGCGCCTTCCAGGCGGGCTCCCGCGTGATCACGACGACCGATCAGATGATGGAAGAAGCCGTAAACCTCAAACGTTAACGTCCGTTAGCCTCGTAGCCTAGTTCCTCCCCCCTCAACCGTCTTTTATTCCCATGTCCGAAGAAGCTGCAGATCCCTCACAAGATCCCACCGCCGAAGGTGCCGCACCCGCCAAGAAAGGAGGGAGTCCCATGATTCCTCTCCTCGTCGCGGTGGTTGCCAGCACGGCGATCTCCTTTGTGATGGTGAAGTTTATCTTCGCCCCGGCCGTGGAGAAAAAAATCCGGGCGGAACTGGCTCCGGTTGAGGAAGCCGCAGACGGCGCAGTCGCGGCGGCTCCTGCGAAAGACGCCCACGGCGCACCGGCGGCTCCTGCGAAAGACGCCCACGGCGCACCGGCGGCTCCTGCGAAAGACGCCCACGGCGCACCGGCGGGTGAAAAAAGCGGGAAGGAAACTGGGCTGAAGCAAACCAAGGGTGGCTGGGAATACGGCTTTCCGAACGTCGTTTCAAATTTGACCGGTTCCCTCGGAACCAAATATGTGAAGGTGTCCTTCACCGTGTTGAGTGATGACAAGAACATCGGTGACATCGTGGAGGAAAACAAAAGCAAGCTGAAGGACGCCGCGATCCGGGTGCTGGGTTCTCGCTCTCTGGCCGACATGGAATCCTCCGGGGCCAAAAACGTATTGTGCAGCGAGATCGCTGCAAATTTTAACAAAGCCCTTGATTCCAATTCGGTGAAGCAGATTTTCCTGACTGAGTTTCTGATCCAATGAGTGACGTCGATGACGAACCACAGGTGGAAGATTTGGCGACCGCAGTCACTGCGACCGGCAAGTTAGTATCGGTGATTTCTCCAGAGGGGCATCCGCGCAGTGTCGATGCTTCCGCGGTGACTTCCTACAATTTTCGGCAGCCTGGATTTCTTTCGCAGAAGGACACGACGCAACTCGCGGCCCTGCACCAGAAGTACGTGGCGAGCTTGGTTGCAAAGCTGGCTACGTTTTTGCGCATGGATATTTCATGCGAGAAAAAGTCGGTCCGGTGTTCAAGCCTCCCTTTCAAGACTTTCTGCGACAACGTCCAGCAGCCCACCCATCTTTCCGTGTTTCAGATCTCGGGTCTGGATGGAGCGGGTGTTTTGGAAGTGCGTCCGAAGACAAGCGTGGCGATTTCAAACCGCCTTCTCGGCGGGCAGGGGGTCGTGACCGAGGCGGAGCGCAATCCGACGGAGATTGAAATCGCGCTTTTGGACGACGTAGTGATGATGATTTTACGGGAATGGTGTTCGATGTTTGAGCGGACTCCTGCACTGACTCCGACCATTGTTGGCCATGAGACGGGCACGCGTTTTCTACAAATCGCGGCAGATGACACCCCTTGTTTTGTGTTCAGGGCTGATATCAACATCGGCCCTCTCAAGGAGCAGCTTCAAATTGGTGTTCCGTTTTCATTGATGGACGGGATTACGCACGAGACTGGGTTGGGCGGAAAAACGACGCCCGAGATCAAACAGAAGCCGTTGCATTGGCGCTCTCCGTATGCGGCGATCGAGGTTCCGATCATCGCAGAATGGGAGATTCGTGAAATCACGCTGGGCGAGGCTGCGGCGATCGCCCCGGGGGATTTGATCCAAGTTCCGCAAGACTTGATAGATCAGACGCGACTCAAGGTTTCTGAGACTGAAGAATTTTTTGGCACGATTGGGGTCGAGGAAGGCCGCCTGGCAGTGCACCTAAACGAACGAATCACAAAGGAATAGGTTATGGTTAACACTCTCGATGACTCCAGGCTGAGCACTGTCCTGGATGTAAAGGTGCAACTCTCCGTCAGACTTGGCTCCTGCCAAATGGCGATGCGTGATGTGCTCGAACTCCAGCCCGGCACGGTCGTGCAATTGGGCCAGCGCGCAGACGACCCCGTAGGGTTGTATATTAACGACAAGCTGATCGCATTGGGCGAAGTGGTGGTGGTGGAGGAAAAGTTTGCAATCAAGGTCACGACCATGGTTGGCGGTCCGGCGTAAGGCCGCGCGCCTTATGGCTCCAGCCACCGTCCTATGGCTTTAGCCATCCGGTTTCGTTCTCCACTTCACGCCTGTCTTTTCGCGGCGTGCGCCATTGCGGCGCGCGCTCAAGACGCGGTGCAATCTGCCGGGGGGACGATTGCGGCGGCCTCTGGTACGGTTTCCGCGTCTCCAGTCGTCACGGGTGCGACCACGCTTTCGAGCGGAGTTGGGATTTCTATTTTGGGCTACGTTTTTACGGTCCTGATTCTCGCCGTGGCGGCGGTTGCCGTGCTCTTTCGAGGAGGTTTTCTGGGTGTGTTTTCCGGAGGCTCCAAGGCGGAACGCAAACTTCATATCGAGGAAACTCGGTCTCTCGGCCACAGGCAGCATTTGGTGGTCGCCTCTTACGAGGGGCGCCGTTTTCTTTTAGGGGTTTGCCCCGGCAGTATTGAATATTTGAGCGGCTTGGATGCGGAAGGGAGCGCCCCAGCCGGCAGTTTCCAGGAATTGTTGGCTTCTGCTCCCAAAGCCTCTGGTGAAAAGTCCCCCGCGCAGAAAGACGCCCCATGAGTGTGTTGCCTTCAATTTTTTCACGCATGCCCTGGGCCGTGAGCGCCCTGTCTGGCGCAAGCAGGCGGAATGGGTTCCTCCGCGCGCTCGCGCTGCTTGTGATTGCTTTGTGGTTTTCTGTGCCGGCGGCCCTGGCGCAACAAGCCGCCGCTCCGGGCGGGGCGTCGATGACGATCGCCCTCGGAGGTGACACGGATCCCGCCAACGTCTCGACGGCGATTCAGATCGTCGTGCTGATGACGCTCCTGACACTTGCGCCGTCGTTTATTTTGTTGATGACCAGTTTCACGCGGTTTGCAATCGTGCTGGGTTTCATCCGTAGTGCCATCGGATTGCAGGGAGCGCCTTCGAACCAGATCATCATCGGGATGTCGCTGTTTTTGACGATGTTCATTATGACGCCAACGGCGAAGCGGGTGAACGACGAAGCCTTGCAGCCGTACATGAACAAGGAAATCACGACGATGCAGTTTGCGGAGCGTGCGTCGGTGCCATTGAAGACGTTCATGGTGCGGCAGACTCGGCCTTCGGAGGTGGACTTTTTCTTGGGACTTTCGGGGCAGGGGCCCACGGCGACGGAGGACTTACCGATCACGGTGGTGGTCCCCGCGTTTGTCTTGAGCGAGTTGCGGACGGCGTTTCAAATGGGTTTCTTGATTTACGTTCCCTTTTTGGTGATCGATTTCCTCGTTTCGGCGACATTGATGTCCATGGGGATGATGATGATGCCCCCGATGATGATTTCGCTCCCCTTTAAGCTGCTGTTGTTTGTGCTCGTGGATGGATGGCACTTGATCGTGCGTTCTTTGGTGCAAAGTTTCGCCACATGAACATCGAACAATCGGTCGATATCCTCCGGGACTTGGTGACGGTCGCGCTGACGGTTTCTGCGCCGATGCTGCTTGTGGCAGTGTCTGTGGGAGTGGTCGTGAGCTTGTTGCAGGCGGTCACGAGCATCCAGGAAGCGTCGCTCTCTTTTATTCCAAAGGTGGTTTCTCTGGGAATTACCATGGTGGTGATGGGGCCTTGGATTTTGAAAACATTGATGGATTTTACGATTCTGTTCCTCAACCGACTGCCGGAAGCCGTCCGCTGAGGGATGCCCTTTATGTCTGTTTAAAGCCTGCTGTAGGGTATGTTAAACGGGGAACTCCTAGTCATGTGGTTTTTGGCGTCCCTCCGGGCTTCAGGGCTGATGCTCATCGCGCCGGTCTTTTCGGCCAAGACGGTGCCGGCGCCGATGCGTGTGATGATCGCGCTTTTTGCGGCCTTTCTCGCGGCCAGTGCCCAGCGCGCGCCGAAGACGTTGCCAGTGAGTCTTGGTGATTTGGTGGTGGCGGCGGTGGTGGAAATTATGATCGGGCTTTTCATGGGCTGGGCGATCCGGCTCGTCCTGCATGGAGTGGAGATCGCCAGCCAGGTGATTTCGAGCGAACTGGGGTTCAGCATGGGCCAGCAAATCGATCCCATGAGCGACACTTCCGAAAGCGCCGTCGGCCAGCTCCTCATGTCGTTCGGCTCCCTTTTGTTTCTCATCTCAGGCGCCCACCAGGCCGTGTTGGGAGCGTTTTTGCGCAGTTATGAAATTGCACCGATGGGCGTGATCCGAGGGAACGAAAGCGCCGCGGTGCTCCTCGTGGGAGCGACAGGCAAAATTTTCCAGGCCGGCATCCAGATGGCTGCACCCTTGATCGCGGTGAACTTCATCATCTCGCTGACTTTTTCCATCCTGGGCAAGGCGGCGCCCGGGACGCATGTGTTCGGGGAGAGCTTCGCCGTGCGGATCGTCGTTGGTCTCACGCTGCTTGGGATGACTCTCACCCTCGCTTCCCAACTACTTCTTACCGCGCTGCATCAGGCTCCGGAGCTGATGCTCCGGGTCATTCCGTGATTTTCCCAAGCCATGGCTGATCAGCAAAACAAAACGGAAGAGCCGACGGCAAAAAGGCTTATGGAGGCTCAGGAGACGGGCCAGTTTCCCCGCGCTCCGGATCTCCAAACCGTCGCGATTTTGGCGGGGGCGATCTGGGCGGTTTCCGTGCTGGGCCGGGAGATTTCAGACAACGTGGCTTCGATCGCGGTGGGGATTTTTTCCAATTTGGGGAAGATGGAAATCCGACCAGAGGCCGTCGGGCCTTGGGCGATGTCCTCTTTGAAAACATTGCTGGCGCTCTCGATGCCGCTGGCCTTCGTGTGCGCGGTGGCGGCGATTTTGATGGGCGGCGTCCAGACCCGCTTTGCACTCTCGCCCAAAGTATTGGACATCAAGTTCGACAGGCTCGATCCGGTGGCCGGTTTGCAGCGTATTTTCTCCATGCAGGGGCTCGTGAAGGTCAGCCTGGACGTATTGCGTCTGTTGGCGGTGGCTTGGGTCATCTACGGGGGGCTGCAGAAGGTGCTGGAGGACCCGATCTTTTACACGCCGGTTCCGCTGGGGAGATTGGGGGGGTTCATCGCGGAATCCGCCGTGATCCTTTTGTGGCGTTGTGTCCTCGCCTTGGGGATGATTGCCGCCGCAAATTACATCTACCAGTTTTTCCGGATCAAAGAGAGCCTGATGATGACCAAGCAGGAAGTCCGGGATGAAATGAAGCAGTCCGAAGGGGACCCCAAGATTAAGAACGCGCTGCGTGCGATGGCCCGGCGGATTTTACAGCGGCAGATGTTAAAGTCGGTGGAGACGGCCGACGTGGTGATTACCAATCCGGTCCACTTTGCAGTCGTCCTCCGTTACGACCGCAAAAAGGAGGCGGCACCGATGGTGGTGGCCAAAGGAGAACAGGCTTTTGCGCGGCGTTTGAAGGCGGTGGCGGCCCAGTACGGGGTGCCTGTGGTTGAAAATCCGCCGGTCGCCCGGATGCTTTACAAATTTGGGAAGGTGGGAAAACCCATTCCTGTAAATTTATATCACACGGTCGCGGAGATTCTTGCCTTTGTTTACAAGGCGAACCGGGACTATTTCCGCGGCCTCCAGCAAAGAAGAGATGAGTCTTGAGCACGCGGCTTGCTTACAAGAAGCGGCTGATCCATGAACGAACTTGCCTTCCCATCCCCTGCAAAGATTCTTGAGAGTCTGAAAAAGGGCGATCTTGCCTTCGTGGCGGCCCTGTTTGGGACGGTTATTCTTTTGGTGGTTCCGGTCGGACCGGTGCTGCTGGATCTTTTGCTGGCCACCAGCATCGCCATCTCCCTGCTGATCCTTCTCATCATCGTCTACGTGAAGGAGCCGGAGGATTTTTCGGGATTCCCCACCTTGCTGCTCTCGGTAACGCTGTACCGGCTGGCGCTCAACGTTGCCTCCACCCGTTTGATTCTCGTGGACGGCCATGCTGGCAACATCATTCAGGCGTTCGGGGACTTTGTGGTCCGCGGCAACTATGTGGTCGGGGCCGTTGTCTTTTTGATCTTGGTTGTCATCAACTTCATGGTCATCACCAAGGGTGCGGGTCGTATCGCTGAAGTGGCGGCGCGTTTCACTTTGGATGCCATGCCCGGCAAGCAGATGTCCATCGACGCGGAGTTGAATGCGGGCCTGATCGATGAAGGCACCGCGACCCGGCGCCGGCTCAAAATTCAGAAGGAAGCCGACTTTTACGGGGCCATGGACGGGGCCAGCAAGTTTGTCCGCGGGGATGCGATCGCGGGGATTTTAATCACGCTGATCAACATCATCGGCGGCATTGTCATCGGTGTGGTTCAGAAAAATATGCCGGTTGCCGAGGCGCTCAAGCGGTACACGCTGCTCTCCATCGGGGACGGTTTGGTGGCGCAGGTGCCCGCTCTCGTGGTTTCGCTGGCGGCGGGTATTCTCGTGACGCGTGCGTCGGAAGACTCCGACCTGGGCAGCTACCTTTCCAAACAGCTGACCTTTTATCCGCGCGCCATGGGGATCGCCGCTGGGATGATGGGCATCTTTGCTGTCGTGCCGGGAATGCCGGTGTTTCCATTTCTTTCCCTCGCGATCATCCTTGGAGTTCTGGCGTGGAAGCTGAAGCAAACCGAAACGGAAGAGGCAGAGAAGGCGGCCGTGGCGGCGGTGGCCAACGCCAGCAAGAACCTTGGCAGCGGCTCGGCCCCTGCCTCCGAGCGCTCGGCGGCAGCGGGAGACGGCAAGCCCAGGCCGATTTCCGAAGAGTTCAAAAAGCTCATGGAGGTCGACGTGCTCTGCATCGAGCTTGGGTTGGGCTTGGTGGGATTGGCTGACAAAAAAACCGGTGGCGATCTGCTCGACCGCGTCACAGGGGTTCGCAGAAACTTTGCAAGAGACATGGGGATGGTGATTCCCCCCATCGCCATCCGAGACAGTCTGGATCTGGAAAACTCGGAATACCGTTTCCTGCTGCGCGGACGCGAGATTTCGCGGGGCAAGGTCTTGCTGAAGCACTGGCTGGCGATGAACGTTTCCAACAGCCCAATCGTGCTGCGCGGGGTGCCCACGGTGGAACCCGTGTTCGGCATCAAGGCCACGTGGGTGGACGACGAAGAGCGGCGCACGGCGGAAATTCACGGGTTTACCGTGGTGGATCCCAGTTCGGTGCTTATCACGCATTTGTCGGAGACGATGAAACGCCAGGCGCACCTGATTCTGGGCCGGCAAGACGTCCAGACCCTCTTGGACTCTTTAAAGGAAACCCAGCCTGTGCTCGTCTCGGACGTCGTGCCCGACCCGCTCGGCGTGGGGGTGGTGCAGCGCGTGTTGCAAAACCTGCTGAGGGAAGGGGTCTCCATCAAGAACCTGCCTTCCATCATGGAAAATCTTGGCGACGTCGCGGCCATGACCAAAAATCCGGACGAGTTGTCCGAGCACGTCCGGCGCCGTTTAGGGACCTATTTTGTCGCAGAATACGAGTCGGAGCCTGGCATCCTCAAGGCAGTGACGATCGAGCCGCGGTTGGAGCAGTTGCTGACGACTAAGGTGCATCGCACCCAGTTTGATGTTGGGCTTGTGATTGACCCGCAAATGGCGCAGCACCTTCTTCAGGAGCTTTCAAAACGCATGGCGGAAATGGCGGAGAAGGGGCTGGTCCCTGTTCTGATCACAACTTCCGAACTGCGGCTGGCTTTCCGCCGCTTTTTCGAGCCCTCGCTGGCGAAGTTGGTGGTGATTTCCTATCAGGAATTGCCCTCGCAGACTGAAATTAAAAACGTTGGAATTCTTCTGCCGCCGCCGGTCGCCCAAAGCGCGGCGTAATCCGAGATCCTGTTCGAGACTTGTTATGGTGGCCCGAGAACTAAATAGCGTGAACTGCATTTGCAAACCTTCTGAAGCTGAGTTGATTTCCTAGTATGTCTGAACAAAGATACAGGTTTGTGGTAGGCTCCGCAGAGGAGGCCGTGAGTGTGTTGCGCCAGAGATTCGGCGCGCGCGCCCGTGTGGTCTCCGTGAGGCAGGTGGAGGGGAAGGGGCTCGCCCGGTTTTTGCAGGCGCCCAAGCTGGAGGTGATTGCCGCAGTGGGGGACCCTCCGGCGCCCGTCCCGGTGAACGTGGGAGTTGCGGCAGCCCCGGAACCCGCGCCCGCTCAGATGCGCACGGTGGTTACAGAGATGCCCCGGCCCCAGGGGACGCCTCCTCAGGAAAGCCACGCGCCCGCGCAGGAGGCCTCGTTTTCAAGCGCCAGCCGGCTGGTGCGTCTTTTGGAGGCAGGCGGCATTTCCAAGCAGGTCCTTTCCCGTCTGCAGGTTTATCCTTCGTGGACAAGTATTGAAACCATGCCCCTAGGGCGCTCTCTTCCGGAGGTCGGCGGGCTCCTTCGCGCTGAGTTCCGCACGATCCCACGGCGCCCGCTTGGAGACCGGATTGCCTTCGTGGGTCCGGCGGGCTCCGGCAAAACCACGGCGCTGTGCAAGCGGCTCGCCATGGACGTTTTTTTGAGAAATCAGAAACCCTACGCACTCAAGCTGGACTTGGACCGGGCCAATCCCGGAGACGCCCTTTCGGTTTTCTGCGAGGCTCTCGGCGCAAACTATATCCGGTCCGCAGCGGAGGCGCCGACCCCGGGCCATGGACGCACCCTGTACATCGATCTCCCTGGCTTCGGGCTTTGGGCGGAGGACGAAATGGCGGACATCCGGACTGCCCTCTCCCCCTTGTTCACGACGAGCCGGGCCATCGTGATCAACGCCGCCTATGATGCTGCGCTGATTCGGCGCTGTTTTGAAGTCGGTGCCCGTCTGGAGTGCACCCATGTGGTCTTCACCCACTTGGACGAACTGCAGCACTGGGGTAAGATGTGGGACTTTTTGTTGCGCTCCGGTTTGACGCCCCTTTTCCTGAGCACAGGGCAAAATATAGCTGGGGACTGTGAAGAGAACGTGTTTGAAGCCGTTCTTTCGCGAACCTTTTCCGGAGTTGGTTTGGAATCTGCTACTCACGCAGCGAGCGCATGAGGTACTTTCTTTTAATGGGGGGATTCGCAGGGTTTGCAGTCGTAATGATTGCCAGCCTTTACGCGGGCAATCGCCCCGCCACCGCCCTTCGGGACGCCTCCATTGGACTTTTCGTTGGGGGCTTCCTCTTCCGGATGCTTCACGCCGCCTATCTGGCGGGGATCAAAGGCTGCATTGCGGACCGGCTCAAGGTTGGGCGTAACGTCGACAATTCGGATGACTTGGAGGGGCCAAGAAGGGCCTGAGCCCGCTAGCCCCAGTTGATTAGGATTCCCATGCAGCATCCCGAACATAATAGCGTCTCACCTGCTACCGTGGTGCGGACTTATCAGACGGATGAAGACCGCACGCATCTTCTTGAAAGCAACCTTCCCCTTGTGAAGGCCGTTGTGGACAGGATGAGGATCTTTTTGCCGCCCTCTCTCGATTTGGAGGATCTTTACAGTGTTGGCATCACCGGCCTGATGACCTCCGTCCGCAAGTTTGATCCCTCGCAGGGCACGCCTTTCGCTGGGTTTGCCGCCCTCCACATTCGGGGAGCCGTGCGGGACGAACTCCGCAAGATGGACTGGACGCCGAGGAGTGTCCGCGAAAAGGCGAAGAAACTTCGCGAGGCGATGGAAAACCTCGAACAGCGTCTGGGGCGGCCTTCCTTGGAAACGGAAGTGGCCGACGAATTGGGCATCACGCTGGAGGTCTATTGGAACCTGCTGGATGAAATCCGGCCGGTGAGTTTCGTTCCGTTGGACGACGAGCTTTCCGGGGAAGATAATTCGGAGTCCCGCTTTCACGAACGGATCGCCGACGATTCCCAGGAGGATGCGCTCAAGATCCTCGAGCGCCGAGAGATCATGCAGTTGGTGGTGCAGCAGATGCAGAAGATGCCGGATCTCACCCGCAAGGTTTTGGCGATGTATTACTTTGAAAACCTCCGGCTGTCCGAGATTGCCGCGGTTTTCAGCCTCACTGAAGGGCGCATTTCCCAGATTCACACTCAGGCGGTTTTGAGCCTGCGAAATTTTGTCAGACGAATGAATAACAATTCAAATTTATGCTCTTAATCGTTGGATACATCGTTGTCGTTGCTGGGGGGTTAATCGGGTTCATGATGGCCGGGGGGCACCCGGGCTCCTTGCTGGTGCCTTCGGAGTTCGTTTCTCTCGGGGGCCTCACCTTGGGGATGATGATCATCGCGGCCAGCCCTGCCGGCTTGAAGTCGCTGGTGACGTCCGTTCTGAGCGTGCTCAAGGGCGGCTATGTTCAGAAGAAAGACGTGGAAGAATTGCTCAAGCTGCTCTACGAACTGTTCAACACCGCCCGCCGCAACGGACTCATCGCACTAGAAGATCACGTGATGGATCCCAAGAAGAGCGCGATTTTTTCCAAGTATCCCACGATGACAGGGAACCATCAGCGGCTAGAGTTTCTCACAAACGGCCTCAAGCCGCTCATCGACGGCCGTATCAAGCCCGAACAGCTGGAGTCCCTGATGCAGGTCAGCATCGATGCTCACGATGAGGAATTGGACGAGCCGATTCACATTTTGCAGCTTATCGGTGACTCCCTTCCGGGTCTCGGGATCATCGCGGCCGTTCTTGGGATTATTCATACGATGGCCATCGTGGACTCCGGCGCCGCCATGGTCGGTAAGAGTGTGGCCGCCGCTTTGACAGGAACGCTCCTCGGGGTGTTGGGCGCTTACGGCTTCGTCAACCCCACGACGATGAAGGTGAAGGCCAACAATAATCTCGAAGCCCAGTACTTCAACGCCGCCATGAAAGGCCTCTGCGGGTTCGCGCAGGGAATGAACCCAATCATGGCCGTCGAGGTTTCACGCCGCTGTCTCGACCATCACCTGACGCCGTCCGCCGAAAAACTAGAAGAAATCCTCAAGGGCGCCGCTAAGTAGGCGGGCGACCGTTTTTTCCGCACTACCGCACTCGTCATGGCCAAGAAAAAAGACGCACATCACGGCGGAGCATGGAAGGTTGCCTACGCAGACTTCGTGACCGCGATGATGGCGCTTTTCATCGTGTTGTGGATCTGCAAAGAGAAACCCAAGCTCGCAGCGTTGATCACCGCAACTTTTAACCAGCCGATCAGTCTCATGGATCTGTTTTTCGGCGGGTTCATGGAAAAGCCCGGTCAGACCGATCCTCTTGCGGATGTAAAAATGACCCAAGAGGAGATCGATGAAATTCTTGAAAAGGTCACGGTTGATGTGCAGAAGATGATCAACAAGGACGATCCCGACAGCGAGGACATGGAAATCCAAGTCACTTCCGACGGGTTGAAGATCCTTCTTTTCGATAATCCAAAAAAGCCTCTCTTTGAACCTCTTACAGCGCGCCTCACGAAATGGGGTGAGTTTGTCATGGAAAGCCTTTCTTGGATTATCGAGAAATATAAAATGCGCGTCTTTATCGACGGGCACGTCGCAAGCTCCGATACGGAGTTTCCCAAAAAAGAGTACGGCTTATGGGAACTCAGCTGTGACCGCGCCACAGCCTGCCGAAGGTCTCTTTTGAACTATGCCTGTTCTCCCAAGTCTTTTTTCCGAGTCACCGGTTATGGCGACAGCAAGCCGCTTCCCGACACAGAGCCCGAGTCTGAGGAAAACGACCGGATGCTTTTCAACCTGACCATAAAGACCTGGAAATAGAATTGGAGCTCGATTTTTATGGATAGCTATCTCACGAACCGCCCGAAAGTGGATCCCTCCGCGGCCTTCGACGCCGGCATGCCCGCCGATGGCTTGGCCTTCCGCGACCCCATGGATGGGCACGACGCCTTCATGTCCAGCCTCCCTCAGACGGGCGGCTTTCAATCCCTGAAATCGGCGCTTCTGGAGGCCGGCAGCGTGATGGACCCTGCGGATGCCAACCGCCCCCATCGCGCCAAAGACGCGCTGCAGACGGAACCCTCCGTAGAGTTGATCACGCACGAGGGCCGCATTGAAAAAGTAATCGTGACCTGTTCCTGTTGCCGGATCATCGAACTGGATTGCACTTACTAGTTTTCAGGGCGCCTCCGCTTGTGCGGGGCTGGGCGCCGATTCTCTCGTTTTAGTCAGTTTTTATGGCCAAGAAAAAAGACGCACACCACGGCGGAGCCTGGAAGGTGGCCTACGCAGACTTCGTGACCGCCATGATGGCGCTGTTCATCGTGCTTTGGATCATTGCGCCCGAGCCGAACGATAACAAAATCGTTTACGAAGATGAAATTGACACAGCACCTCCGCAAGAAGTGAACACCCAGGGAGGGGACCAAAAAAATCCCGGTGAAAAACCTTCGGACAGCGCTGGGGCCGCCGGTGCGGCCCAGAAGATGAAAGATCTTCAGATGATTGCGGATGAAATGATCAAGCTGCTCAAAGTAGACCCTGCGGAGCCGGAGCCTTCTGTGGACGTGAAGCTGGTCAACGAAACGATCAAGGTCACTCTTTTCGACCGCCAGAAACAACCCTTCTTCAAAACGGGGACTTCGCAACTCACTGAATGGGGCGATTTTGTGCTCAAGAATCTCTCCTTCCTCGCCGTCCGCCACGAAATGAACCTCCTATTGGACGGGCATACTGCAAAAGGAAACACGGAGGCAGCGAGTCGGGCAGAGTTTGGTCCTTGGGAATTGAGCATCGAGCGCGCAACGGTATCGCGGCGCCGGTTGATCAGTTTCGATCTCCCGCCGGAGCAGGTGGTGCGTGTTAATGGATACTCAGATACGCGACCGCTGGATGGAATAGATCCGAAGATGCCTCAAAACCAGCGCCTGACGGTCCATATGGGGCTGATGCCCAAATAGAGCCAGCATCCTTTGCGGAGCGAACAGACGCTTTCTATCGGGCGTCCCTTTAGATTTTTTTAGCGGGTTCGCGGAATTCGAAGTACGCGCTTGAAAGGCCCGCTTCAATCCGGCCAAGTTTGCTATACTGGGGACTAGGCGCGTAACTCTTTGATCAAACCGGAGCTGTCTCCATGCCGCTCCAGGGGGATTCCAAGGCCGTGTAAAATCGTGAGCCACAGGTTGCACAGGGGAGTGTTCTTCGGGAGTGCGAGATGCTGGCCTCGGACGAGTCCCGCCGCGCCCCCGGCAAGGAGCGTCGGGCAGTTGTCGAGGTAGTGGATCGTCCGGATGTTGCTGCCATAGGCAAGGACGGTATGGTCGAAGAGGCTTGTGCCGTCGGGCTCTTTGCTGGCCTTGAGCTTGTCGATGAGCCCTGCAAGAAGCTCACTCTGCGCGAGGTCCCGCTTTTGCGAAGCGATCATGCGATCCCCGGGTGTATAGTGGCTCATATCGTGGGCTGCCACCTTCAGCCCAAGGCTTTGGAGAAGGGCGCTGACAGGCTGACGATAGGTGACGACCCGGGTGCTGTTAGTTTGCAGGGCGGCCACGATGAGATCATATACCACGCGCACTTCCTCGCGGCCCGAAAGACCCTCTTTGGGTTCTGCCAGCGCAACTTTGGACTTGGGAATGTTGAGCCATTGTTCGTCCTTGCCGAGGCGCGTTTCGATGTCGCGTATGCCTTGGAAATATTCATCCAGTTTATCCGCGTCCGTCTTGGTCAGGCCGCGCTGCAGGTCGTTTGCATCTGTTAAAACAGCGTCTAACACGCTGCGCTTTTGAGCGAGTAGTGCCTGTCGTTCCGCCAAGGGAGTGGTGTCCGTGGAGAACAGGCGGTGGAAAGCGTGCACGGGATTGTCCAGGCCGGCCAACGGCTTGCCGCGCGCGTCCCAGGCGAGGGAAAGGCCGGGCCCGTGGCCGGACTCTTTGACGTCCGGACTGTTGAGTTGGACTGATGTAAATCGTGTATCCCTGCCCAACTCGGCGGCGATGACCTGGTCGACGGAGACGCTGTTGTGAAAGCTTTGTCCGGGTTCCGCGTACCGGTTTGCGCCGGTGAGCCAGAAGGTGCTTCCCCAGTGGGCTTCGTTTGCAAATTTATTCGCCAGGCCCTGAACAACCGTTAAGTCCGCCTTGTGGCGCGCGAGCGGAGCCAGACCCTCGGGGAGCGTGTAGTCCGAGCCGGTTTGTTTTAGGTCCGGAAACCAGGTTTCGTTGGTGACACCCCAGCCGAAGTTCAAAAAGACGGCGCGTTTAGGGCGCGCGGTAGTCGCGCTGGCCGCAGAGGCGAAGCGCCGGAAGCCGAGCGATTCAAGGGCGGGCAATGCGATGATCGCATTGGTGCTGCGGAGAAAGTTGCGGCGGGTGATCATAGGATTGGAGAATGGTGAGGGATGACGCTCGGGGCTGGAACGCCTTCTGAAGGCGCAAGGCAGGCGACTGCCGTTTTTTGAAGAACGAATGAAGCTGGGCCTGCGCGGGAAATGAGGGAGAGAGCAGATTTTATTTTAAGCGTTTCTTTGCGAAAATATTCTCTGCGTGGCGAAGGTCGTGATTTGGGTTGTGGCGAGGTCTTTCGGAGAAGTGTGTTTTACTTTGTCTGAAACTCTTTGCTTCCTACCAGCGTCTGCACAAATTCGCGCAGGGCAAAGTTTTTCGCTTTGGCGCGGTGCACGATTTCCTCGGCGAGATTTTCGTCGGTGAAACCAAAGGACCGGCCGAGAGCGTAGGCAATGAGGTTTTCGGTCAGGCCTCTTGCGAAGGACTCTGGCTTGGATGCAATGATGTCGCGCAGCTCAAAGTAGTCTTTGAATGCAGGGCCTTTGTGGAGTTCTGCAGAGGGGTCAATGGTCCAGTGCTTGATGAGTTTTGGGTTGGGTTTCCCGTTGGCGTCGACGGCTTGGAAGCTGTCTTCGGTGCGCCATTTGCCGACGGTGTTGAAGTTCTCCAGGCCGAACCCGATGGGGTCGATGGCACGGTGGCAGCTCGCGCATTGGGGCTGCTCTTGGTGAGCGAGCAGGCGTTCGCGCGTGGTGAGGAGCTGGCCGTTGAGCCGCGTGATCTGGGGCACGTTTGGAGGAGCGTTCGGCGGAGGGGTGTTGAGCAAAAACCGCAGCACCCACGCGCCGCGCTCGACGGGGCTCGTGTGCTCGCCATTGCTGCCCATGGCGAGGACGGCTGCCATTCCAAGCAACCCCCCGCGAGGTGAATCCGCAGGAAGGTTGACCTTGCGGAACTCGTCTCCGGCCACGCCCTCGAGACCGTAGAAGGTGCCCAGGAGGCCGTTGACAATCACGTAGTTGGACTTCAGCAAATCGCACACGCTGGCGTTCTCGCGCAGCAGGTGTTCGAACGTGCGGAAAACTTCGGACCGCGCCGCAGCCTTGGTGCTTTCATCGAAGTCACGATAGAGTTGCGTGTTGAACTGGAAGAAATCCAAGCGGTCCATTCGTAGCCATTGGTGGGTGAAGCCGGTGACGAATTCACGCGATTTTTCGCTGTCGAGGAGACGGTCCACCTGCGCAGCGAGCACCGCTGGCTTTTGTAAATCACCGTTGCGAGCGAGCGCAAACAGGGTGTCGTCGGGAGGCGCGCTCCAGAGGAAATATGAGAGACGGCTCGCGAGCTCCGAGGGCGAGAGTGGGCGCGGTTTTTTCTCTTGGGCAGGCTCGCTCAGATAAAGGAAACGCGGCGTCGCGAGGATCACACTCAGCGGTTCCTTGAGCGCGCTGTAAAAATCGTCGCCTGCTTTCATTCGGGTTTCAAACAGCCGGACCAGCTTGTCGAGGTACTCCGAATTGGGCGCTTTGTCGCGGAAGGCGCGCAGAGCGAACCGCTCGAGGAGTTCCTTCGCGCCCGCGCCGTCCTGCGTGCGCGCGAATAAAAGCGCCTGCAAACCCCCTTCCTGGGGGCTTGGGAGAGGGCCCTCCCATTCGACCCAGTCGATCCAAAGGGAGGGCGTCGGGCCAACCCCCGTGGCTTTTCTGGCCTCCGTGTAGACCGCGTTATCTAACTTTGGATCGCGTTTTTCGCGCAGGACGAAAGTGTGCGGACCGTCCGCAGAGATGCTGACAGGCACCTCGATAATCTGCGGTGCGCTTGTTGTACCGTTGATTTGAAAGGTTTGAAGCAGCTTGAATTCGTCTTTTTCTTTCCGACTCCCCAGCATTAGGAAATGACGTTCGGCAGGGGTTCCCTCCACTGCGCCGATGCGGATGCGGAGCATGTATTCGCCGGGCGGTGCTGTCTCGATTTCGTGTCTGGTTTTAAGCCACCCCGAGGGTTGGTCTGGGGGCAGTGTGATGACCTCCTCGGTGTGGACGTTGTGGATCGTAAGATAGGCGCCGGTCTTGGTGAGGGGATCGTTCAAATAGCGCTCAAAGGTGGGGCCATTTTCTTCGAACACTCTCACGCGGAACTTCGCTTCAACTTCATCTGGAATGCCCTTTCCAAAGGCGCTTGGTGGCCTGCTCCGGTCGCTGTCCAGGTAAGCCTTCGCAACGCGGTGGCCTTCCTTAAAGTAGCCATGGTAGGTGCCGCCAACCATCGCGTTGGCATGCAACTCAACCTCTCTGCGTTCTTTGAAAACCGTTGTTTTGGCTGCCAGGGGAGGCGCGCTCGCCGGGCCCTCCAACTCCACGAAATCCACCCAGATGCAAGGGCGTGGGCCGCTGCCAGTCTTGTCCCAGGCTTCGCGGAACAGCGCGTATTCCGCCGCACGATTGTTCGGACGTTTGTCGCGGAGCGCGAAATTGCGGTCCCCGGTGGCATTGATCTCGATAGGAATTTCGAGCAGTTGCGGCTTGGCGAGCGTGCCGGTGACTTGATGCGAGCTGAGGACGTTGAAGTCGGAGGCGTCGGCCTTGCCTGTGCCGACTTCGATGAAGCGTCTTTCCTGGGGCGACTCGTCCGTGGCCGCGAGGCGGACCCGCAGCGTGTAGCGGCCCGGAGTCCAGGTGGAGGGGGCGGTGATGCCGGTGTGACGTCCCAGGCTATACAGCATGAGATACGCTCCCGTTTCGCGCTGCGGCAGCTTCTGATAGTCGACGTAATATTGGTGGTGGAAGCTGTACTCGCTGCGGGCGAATTGGGCGTCTTCAACGTCTCGGAACTCAAACTGCGTGGGCGCTGGAGCGCCTTGGATTTCGGCGAACCGATGGTAAAAGAGGTGCGGCTGCGTTTTGAGCCGCGGATCCGCGCGCAATTTTTCGACAACGGCGGAGTTCTCGGGTGTCCCAGCCGACTGGTCTACGGCGTCGCACCAGGCTTTGAAGCGTGCGTATTTCTTTTCGTAGCCTTCCGCATAAATGGGCATGTATTTGTTCGCCCACTCCTCAGGATCCTTTCGAAGTTTTTCAGTTTTTGAGACGCCCGCCGACAGCCCTATGAGGCGTGCGAAGGATTCATCGAGCGCTTTTCTTCCCAGCGAGAGGTACTGTTCGAGCTGGTCGCTCGACATGAAAAGGGAGGATCCGGCCGTGTCGAACGTGCCCGCTCCGCCGTCCGCCGGAAGGTCGCGCACATCGATGTTTACACCAAGAAGATCGCGGATGGTGTTCTTATACTCGCGGCGGTTGAGACGGCGCATGGTGATGTTCCCTCCCGAATCACTCAAAGAGCGCCTGGCGCTCATCAGGGTGTGCGAAAGGGAGTCGAGGAACTCAGTCTTGGCGCCTCGCTCCGGCTGTTTGGAATCTTCCGGGGGCATCTCGCCGGAGTTGATCTGGTTGAGGATTTTCTGCCAGAGATCCGCTCCCTGCACGGAGTCCAGAGTGAAGGAGAGTTGGTCGAGCCGGACCTTTCCCTTTTGCTTCTCCTCATTGTGACATTCGAGGCAGTAATCTTTGAGAAACGCGCGATTTTCCTCCTTCAACTGCGCATGCGTCATCTCTGCGGCGGGCGATTTCCCCGCGCCTGCGAAAAGCATGATGGCCGCTGGCAGCAGGGCCCAGCTTTGAGTCCGAGGTGCCAGCGGTGTTAGAGATTCTCGACGGGCGATGTCCCTCGTCATTGGTTGCGCTGGGAGGTGCCTTGGTGGGGGGAGCGGTGTGGCCGTTGGGAGTTCTCCGCAGTTCTTAGGAAGTCACTCCGTTGGCCTGCTCAAATTCCTTGCACCAGCCTTTGATCTCGGTGTCGTTGAAGATCTTGCCAATCACGCGGCGGAGCAGTCCCTTAAGGCTGGGGTTCTCCAGGCCGCTCAGCGAGCGGATGGCCTCCTCCTTGTAACGTTCTAAAAGATCTGTGCAGCGGTCCAGGGCGCCCGAATCCGCGCACGCTTGGCGGACGGCTTCCGAGTCGTGGAGGCTTTCGCGTTTCCAACGCGAGGTGAGCACTTCTTTGGCGTGACCCTGGGCGCGTTCCCATCCGGCGGAAAGCACCACGCCTGGGCGCATAGCTTCCAAGTCGTCGGGAGCGCCAGCTCCTCCCACGGTGTAATCTTCGAGGTCGTCGCGGATCTGGTAGGCGATTCCCATCGCGCGGCTGTAGGACTCTAAGACGGAGGAAACTTCCTCGTGAAATTCCACGCCCGCGGCCAGCGCCCCGAGATGCAGCGCAACAGCGAACGCAGGGGCTGTTTTTTTCTCGAATATCTCCAAGACCTCCACCGAGGTAAGCGGGCGCGGTTCGCGCGTCCAAGTCAGTTCGGCGCCCTGGCCCCGGCACAGTTCGCGCTGCCCCTGGGCCGCAATCTGGAGCATCGCAACGCGCTGTTCCGGGCTGAAGCCGCTTTCTGCCAGCAGTCGGTAGCCCTCCCCAATGAGCAGGTCGCCCACATTCAGCGCAACCGGTACTCCGTATTCCTCGTGAAGCGTGGCCTCCCCGTAACCCTCTCCGTCCCCGTCTTCAATGTCATCGTGGATGAGGGACGCTTTGTGGAAGCATTCCACCGCGACGGCCAGTTTTTTCAAAGACTCCGGCGGCTTCGAGCCGGGCTCGGTTTGCAGGGCCTGGAAGGCGGCCACCGTGAGAAAGGGCCGCCAGCGTTTCCCTGCGCGCTGGAGCCATTCGCGCGAAATGCGTTCCGTCTCTCCCTGTGCGGGACCCATGACCGAGTCCAGGGCAAGGGGGGTGAACCAAAAATCCACGTCTTCACGCAACGCGCCCAAATCCATGCGGCGGGTGCGGTCGTCACTGGTGAGGTGGATGTAATCCCACACCCAGTCCAGGTCGACGGTGGTGTCGATGCAGTCGTCTTGAAGCAAAGGTACGGCCACGCCTGGCACCGCTGCGGCCTCCATGTAAGGGAAGGCACGCTCCAAAACACTGAGGCAGCTGACCCCGACGATCGCCTCGATTTTTCCAGTCTGGATCAGCGACATCACGATGGCCGAACCCTCGGCCACTAAAACCGCGTACCCGAGGCGTTCTGCCTCGTTCTGGAGATCTTGGATCGAACAAAGACCGCACTGTTTGCAAAGCAATCCAAACTCGTCAAAGGGGGCGGGGCACTTGCTTTCAATCCGCAGGCACTTCGGGATGAGCAGCAGCCGGCGTTCAAAGGGAACCGCCGCCAGGGATTCGCGCCATAACTCGTTGTTGATGAGCACTCCCACGTAGTCCCGGTAAATCGGGTCCAGCTTCAGGTGCGCCACCAGGCCGTCGGCGTGCACCGCCAGTTGGTCGGAGGGGAGCGGAGGCACCGGCCTCTCGCGCTCCACGTAGGCGCGCACGGCCAGAAGGATGCTGTTTCGCTCCTGCGAAGTCTGGGGGATGTTTTTCTTCGGCTTCCGGATCCGCTGCACCGGGACGGGCCGGGGCAGGGTGAGAGAAACGGGAGGAGCAGTCTGCGTGGCTGGGGCTGGGAGTGTCGCTGGGGCGGACATAAATTGGATTACAAAGGGAAGATGCCCGAAGAGGAGGGGAATTAGACCAAATCCATGCCGGGACTGGCGAGGGCTTTGGCTGGCCTGCTTTGGGGCGCTGCAGGAATTTTATTTAAACAGGTGAAGAGAAAAGAGTTGAAGAGGGATTTTGTTGGGGCGGAGGGCTTGGGCGGGGACCGCTTTTTCTAGGGGCGATGATCCCGCGCAAGCGCTTCCGCCCGGGGCCGGCTGTCGACCGCCATCTTGTTGTAGGCGCCAAAATCACTGAACCAGAATCGTTTTGCCAGCCTGTACATCCAGTGTTTTTCAGGGATCTCCTCCCCCGGGAGCCACTGGCTGTAGCGGGGCGTCATCGCCTCGAGTTCTGCGAGGGCGGTGCCGCGCACGGTGGTGTCGCGCGCTCCGTGTTTGTGGACAAGGTCCCGCACCAAATCCGGGCGCTCCAGCACCACGCAGCCCCGGGTCGCCTGCGCGCTGAGTTCGCGGAAATCCTTGAGGAATTCGGAGTCCCTGAGCGTGGCGACGATGCCCCGGGAGTCGCGGATGTCCTCCTTCGCAAACTGGATGATCGGGCAGGGCTCCACGTCGCCATAAGGGCTGACATGGTGGGAGATGCCCGTAGACATGGGGCACAACGCTTTGCCGTCGTGCCCGTAGTAGGCGTCTACGATCCCGATGGGCATCGTGGCGCGTTTCTCCACAATGAACCTCCGCACTTGCACGAGCTGTTCCGGGGTCAGGCCCAGCTGCGGATTCATTTTTGGCCCCACCGGGCGGTAGGTGTGGAACCATACGTAATGGACGCCGCGCGAGATGAGTTCATTCAACCAGTCCTCGGTCAGCAGATCGCTAATGTTCGTCTGGCACACGGAAGTGGCCACCCCCGTGAGCAGGCCCGCCTCGATGCAGGCGTCCAGCCCGCGCAGGGTGCGGTTGAGTACTTCCACGTTGCCTCGACGCTGGTTGCTGACCACTTCGCGTCCCTCGATGGAAATCAGCGGCGTGGCGTTCCCAAGCTCCACAAGTCGCCGGGCGATTTTGGGCGTGATGCACTGGCCGTTGGTGAAGATTTGAAAATAACACTCCGGATGGCGCTCCAGAATGTCCATCAGCTCAGGATGCAAAAAGGGTTCCCCGCCCAAAATTCCAAAGAACCGGTTGCCTTGGGTTTTGGCGTCTTCGATCAGACGGCTGACAGCCTCGACATCAAGCTGGGAACGTTCTGCTTCAACATCCACCCAGCAGCCTTGGCAGCGGAGGTTGCAGGAGTTCAGGATCGAGATGTAGAGAAAGGCTGGAAAATATTCGCCCCGCCTCAGTCGGGCCTTGAAGCGTTCTACGCTGACTAGAGTTTTGGCGCCGAAATTCCACAAAAACTTCCCCAAACAACGGGGGTGTGTGGTTGAAACAATACGGGCGACCAGTTCAGGGAGCATGAGGCCTCACTTGTCTCACACTTGGCCTTCGCTGCCAATACCGCCGACGCTCAATCCAAACTTTAGTTCCGGAACAACCTGCCTGCACTTGCCAGTCAAACGTTTGGAATTAATTTATTGCTGTGGAGGTTCCAGCGGAAAGTCCGCAGGGATTCATCCAAAGCCGTCCTCCAGCTTTCTCCTTCAGATTCTTGCCTCCCCGCCTCATGAACGACCCGATTCCAGTGCGAATCTTCGCCGCGGCCTTTCTTTTCGAGCGTTACGTCCTCTCGGCCATTTACTTCTGGTTTGCATACAGGCAGGGAGCAGCCTTGGAGTCCCTCGCCGCACAATGGCCTTCCGGGGCGCCCTTCATCAGCCCCCTGCTCGCCCAGGCCGCTACCAATTTCATCCTCTTTCTTGTGCAGCTTCTCATCGGAGCCTTTCTTCTCAACAGTCGGGCCCCCGCGCTCCCCCCCCGCTCCCTGGCGGAGATTTTCGTGCCGCTGGCCTCCTGTGCCTATTTTGTCCTGTACGGTTTCATCCCCAGCCTGCCGGAACCCCTGTCGCGAAACGTGTTCGGAGGGCCCGTCCCGCCCGTCTGCGTGCTGGCGGGCATGCTCCTCGGACTAGTCGGTCCCGCAATTTCGCTCTGGGGGGTCCTCGCCCTTGGAAAATCCTTCGGAATTTTCGTTTCAGTCCGGGAGGTGGTCCTCCGCGGGCCCTACCGGTTTGTGCGACACCCCATCTACCTGGGTTATTTTTGCGTCTGGGTAAGCCTCGCCTTGTTAAATCTCTCGCCTGCCATCTTTCTGCTCGTGGCCCTGCACATGCTCCTCTTCAGAGTGCGGGCAAGGATGGAGGAGCGCCGGTTGCTGGAAGCCAGCCCCGCGTACGGACAATACCAGCGCCAGACCGGCTTTTTATTCCCCCGTCGCGGAAAATCCTGAAGCGCTGCCTCGTTCGGTCGCATGCGATACGTCGCTTGCGCCGCGTCGCATCCGGTGGGCCGCCTGCGGTGGGCGGGCCCCGAGGGTTTAGGTGACGGAAATGTCACTGGGCGGGGGGGCGCTTTTTAGGGACAAGGCGCATTGAGTTCGGTAAGGTGCCCCACCCACGCCCAGCGATTTTCCTATGATCTACCAAGCCGCGCCTCCAGACCACGAACACCTGCCCTGCCAGATTTGCGGAAGGCATTTTGAGGAGGATGAAATCGTGCTCGCCCAGTCCGTCCGACCCGCCGTGGTGGAGGTGATCTGCGAAACCTTTCCCCAGTGGAATGAAAACGCCTACATTTGCTACAAGGACCTCAATCATTTCCGCAGTCTGTACACCCAGAAACTCGTGGAGGAGGACCGGGGAGAAATCACCGTCCTGGAGGAGGAGGTGCTCGCCAGCCTCAACGAGGAGGAGTTTCTGTCCAAAAACATCAACGAGGCGTTTGAGGAAAAAATCACCTTTGGAGAGGCGCTCTCGGACAAAATCGCCAGTTTTGGGGGCAGCTGGAAGTTCATTTCAGCTTTTGGCGCGTTTATGGCGGTGTGGATCATCCTTAACACGTTTGTGCTCAGCAAAGGCCGGCAGTACGACGAGTATCCGTTCATTCTGCTCAACCTGGTTTTGTCCTGCCTCGCCGCCCTTCAGGCACCCATCATCATGATGAGCCAGAATCGGCAGGAAGCCAAAGACCGGCTCCGAAGCGAGCAGGAGTATAAAATCAACCTCAAGGCGGAGCTGGAGATCCGGCATCTGACGAGCAAACTCGACCAGTTGCGCCAGCACCAGTGGCGGCGACTGCTGGAAATCCAGCACATCCAACTCGACCTGATGAACGAGTTGATGGAGCGCAAACGTCAGCCCACCATTGCGGTGGTTCAGAGCGCGGCGCACGCTGCGGGGGAGGGGGAAAAGGGCTTCAGAGCCCCGTCTCTGGCAAAAACCTGGGCTGCGGATGGCGGGCCGTCCGAGGGGCCGCCGATGTAGGTCGTTTGGGGTTTATCCTCCATTTTCCTCACATCGTGTTGTCTAACCCGTCTTTTTGTGCGAAATTAAGTCCATGCAGGCAACGGTCAATCTACCCAGGCGTGAGGTTCCGCAAAGCACCGTGGTTTACTGGTTCTTTGCGGCGCTGTTGATTTCACTCGGGCTGCACGGGGCGTTTTTCGTCTGGTCCAAAGCCGTGCCTGTGGACGGCCTGCGGGACACGGGGGCGCCGGCGCTTCTGCCGCCGAAGTTTGTGGTGAAGCAGGTGAATTTCGATCCTAAATCTCTCCAGGACATTCCGGAAAAGGCGCCGGCGCCAAAAAAGGAGCCTGTACTTCCGGAAAAGCTGGTTTTTTCCGACGCTAAACCTCAGGCGGTAGACGTCAAACTCGAGGTAAAGCCGGTAGACATCACGAGCAAGTTAGTCGAGGAAAAGCCCAAGGCCCAGGCCGACCCGATCGCCATGGCCAAGTTGACCCAGTCCACCGCGGGAGCTTTGGATCGCGAGTTGAGCTCGCTTGCGGGCGCGTTTTTGACCTCAGCCCCGGTTTCTGCAGCGCAGCCTGTTCTTGCCGTTTCTTCGCAGCTGACCAAGGGCGCGTCCGAATCCCCCTCGGGATTTGGGACGGGGGGGGCCGCGATGCAGGGTCGCCAGTCTTTGGAGGACGTGCTTGGAGGGTTGGGGAAGGTGCCCACGACCGACAGCCCCGTGGCGATCCCAGGCAATGCGCTGTTCGCCCACGACAGCGCGGAACTCGGGCCGGAGTCGCTGCCCATTCTTGAAAAAATCGCGGATCTGCGCCGCCGATTTCCCGATTACGTGATGGTGATCGTCGGGCACACCGACAACACGGGGTCTCCAGACTACAACGTGCGTCTGAGTGCGCGCCGGGCCGAGGCGGTGAAAGAGTGGCTGGTGAAGCGGTATGGGATGGCGGCTAACAAGATGGACACGATGGGCCGTGGTTCTCAGGAACTGCTCGTGGTCTCAGGCAACGTCGATGAACAGGCGCCGAACCGACGGGTGGAGGTGGTGTTGGTGCCCGCAAAAACCAAACGGGGCAGCCAGTAGGGGCTCGCTCCATTGGGGCTCGCTTCGCCGGGGCTAGCTTCGCCGGGGACGCTTGATCCAGGCGCTTGATTCTGGCGCTGGAAGCGGTTTTCGTGGAGAGGATTTGTGCGTGCGTGCGGAGGGGCTTGAAGCAGGTGGAACCGCTGTGCTTTCCCCATCAAAGCAGTTCCATTGAAAAATCCA
>QQND01000046.1 GCA_003402745.1 Verrucomicrobiota bacterium
AACACGGAAGTGAAACGCTGCAGCCCCGATGATAGTGCTTCTATAGGTTGCGCGAAAGTAGGACGTCGCCAGTTTCCCCGCCCCGCCTTGGCTAAAATCAAGGCGGGGCGGCCTTTTTTTGTCTAGAGGTCGCTGATTTTGAAAAAGCAAAAAAGGCGACCGGCTTTATACCGGTCGGTTTTTTCGAGGGCGGTTAGCCGAATATCTGTGCGTTGAACAGGTTTTCGAGCATCTCCTGCCGCCCGCTTTGGAGAACCGGTGCAGGGATGCCGTGGGCATATCCGTCGAGTTCATCGAGGGAGGTGGCTTTGGCTTCGATTTTTGCGCCGATGCCGGAGTCAAAACTCGAGTAACGCTGGGCGACAAAACGGTTAATCTTACCGCTCTCTAGGATGCGGTGAGCAGCCTTCAACCCGTAGGCAAAGGCGTCCATTCCACCCACATGGGAGTGGAAGAGATCGGATGTTTCGTGGGACTCGCGGCGGCGCTTGGCGTCGAAGTTGAGCCCCCCCGTGGTGAGGCCGCCCATTTTTAGGATGCGCAGCATGATGTTTGTGGTCAGGTACAGGTCGCTTGGGAACTGATCGGTGTCCCAGCCCAGGAGAGTGTCGCCGCGGTTGGCGTCGACAGAACCGAGTGCGTTGGCCGCGATGGCGACTTCCATTTCGTGCTCCATGGTGTGGCCCGCGAGGGTGGCATGGTTCGTTTCTAGGTTGAGTTTGAAGTGTCCGAGCAAGTCGTATTCGCGCAGGAAATTGAGGCAGGCTGCAGCGTCGGAATCGTACTGGTGCGTGGAAGGTTCGCGGGGTTTTGGTTCGATGTAGAACTGTCCCGTGAAGCCGATCTTTTTTGCATGGTCCACCGCCATGTGGAGGAGGGTCGCGAGATGGTCGAGTTCCCTTTTCATGTTGGTATTCAGAAGCGTGGCATAGCCTTCGCGGCCACCCCAGAAAACATATCCCTCGCCGCCGAGTCGGTGGGTGGCTTCGAGGGCGTGTTTCACCTGGGATGCCGCATAGGCGAACACATCGGCAGAGGGCGAGGTGCCGGCTCCGTGCGCATAACGCGGATGGGCAAAGAGGCAGGCTGTGCCCCAGAGAAGTTTTTTGCCTGTTTCTTTTTGTTGCTTTTCAAACGCGCCAACCACCGCATCCAGGTTTTTGTGGGTTTCGGCGAGGGAGGCTCCTTCCGGTGAGATGTCTCTATCGTGGAAGCAATAAAAGGGAATCGTTGTCTTTTCCAGAAACTCGAAAAATACAGGGACGCGTTTGAGCGCGTTGGAGAGGGAATCAGATCCGTCGTCCCAAGGCATCAAGGCGGTGGGGGCGCCGAAAGGGTCAGATAGACCGTTGCGCATGACGTGCCAGTATGCCGCGGCAAACCGGAGGTGTTCGGCCATGGTTTTTTCACCGACCTTTTCCGCGGCATTGTAATGGCGGAACGCGAGGGGATTTTCGCTGGATGTGCCTTCGTAGCGGATGATTGGAATTTCTGGGAAGTGACTCATAAGATTTGGGCTGTGTAGGGATAAGGGAGCGCTTCTGCGCTGCTTACCCTTTTTAATGTAGAAGCCGCAGATGGAGTTGCAGTCTCTGGGATTGTTTGACAGTAATACCTGCTATGCAGCGCCCCTCGATGGCTCAAGTCGCCCTGGTCGCCGGTGTTTCTAAAAACACGGTTAGCCTGGCGCTGCGTGGCAGTCCGCGTATTTCTGCAGAAACGCGTGAACAGGTGGAGGCCGCCGCCGCTGGCATAGGGTACCGCAGGAATGCCGCCGTGGGTTGTCTCATGGCGGAGCTGCGGAGGTCTGGGTCAGCGCGATTTGAGGCCACCCTTGCCTTGCTCAATGCCAACGAAGACCGCAGTGCCTTTCGCACCCATCCTACTGTTCCCGTATATGTGGCGGGTGCGCGCAAGCGTGCCTCGGAACTGGGCTATGGGTTGGATGAGTTTTGGTTGCACGACCCGTCTATGAGCGGCAAGCGCCTTGCTTCTATTTTGCGGGCGCGTGGGATCCGCGGCGCTCTGGTGGTTGGGTTGTTGCGTTCCAATACTCTCCCGGAAGGAATGCAGGCCGTTTGGGACGAGTTTCCCTCGGTTGTGACTGGGGTGCGGGTGCGTTCTCCAGAATTGTCTTTTGCGGGGTCGGACCAATACAGTCTGGCGCTCAAGGCGTACGAACAGGCATGGGCTCTGGGCTACAGGCGCCCAGCCTTGGTGCTGGACCCCGTCATCGATGCTTTGATTGACGGTCGGTTTACTGCCGGTTTTTTAATCGGCCAACAGAGGTTTCGGCCTGGAGAGGAACCGCTGCCGCCGTTTTCGAAAATCGCCGAGGCGAGGGCAGACATTTGCGTTTTTTCTAGCTGGCTCAAACACGTTAAGCCCGACGTTTTGTTCACCCTGTATCACGAAGTGGAGCGCTGGCTGGGACGTTGTGAGGTGAGTGTGCCCAACGACATCGGCCTGATTCAATACGAGTGGCGATCCCAGCGCCCGCACTGGGCGGGAATGGACCAGCGAAACGATCTTGTCGGCGAGGCTGCTGTGGATCTTGTTGTTTCCATGATTCACCACGGACAGCAGGGCGTTCCGGAACGCGCCATCGCCACCCAGGTGACCAGCCAGTGGGTGATGGGGGCAACCGTGCAAAGGCGCGTGCTGGGACTGTCCCGGGCCTGATGCTCGCTCTAGACTTGGCAGACGCCCTCCGAAACGGTACCTCCCGTCGGTGCCCAATCTGACTCGCATCTGCTCACCCGGTCCCCAAACGGGAACTGTTCGTCTTTCTACCGGCGAGGTTTTGTGGGTTCCTCGGGGTTGGTCGCTTTTGCCCCCCGGAGACGCCGGGCTGACGGGGCGTGTGAAAAAAGCGGGTCCAACGTGGACGATGCAGGAAAAAAGGGGCAACAAGGTTTTTTCCCGCGGTCTGTGGGCGCTCTCTGAAGTGATCGAATCGATTCGGGCTGATCTTGTGCTGGAGCGCGCTGCGCCTGGGTACGCTCGCAAGCTTGAGGCTGGCCGCAAAAAACGGGCGGTTGAACAGGAGCAGTATGCGGAGGATTTCACATTGGAGGTGAGCCGGTTTCTGGCTTTTTCCGGAGGGTTTGAGGAACTCGGGCGCCAGCTTTCTGGGGCGATCAGTGCGCATGCCGTGCCCGTGGGAAGCGGCACCGTGGCCCGCACTGAACGCATTCCGATCGAGCGGCGGGCGGAGGCCGCCGTGATCGCTTGGTTTCGGCACGCGACCACGGAGTACGACCACATGAAAATCCCCAGGGAGAAGGGGGCTCGGAGGGAGGTTCGCCGGATGTTGGCGGAGCGGACTCGGGGCCTTTTGGAAAAATATCGAAGGGGGGACGCGGTTGCCCCGGAGGCCTGCCTCATCCGTAAGGCGCTGGGCGCAGTAACTGTTAATCTAGGCTCCCGAACATGATCCGTTCTTTGCGACTCGGGCCGCCTGCGGGTGTTTTCTAAATAAAAGAAAGGCCGTGGAGGCTTGTCCCGAGTTTTGGAGGTGTGCCTCTAGGTGTTCGGTTTTTTTCTTTTCCCTTTTTCAGGCTGAGGCAGTTTTACAAGCGCGATTTCAGAATCGTCGAGTTTCCCATCGTTGTTTGTGTCGAGAGGCTTGAGGGCGGAGTCTCCCTCGGCGAAGGCCTTCCGAAGGGCCACGATTTCATCGGGATCCAGGACGCCATTTTGATTGGCGTCAAATTTGGCGCACCCATAGGTGCCTGACGAGCGGTCGTCTTTTTTGCCCTTGGCGTCTGCGTTGGTGGCGGAGAATAAGAGGCCTGGGAGAAGGAGAAGTGGGGCGATGCGTTTCATGGGGGGCCTCACTCTCTATTTTGGATTCAGTGTGTTTGCAAACTTACTGATTAACCGAGGGTAAATGTAGGGAGGAGAGTTGCTGGTAGTGCGCTTAAATGCTCGTATGAGCAAAGAAACCGTATTGATCTCGGCGTCCTCGGTGATCGGCGTGGGTTTGAGATGGCTTTTGAGGTCCACCGCCAATATTTGGACTAAATACCCCACGGCGGAGAGGGCCGCCACCGGAGAGGGCCGCCACTTTGAGAATCGAGGGCAAGGGGTTTCGGGTTGGGGTTGGTGGAGGTGGAGGGGGTTATTTTGCCAGAAGCTTTTCTAAAGCCTCGGGATCCGAGACCGGGGACTGGCAGGTGAAGTTTTTGCAAACGTAAGCGCAGGCTTTTCCCTCGAGGGTGGGCATTTGAGCGGCAAGCGCAAGCCGTTCCCCAAGCCCCCCAAGCCCGATAGCTGCCCCCGCACTTCCCGCATGCAACAGAATGGCGTGAGGAAGGTATTTGCGTCGTACGACGGCGAGCAGCGCTTTGGTGTCAGAAGACTGCGGGTCGCCGGCGATGATGATTTGAGTCCAAGGAGTCTGCAGGCCGCCGAGGCTGTGCAACATCTGGGGAAGCGCGGAAGGAGCGCGCTCGAGCACGTTCCCAAAGGCGGCCGCCGTCTCTTGGGCCCGGGCGGCGAACTCATCCCGTCCTGTGAATTCGCACAGACGTTTGAGGTTGCAGACGCTCACGGAACTGGCGGCGGGTTCGGCGCCGTCGTGGTCTTCTTTGATGCGAAGGAGCAGGGAAGGGTCGCCTTCAGCGCTGCTAAAGTAGCCACCGTGTTCCTTGTCCCAGAAAAGACGGTCCTGGGTGGTCTGCAATTCGAGGGCCCAATGGAGCCATGTGGGGTCGAAATCCGCTTCGTACAGGTCTAGCAGGCCCTGAATGAGGCAGGCGTAGTCTTCGGCAAAGCCGGGGACGGATCCGGCCTCAATCCGGTAGGTGCGCCGCAGCGTCCCCTCCTTCCAAAGTGTGCTTTTGATAAACAAAGCGGCCTGCCGTGCCGTTTTCAAGTAACGTTCCTCCCCCAAAAACGCCCCTCCTCGCGCGAAGGCGGAGATCATCAGGCCGTTCCATGCGGTTAAAATTTTGTCGTCCCTGTGGGGATGCGGGCGCTCGGCTCGGCGTGAGAGGAGTTTGGAGCGGCACCGGCTCAGAAGCCCTTCGGTGGCGGTTTCATCGAGGCCCGAAAGTTGGGCGGCTTCGGCTGCGGAGAGCTTCCGGATGAGCGTATTTTTGCCCTTCAACTCGCCGTGGGGATCACTGCCGCGCGGCGAATTTCCCGCTTCCAGCACGCCGTAAACCGCATTGAAAAGGGGCGCGTCTGCTTCTAGAAGGGCGTCGATTTCCAGTTTGGTCCATACAAAAAAGGCGCCTTCACCATGCTCGGGTTTTCCGTGGGCGAAGAGGGAGTCGGCGTCTTCTGCGGAGTGGAACCCGCCGGAGGGGTCGGTCATTTCACGGGCCACGTAGTCCAGTGTGGAGCGGGCTGTGTTGGCGCAGAGGGTGTTTCCTGTGAGTTGCGCCGCTTGCAGGTAGGCGCAGGCAAGCTGGGCCTGGTCATACAGCATTTTTTCGTAATGCGGCACGTGCCAGACGCGGTCTACGGAGTAGCGGTGGAACCCTCCGCCCAGTTGGTCGTGGACGCCGCCTAGGGCCATGCGCTGGAGGGTGTGCAACACCATGCCGGCAGCCACTTTTCCATCGCTGGAATTTGCTCCTGCGCTGTGGGCGTATTGGAGGAGGAAAAACAGGGCGGCCGGGCGCGGGAACTTGGGAGCGATGCTGAAGCCACCTTCCTGGTCGTCGTATTGTTTGAGGAAGGATTGGAACCCTGCTTCGAGGGGGGTGGAGGAAAGGGGGCCGGAGCTCGGAGCGGGGCGGGTGCTTTCCGAAAGCGAGGCGAGGGAGGTGGCGGCGGTTTCCACGATGCGATCCTGGTCTTTGGCCCAGGCCTCGGCGATGCGAGAGAGCAGGGAAGGGAAGCCCGGGCGGTTGAAGCGGTCGGCGGGCGGAAAATAGGTGCCGCCGTAGAACGGATGGAGGTCGGGGGTGAGCCACACGCTCATGGGCCACCCGCCGGAACCGGTGCTGGCCTGAACGAAACTCATGTAAAGGCGGTCCACATCCGGCCGCTCTTCGCGGTCGACCTTAATGCAGACAAAGTTTTGGTTCAGGAGGGCGGCCGTGGTCTCGTTTTCGAAGGATTCGTGCGCCATCACGTGGCACCAGTGGCAGGTGGAATAACCGATCGACAGAAAGATCGGTTTGTTCTCCTGCTTCGCTTTTTCAAAGGCAGCCACCCCCCAGGGCATCCATTTCACGGGGTTTTTCGCGTGCTGAAGCAAATAAGGTGATTTTTCTAGTGCTAGAAGGTTGCCGTTTAGTTGAGGTTTCACGATAGGTTCAGCGCAAAGAGATATGGAATGTCCCGCAGAGAGGAAAACCACGGTATTCATGAATAGTAACCACGTAGCAGCACGCATGGATAAAAATGCTACGCGCTCCCTGCCGGCAGTACACTTGCATTCGCCTCAAAAACGGGTGCACCCCCTCGCGGTCTGGGGTCTTCTGACCACCCTCACCTTCTTTTTTGGCGCCTGCGCCGAGGTGGATACCCATCGCGGAGTTCGCAACACCAGCCGCACCTTCAACACCGTCGTCCTCGACGCAGGACACGGCGCACACGACTCGGGCGCCCGCACCCGCAGGGGCACGCTTGAAAAAGACCTCGCCCTTGATGTCACCCTGCGCGTCGCCCCCAAGCTGCGGGCCGCCGGCTTTAACACCATCCTCACACGCAAGCGCGATGTATTTGTCACTTTGGATGACCGGGTTCGGATTTCCGACCGCTACGAAAACGCGGTCTTTGTGAGCATTCACTTCAACGATGCAGGGCGCAAACAGGTCTCTGGCGTGGAGAGCTACTATTTTTCTCCGGAGTCCAAGCGAATGGCGGAGCGGATGGTGCGCGTGTTGTCCTCGACCACGGGTGCGGAGAATCGCAATGCTCGCGTTGCCCGCTTCCGCGTGCTGCGAATCGCCCAGAACCCGGCGGTCTTGATGGAGTGCGGCTACATCACGACGATGCGCGAGGCAGCTCTCATTGTGCAGCCCGCCTACCGTGAAAAAATTGCGGAGGGGTTGGCCCGCGGCATTATTGAGCAGCGCGGCGGCCCGCTTTTGAGCGAATCCAAACTTTAGCGGGCTCTTAGAATGCCCGATTCCACTGCAGATTTTATGGCTCACCGGAGCGCGGGGCCGGAGACTGGAAATGGCGCTGAGGCGGGGACTGAGACCGGAACGGACATCCTGCTCGCCACCATCAACGCTCGGTATATTCACGCGGCAGTGGGGCTGCGGTATCTGCTGGCCAATCTGGGTGAGATGCGGCCGAAAGCGAGGATTTTGGAGTTTGAAATCAAGCAGCGCCCCTTGGAGATCGCCTCCGAACTGCTTGCGCTTCAACCGAAGATCATCGGCCTAGGTGTTTACATTTGGAACACCGCCCTCACGGCGGAGGTGGTTGCAATCATTAAGCGAGTCAGCCCCGGAACGGTGGTCATTCTGGGCGGGCCCGAAGTCAGTCACGAGCTTGACGGGCAGCCGCTTTGCGAGTGGGCCGACCATATCATCACCGGAGAGGCAGACCTCAAGTTTGCAGAAGTCTGCCGGGGCATCCTGAACGGAGACCGGGCTTGGCCGAAGGTCATCGTCGCCGAGTTGCCCTCGATGGAACAGGTCCAGCTGCCCTACGAACTTTACACAAGCGAAGACCTCGCCCACCGCGTGCTCTACGTGGAGGCCTCGCGCGGCTGCCCGTTCACCTGCGAGTTTTGTTTGTCGTCGCTGGACGTGCCCGTGCGAGCCTTCGACCTCGACCGCTTTCTCTCCGCCCTAGAAAATCTGCTTTCCCGGGGCGCCCGCGTCTTCAAGTTTGTGGACCGCACTTTCAACCTGAACATCAACACCAGTCGCGCCATTCTCCAGTTTTTTCTAGAGCGCTGGCAGGACGGAATGTTTGTCCATTTTGAGATGGTGCCGGACCGGATGCCGGAGGCGTTACTGGAGCTGCTGGGGCGTTTCCCAAAAGGAGCCGTACAATTGGAAGTCGGCATCCAGACCTTTGACGAGGCGACGGCCAAAAACATCAGCCGCAGGCAGAATTACACCAAATTGGAGAGTAACCTCCGTCACCTGCGCGCACACACAGGGGTGCACGTCCATGCCGACCTGATTGTGGGCCTGCCGGGGGAAAGTTTGGAAAGCTTCGGGAAGGGGTTTGACCGTCTTGTGGCCATGGCGCCGCAGGAAATCCAGGTGGGCATCCTCAAGCGGCTGCGCGGCACTCCCATCGTGCGCCACGACCGGGAGTGGGAGATGGTTTACAGTCCCCACCCTCCTTACGAGATCCTGCAGAGCAAGCAGCTCAGTTTTGAAACGCTTCAGAGGCTCCGGCGTTTCGCGCGCTTCTGGGATTTGTTTTCAAACAGCGGCCGCTTTACCGAGACGCTTCCCCTCCTCTGGAATACAAGCGGGTCTCCATTTGAAAGCTTTCTGGCCTTCAGCGACTGGCTCGGAGCGCGCCTTGGTCGCAATCATTCCATCGCGCTCGTGTCTTTGGCGGAGCAGTTATACCACTATTTGAGTGAGGTAATCGGACTCGCCCATGTGGCCGACACCCTCCGGGCCGACTGGTTTCGAGGAGGAATCAAGCGGGAGCGGTTGCCGTTTTTGGAGGACGCCGCCCTCGAATCGCCGAAGGCGGGCGCAGGCAACCAGCGGGTGGCCAAGCGCCAGCAGCGGCATCTTGGGGGTTAGCGGAGGCGCTAAAGCACCTAAGAGTGGTTGTAGCCCTCTTCCTTGTGGTCGACGATGTCGAGTCCCTGCGCTTGCTCCTCTTCCGAGGCCCGAAGTCCGACCAACGCATCTACCAGCTTTGCAATCACCCAGGTGGCGATTAGGGAAAGCAGAATGCACATTCCCATGGCTGAAAGTTGCCCCCGCACGAGCCCCTTCTCCAGAAGTGTGGCCGCCGCAGGATGGGTCGTCTCGTCCACCAGCAGCACCGTGGCAAGGGCGCCAATTGTTCCCCCCACACCGTGCACCCCGAAGGTGTCCAGCGCGTCATCGTAGCCGAAGCGGGGCTTGAGTACCGAACACGCCCAGTAGGAAACCATTCCCGCCAAAATGCCAATCAGCACGGCCGAAGAACCGGAGACAAACCCGGCCGCATTCGTCACCGTCGCCAGTCCTGCCACGGCTCCGGAACACAGTCCGAGCACCGAAGGTTTGCCTCGGTGCGTTCTTTCAACAACCGCCCACGAAAGCATCGCAGAGGAGGCCGACAGCGTCGTCGTGAGGAACGCCTGAAGCGCCACCCCATCTATGGCGAGGGCCGACCCCGCATTAAAACCGTACCATCCCGTCCAAAGCAGGCCCGTACCCAGAACGCAGAGCACCATGCTGTGAGGGGTCATCGGCCGTTTGCCAAAACCCGCCCGGGGGCCCACCAGAATACAAAGTAAAAGAGCAGACCAGCCGGAGGTCATATGCACGACAATCCCGCCTGCAAAATCAATCGCCTTGAAGGCGGCACCTTCGTTGGCCAGACCCGCAAAGTCTCCGCTGCACCCCCACACCGCGTGCGCCACCGGATAATACACCCCCACGCTCCAGAGGGTTGAAAACAACAAAACGGCCGTGAACTTCATGCGTTCGGCAACCGCCCCGATGATGAGTGCGGGCGTGATCGCTGCGAACATCGCCTGAAACAGGGCAAACGAGCCCGAAAAAATCCGCCCCTCATACGGGCTGGGCTCTACCCCGACTCCACGGAAGGCGAAATACTCGCTCCCTCCGAACACGTGGCCCAATAGAGCCCCTTCTTTGGCGAAACTTTTTCCAAAAACAAGGCTGTAGCCAAAACCCCACCACATCAGGATCCCGATGGCCGTCAGCGCCAGGCACTGTGCTGCAATGGATAAGACATTCCGCCCCCGGACCAGGCCTCCGTAAAAAAGGAACAATCCGGGGATACACATCATGAGGACCAAGGCGGTGCTGATGAGGACCCACGCATTATCGGCGGCGGAAGGGGAGGAGGTGGCTAAAAATAACATTTTGACGATTTTTATACAAGCAGGCCACTTTAGAGCCAAAAAAACCCCCTCTTGTCACCGTCATTTTGTGGTTCAGGCCAATTATTGGGGGCGCTCACGGCTCAGAGTCCGCCTAAAGCCATCATTCTCCGGGGGGTGAATGTAAGATGCGGTCCGCTCAAGAAGGCGTCCTTTTTAAAACGACTGGGGCGCCGCGAGGAGGTGGGAAGCATCCGTCGATTTTCCAAACCCTCCCTTGAGTTTTCACCCTCTTGAGTGGACGTTGCCTTGCTGCGACACCCCCGCACGAAAACCAACGTGAACAGGGAACAGGGAACGGGGAACGGGGAACGGGGGATGAACACGCAGCCGGCCATTTTGAAAAGTGCTTCGGAGAATCACGCCACAGCTATGGCTCTGGATGCAGCAACGGCTCTGGATGCAAACTGGGAGGTGCTCTTCCTGAGGGGGGTTGGTGGCATTGTGACGCTCGGTGGTGCGTTCATGCTCATGGGCTGGGCCGCCGGGTTTTCCTCATGGGTGGGCGCCATCCCTAACGCGCAGACGATGAAGGCCAACACGTCGCTTGGCTTTACATTAATCGGTGTGACGATGCTTCTCCTCACCTTTCGAGGGCGGTTCGCGGGCCTCGCGCTCAAGGCGGCAAATCTGGCGACGGTGTGTGTTGGGGCCATCGGCCTCATCACACTTTTGGAGTACGTCTTCGGCGTTAATCTCAGGATTGACGAGCTGCTGGTTGTGGATTTCCTGACCGCGCGTGACGCCTTTCCGGGGCGGATGGGGGTCAACGGCGCAATCTGCCAGCTGCTCGCCTCGGTGGCGCTGTGGATTTTGGGGCGGCCCGGCGCGAAGGGCTCGAGCAACGCGACGGTCGCTTGGGCCGGGGCCCTGATCGTTGGAATTTCAATCGACGCGCTGATCGCCCATTTCGAAGCCCGTCGCAGCGGCTACAATTGGTTGGATATGATGAGTATGGCCGTCCATGCGGCTTTTATTTACACGCTCCTGGGCATTGCCTTCCTTCGAGTGGCGGCAAAAGCTTCTACCTTCCGCTGGGCCATCGGCCGCTCGCTCAGCTTCGAATTTGTCAGCGGCCTGGCGGTGGTCATTGCCGTCGCGGCGCTCTCGTACCTCAGTGCGGCGCAGGTCGGCCAGGAGACCCTTAGGATGAAGCGTACACGGGAAGCGCTGGAGCAAATCTGGGCCTTCCGTGCTGGGGTCGATGAATTGGAGGCTGTCGCCCATGGGGATATGCTTTCGGGAAATGACGTCTTTAGACGGAGATGGAGCAAAGACGGAGGAGAAGGGGCGCAGCAATTGCGCCTCCGCTACAAAGCACTCTTGGAAAGCATCACCGCAGATCCGACTCGGGAGCGGCTTTTGGAGCCGCTTCACGAGGCAGTGGAAGGGTGGCTTGGATTTTTGCAGGAGTTGGCGAGCCTCCGCGAGTCCGGGGGATTTGAAGAGGCTCGCCGTTATTTTCAGAGCGGGAGCAGTCGGGAGTGGAGGAGCCGGATCGACGTTCTTATTTCGGAACTCATTGCCCTCGAGAGGGCCGAGGTTGGCGCGCGCGAACGGGAAATGTACAAGGTCTCAGAGCGTACCTTCGGCCTCCTTCCCTCTGGTGTCTTGCTGAGCATCTTGGTGTTGAGCTACGGAATGGTGCGCCTCAACCTGGAAATGATGGCCCGGGAGAAGGTGGCTAAGGCTCTCGCCATGAGTGAAAGTCGCCTGCATCTCGCGCTGGATGCGGCCCAGATCGGCGACTGGGACATCGATCTTGTGACGCTTAGGGCCAACCGATCCCTCCGGCATGACCAGATTTTTGGTTATATCGATCAGAAGCCCGTGTGGACGTATGAGGATTTTCTTGAGCACGTCCATCCGGAGGACCGCGCAGGCGTTGACAGCGGGTTTAGGGCAAGCATCGCGGGCGGGGAGGAGTGGTCTTTTGAATGCCGGATTTTGCGCTACGGGGGGGGCACGGGCTGGATCTGGGGGCGCGGCAAGTGTTTTAAAAATGAAAACGGGCAAGTGGAATCGATGCGGGGAGTCATTGGGGACATCACCCAGCGGAGGGCGGCTGAGGAGGAAATTCGGAGCTTGAACGCGACGCTGGAGCAAAGGGTTCGGGAGCGCACGCTCAAGCTGGAGACGGCCATGAAGGAGCTGGACGCCTTTTCCTATTCGGTCTCCCACGACTTGCGGGCGCCGCTGCGCGCCATTGATGGTTTTTCCCGCATGGTCATTGAAGAGTATTCTCAGGAACTCGCCCAAGACGGGCAGCGCAAGCTGGCGGTGATCCGCACCGAGGCGCAGCGTATGAGCCGGCTCATCGACGATCTGCTCACTTTTTCACGGCTGGGGAGGGCGGAAATCCAATCGGAGACGGTGGACATGCGGGCCCTTGCGCAGGAGGTTTTCAACGAATTAACGGGGCGGGGTACCAACGGGCGGAAGATTCAATTCGAGGTCCAGCACCTGCCGGTCGCTGTGGGCGCGCAGGCGATGATCCGGCAGGTTTGGGTGAATTTGATCGGCAACGCCATCAAGTTTACCAGGGGAAGGGAGCTCGCCGAAATCGAGGTGGGCTTCCACCTGGGGGCGGGTGGGGAAACCGTCTACTCTATCAAGGATAACGGCGTTGGATTTGATATGCGGCACGTTGGCAAGCTGTTTGGAGTTTTCCAGCGGCTGCACAGCGAGAAGGAGTTTGAGGGTACTGGCGTCGGCCTTGCCTTGGTGCAGCGCATCGTCTCTCGCCACGGGGGGCGCGTGTGGGCGGATGCCGAAGAGGGCAGGGGCAGCACCTTTTTTTTCACCCTGCCAAAGCCATCTTTATGAGACTACAACCCGAAATTATGCTGGTAGAAGACAACCCGTTTGATGCGGAGCTGACCATTCGCGCACTCAAAAGCAGGAATCTGGCAAACAGACTGATCCACGTTTCTGACGGCCAGGCGGCCTTGGACTATCTTTTCGGAGCCGGGACAGAGAAGGGCAAGACCTCCTGCTCGCACACCACACTGAAGGTGGTACTTTTGGATTTAAAACTGCCGAAGGTGGACGGTATGGATGTATTGCGTCAGATCCGTAAAAATCCCCATACCAGAACCCTGCCTGTGGTTGTACTGACTTCGTCGAGCGAAGAGCGGGATATCATTGAGACCTACCATCTGGGGGCCAACAGCTACATTGTGAAGCCTGTTGATTACGAAAAATTTTCTGAGGCGGTCAGCAACCTTGGTTTGTACTGGTGCGGCCTCAATCTGGTGGCGTTGCCGAAGGCTTGAGTTGGGCTGGAAAAATGGACGCAGCTTCCCAGTTTTTGTGAATCCAATCTTTCATGCTCGTTTTGGCGCGCCAGGAGAGGAGCTCGGGGCACCGCTGGCTGGGTGCGTCTGGGAGAATTCAGAGCGGGGGGCGGGGTTAAAACCGACCCCGGGAAATCCTCCAAAGCACAATCAATCGCAGGAAGCGCAGCGCTCTCAGGGATTTCACCATGACCGCCGAGCCTGGGTTTAAAAGCAGCAGATAAAAGGGCAGGATGGAAAGCATGTCCACCATACCCCAAAAGCTGAATGTGTATTTCATGCGTTCAGGGGCGTAGTAAAGAGCCCCCAAATAGTCGACGGTCAAAAACGCCACGGCGATCAGTTCTAGCCTGCTAATGAAATCTGCGTAGCCGACTCGGTAGGGTTCGTAGTTTTCGAGAAGCATCGATAAACACGAGGCGACAATCAGCCCCCCTTGGATCATTTGCCAGACGAAGCGGGACGGGGCGCCTGATTCCGTAAAGATATCACTGCAAAACTCGTTGAGTCGGTTGTTTGAGGGCTGAAAGCTCATATTGTTCCAAGTTGTATTAATCTGAGAGACCTCCAGCACTACACACGAGGCACCGCTTGGCAAGGGTTGCTTTCGGAGAGGGGGGGATATCTAATGTCATCTCTTTTAGGTTTATGGATGATTCAAAGACCTCAGCACCTGGGACTGGGAGAGAAAGCCCCGTTTTCCTCAAGATTTGGTATTAGGATTGCATCAAGCCGCAGAGCCGAGCCACTTCCTAAAAGTTTGGCCGCCAAACCAAGGTGTGGCTCTGGGTCTCGATTTCCGCCCAGTGCAGTTTGTAGTCCAAAATGGAACCCAGGTCGTACCTCTGGATTCTCTCCTCGCAGAGCCACTGGATCATTTCCCACTGGAGCAGATTGCCCACCGAGAGCTCCGTCCACTCCGCCCCGTAGCTGAACTGCTGTCCTCGGTAACAAAGCCCGTCAATCCCCCCCATCACGAAACCGATGTCCTGCCCTTCACGGCTGACGAAAATGGCGCGCGACACTTCATTTTTGCACATTCGTAGGAAGACAGCACGGTAGAAAGTGAGGTAGGGCTCCTCCGTCATTCCGCAGTTTTCGAGGCCCTTCCAGCTCGTTTTTTCGATGGAAACCATCCGTTCGAAGGCGAGTCGGGCCTGGGGTTCCGTCGAGGGGACGCACCTTTCGAAATCCAAGCCCGCCTCGCTGCCTTTTTGGATGGCGCGCCGGAGGTTGCCCCTGAACTTGCGGCTGCGCCTGGATAGAAAGCCCTCGGGACCGCCGGCGAGGGACGCCGAGCAGAAACGGATGGGCTCCAGGCAGCCCACTTCGTAGCGGCCCGCGAAGAGGCGCAGCAGGCTGCTGAGAAGAGGGCCCTCCAGGTCGAGGCCGCTGATGGCGACGCAGGGGCGCAGATGTTTCTGGCGTTGCTCGTCCAGGAGTTCTTCCAGCAGTTCGGGTGCGTTGGGGCCCAGCAGAGGGCGGCTGAAAAACCAGTGCGCTTCAATTGGTTCGAGCAGCGGGCCGACCGAGGGGTGTTCGTAGCCCGCGAGCGTGAGTACGCTGTCCGCGCTTGCGCGCAGGTGGAGTTCGCGGTGGGGAGCGATGACTTCGTGGAAGGAAAAGTTCCACTCTGAGCGGCTGCAGAGGGGGTCGGCCAGGGCGCTTTCCCCCGCCCAGCGGTTCAATAGGGAATCCGCTTGGTCGAGGTTTGCGATGGAAACTTCCATTGGGAGGGAAGGGGACTGTGTTTTGGAAAGCCTGTTGTCCGGGGGTCAGTCGCCGTCACCCTCCGACTCCGCGCGGTCTTCAAAGCGCGTGAATTCCTTGCGGAAAGTCAGCGAGACATCGCCCACCGGGCCGTTACGCTGCTTGGCGATGATCAGCGTGGCCTTGCCGGCGATCTCCTGCTTGGCCTCGTCGGAGTCCGCGTAGTATTCTTCGCGCACAAGCAGCCCCACGCAGTCGGCGTCCTGCTCGATGCTCCCGGATTCGCGCAAGTCGCTCAGCCGCGGGCGTCCTTTGCTCTCGCCGGTGCGGCTTTCGGGGTTTCGGTTCAACTGGGCGAGCACCACCACCGGGATGTTCAACTCCTTGGCCAGCGCTTTCAAACCGCTGGAGATTTCCGCAATTTCGATCTGGCGGTTGTCTTGCGCCCGGCGGCTCGTGGATTTGAGCAGCTGCAAATAATCGATGAAAATGGCCTGGATGTCGTGCTGGCTCTTGAGCCGGCGTGCCTTCGCCCGCAATTCCAGAATGCTCAGGCCCGCGGAGTCGTCGATGAACAACTTGGATTGCGCTAGCCGCGCTCCGGCGCTGGTGAGCGCCGGAAAGTCGCGGTCGGCTAAAAAGCCGTTGCGGAGCCGGGACTGGTCGATCCGCGCCATGGAGCACAAAAGACGCTGCACCAGCTGCATCGCGCTCATTTCCAGGGAAAAAACGGCGACCGGCTTGTTCAGTTCCACGGCGATGTGCTCGGCCATGTTCATCGCAAAGGCCGTCTTGCCCATGGAGGGCCGGGCGGCGATGACGAACATTTCCGCCCCGTGCAGCCCGTCGGTCATCTGGTCGAGCTTTGTAAACCCGGTGGAGAGGCCCGAAATGCCTCCCCGGCGCTCGAACAGAGTCTGGACGGCCCCGATGGCCTCCATGACGGTGTCCTTGAGCACAAAGGTGTTCTCCTGAAACTGCCCCTTGGCGATCTCGTAGACCTTGCCCTCCACCTCGTCCAAAAGGGTTTGGACGGCGCCCTGTTCTTCGTAACTGCGCGCCGCAAACTCGGTACAAACGCGGATGATCCGGCGGAGGGTGTGTTTGTCGACGACGGCGTCGAGGTAGTAGGAGACGTTGGCCGCGGTGGGCAGGTAGGTGAAAAGATGAGTGACGAAGGAGGGGCCGCCCACTTGGTCCAGAAGCAGACGGTCCCGCAGGATCTGGGTGACGGTGATGAAATCAATCGGCTTGTTGTCGTTCCACATCCCCTCCAGCACTTCGAAAAGGACGGCGTGCGCGGGCACGTGGAAGTGATCGGGGGAGAGGCGCTTTTCCGCGCAAATCCCGCCCACTTCGCGGGGGGCCAGCATGTAGCTTGACAGCACGCCCAGCTCCGCCTCGGGCGACTGCGGCAGCATCCGGTGGATCTCCGGCTGGTGGAGAGCCTTGGCAAAAAGGTCCGCCTTGTCTGATCCGCGGTTTTCGCGACCGCGCCGCTTTGGGGTTTCCGTGGCCATAAAAAAGGAGGCGGAACAACTCCGCCTCCTTTGGTTAAATTCTGTGCATCACCACCGAGGCTTCAAGGGCCGGAGGGCAGAGCTCAGGAATGAGACTATTCCTGATGGCGGGCCTTGGCCTTGGCTTTGTAGCCGCCTGCAGGCCGTTCGTCTGCTTCGTTGGAGTCCGAGTGGGAATCCCCTTCGGCCGCGCCCTTCGCCTTCACCGTGACGTGCAACACCGCAGAAACATCGTGGTGCAGTTTGATGGTGATTTCGTGCGAACCGCTTTCCTTGATTGGACGCTCCAACTGAATGCGGTGGCGGTCGATTTCGATTTTGCCGCCCAGTTCCGCCTTGAGGCGCTCGGCGAGGTCGGTGGAAGTGATCGAACCGAACGCTTTGCCGGTTTCGCCCGTTTCCAGGTCCAAATTGAGTTTGATCTTCCCGATGCGGCGGGCGAGGTCTTCGGCGTCGTTCAATTCCCGGGCTTCGCGCTCGGCGCGTTTCGCCTTGAGGAGGTTGAGGCGGCGCATCGTGGCCGGGGTGACTTCCAGAGCCTTGCCGGTGGGAATCAGAAAATTGCGCGCAAAACCAGCCCGCACCTTCACTACATCCGCCTCGGCGCCTAGTGTTTCAATTTTCTCAGTTAGAATAACTTCCGTGGTTGCCATATATCAAGGGAATGAAAGAGTGTCGAAGACTTGGTCAAAACAGGTGGCTTCCAGAGAAAACCGGCGGTTACAACCTGCAAGATCACTCGCAGCTATAACGCCGGAAACTGAATCGCCCAGTTCGACGCGGGTGAGGGAGCAAACAGCATGAAGCCCGATGTGTCAAGGACGTGAATGCAGGAAACTTGAGGCCCGCCCCCCGCCCGAGGTCCCTGCCGCTTCCCGCGCCTTCTCAAATTCCAGCGCTTCGTCCGTGATCCCGCGCCCTAGAGCGTGTAGGTTCATCGCCCAGTCATGCCAGACCCTTTCGTTCATCTCCATCTCCACTCCGAATACTCCCTGCTCGATGGCGCCATCCGAATCCCGGCGCTCATGAAAAAGGTCAAGGAGTACGGGATGCCTGCAGTGGCCCTCACCGACCACGGCAACCTCTTTGGAGCCATCGAATTTTATCAGGAGGCTGAAAAAGCCGGCGTCAAACCCATCATCGGCGTGGAGGCCTACATCGCCCCTGGCTCCCACAAGGACCGCAATGCCTCCAGCGGCAGGGACGCCGCCTACCACCTCACGCTGCTGGCCAAGGACGCTGAAGGATACGCCAACCTGGTGCGCCTCGTGTCCATTGCCCACCTGGACGGGATGTACTACAAGCCGCGGATTGACAAGGAATTGCTCTCCAAATACGGGCGCGGCCTCATCGGCCTGAGCGGCTGCCTGAAAGGAGAGGTCAACCAGGCCATCCTCGCCGACAACGAACCGCGTGCTTGGGAGCTTGCCGCCGAGTACCGCGACATTTTGGGGAAGGAAAACTTCTTCATGGAGCTGCACGACCACGGCATCGAGCAGCAGCTCCGCTGCAACAGGCTGCTGCCCAGGATGGCCAGGGACCTCGGGGTGGGCATGGTGGCCGCAAACGACGTGCATTTTCTGGACCGCGCCCAGCACGAAGCCCACGACGTCATGATCTGCATCGGCACTGGCTGCAACGTAGCCGATGAAAAGCGCATGCGATACGTGCCGGAGCTCTATTTCAAGAACCCCGCGCAGATGTCCGAATTGTTCCGGGAATACCCTGAGTCGATTCGCAACACCCTGGAGATCGCCGACCGCTGCAACCTCAAAATCGAGTTTGGCAAACCGAAATACCCCGCCTACGAGCCGCCGCCGGGGATGGACCAGAACGAATACATGCGCCAGATTTGCCAGCAGGGACTGGCGGGGCGCTACGGTTCGGAGGCGGAGTCCAGCATCATTCAGGAGCGCTTGGAGCGGGAGTTGGGGCTTTTGGAGAAGCAGGGCTTCGTGAACTATTTCCTCATCGTTTGGGACTTCATCAACTGGGCCAAAAGCAAGGGCATTCCCGTCGGCCCGGGCCGCGGTTCGGCCGCCGGTTCGATGGTCGCTTATTTGATGGGAATCACGGACATCGACCCCATCAAGTTCAAGCTGCTCTTCGAGCGCTTCCTCAATCCCGAACGTGTCAGCCCGCCGGACATCGACGTCGACTTCTGCCAGAGCCGGCGCGGCGAAGTTATAGATTACGTACGTATCAAGTACGGCGAGCGGGCCGTCGCCCAGATTGCCACCTTCGGCACCATGGGCGCGAAGTCCGTGGTGCGGGACGTGGGCCGCGTCCTGGGCTGGAGCTACGGGGACGCCGACCGGGTTTCCAAGATGATCCCCAACGAGCTGGGGATTACGCTGGCCGGGGTGGACAAAAAGAACAAGGAAACCGGCGTGGTGGAGCACACCGACGGGGCGATCGACAAGAACCCCGAGCTCAAGGCGGCCGTGGACCACGAACCGGCCACCCGCCAGCTCTGGGAATATGCCTGCACTCTGGAGGGCCTCACGCGCGGCGTGGGCGTGCACGCGGCCGGGGTGGTGATCAGCGACCGCGATCTCTCAGAGTACATCCCGCTCACCCGGGCCAACGACGGCTCCATCGTCAGCCAGTACTCGATGTCGCCGCTTACCGACCTGGGGATGCTCAAGATGGACTTTCTTGGACTGAAGACCCTCACCGTCATTCACGACGCCGTGGCGCTGATCCGGCGCCGAGAGCCGGGGTTCGACATCGACAAGGTTCCTCTGGTGAACCAGCCGACTTTTGACCTGCTCAACCGGGGTGAAACGGTGGCGGTGTTCCAGCTGGAATCTGGCGGGATGATGAAGACCTGCCGCAAGTTTGATGTGAAGGACATCGAGGATATCAACGCGATTTTGGCGCTGTACCGGCCGGGGCCGATGGATCTGATTGATGATTACATCAAGCGCAAGAAAGGCGAGGCCAAGATCAAGTACGCCCATCCGCTGCTGGAAAAAGTCACCGCCGACACCTACGGCATCTTCGTCTACCAGGAGCAGGTCATGCAGGCCGCCCAGGTCCTCGGCGGCTATACGCTTGGGGGCGCCGATTTGTTGCGCCGCGCCATGGGGAAGAAGGACAAGGAAAAGATGGCCAAGGAGCGCGAGAAGTTCCGCGACGGCTGCCGGGATATCAACGGGATTCAGGAAAAGCAGGCCAACGAGATCTTCGATTTGCTCGAGAAGTTCGCCGGGTATGGGTTCAACCGGTCCCACTCGGCGGCGTACGCGTGGGTGAGTTATCAGACGGCTTATTTGAAGGCCAACTACCCGGTGGAGTTTATGGCTGGGGTGATGGGCAACGAAGTGGGCAAAACGGAGAAGCTGACGGTTTTTGTGGCGGAATGCCAGCGCATGGGGCTGCAAATTCTCCCGCCGGACATGAACCGCAGCGGCCTTTCCTTCGAGCCGGAAAACGAGGGCGACAAGCCCGGGATCCGCTACGGTCTGGCGGCGATCAAAAACGTGGGTGAGGCCGCGATGGTGGCGGCCTTGGAGGAGCGCAAAATCGGAGGCGCGTTTGCGTCCCTCGCGGACTTCTGCGCCCGGGTGGACACGAAGCGGGTTAACAAAAAGTCGGTGGAAAGCCTGGTGCGCTGCGGCGCCTTTGACTGGACGGGGATGGAGCGGGCGGAGCTTTTCGAGGAAATCGAAAGCGCCATGGCGGCCGCGGCCAGCATCAGCCGGGACCGCGCGGCGGGGCAGGTGTCGCTTTTTGACGCTCTGGAGGCGCCGATGCCCAAGACCAAAAAACGTTCCCAGAAGACGGTGACTCCGTGGAGCCCGGAGGAAAAACTGGCCGCGGAGAAGGAGTTGCTTGGCTTTTACGTGACCGGCCACCCGCTGGACCGCTACCGCTCCCTGTTTGAGAGCGGCAAATACGTGCCTATTGCAAACCTGGCGGAGTCCGTCGAACCGGGCAAGCGCAACACGGTTCTGCAGATTGCGGGGGCGTTGTCGGCGGTAGAAAAACGGTTTTCAAAAAAGGGCAACAAACCTTTTGCGATCGTTACTTTGGAGGATCTGAGTGATTCGGTGGAAGTGATGATCTTCGGGGAGGCGTACACAAACGGGGCGCTGCATATCGAGACGGGCAAGCTGGTGGCGATCGAGGCCAAGGTGGAGGTGCGCGAGGACGAGGGGGTGCGAGTGATGGCCAACGAGGTCAAACCGCTGCGCCGGCCGGTGGAGGTGGCGCGTCCGGTGCATTTGAAGCTGGCGTGGGAGACGACCTCTGAGGCGGAGTTGTTGGAAATCCGCGAGGCGCTTGGGTCGAGTCCTGGGATGCGACCGGTGGTGCTGCAGTTTGAGCACGGGGACGGCCGCAAGATCCGTGTGCATCCCGCCGAGCAGTACCGGGTGGACTGGGTGCCGGCGCTGGAGGCGCGTTTGGAGCGCTGGGTGGTGCTCGGGTAGGGACGCCGCTGTGGTGGCACGGGAGCGCCCGCGAGGGGGCGGATGCAACGGTGAAACCGGAGTGGCCCTCCGGCCCGGCTAAGCAATGCGCTTGCAGTCGCCCGGGGCGCATGCGTCGGGATGGCGTCGTATCGGAAGAAGGGTCGTTTGCCGCCGTTTCCCGACTGTTTCGTCAACCAAGCGTCTGCCTTGCAGCCGATGGTCGAGAGCATACCGTCAAAATTCCAAGCTGCTGCTGACAGACCTGTGCGCCAATGTGCGCCAATGCGGGCACTGCGTCTCGGGGTTCGTCCCACCTTCGCCCGAATGCATAAAAGGTCTGTCCCCTGCGCGCGCATCGCTTGCCATTCGATCGGCTCCAAATCTTCACCAGATCCTCTTCCTGGCGCCATCCATTCGAGACGTCGCCGGGCCATGCTTTGCACTTGGCTCCAGCGCCGCCACTTTAACGAGTGAAAGACGTTGGAAACAAAAAAATAACCATCCACAAATCATACGAAAATGTCCACTTCCGAACACGACCACGAACTCCACAACGAAGCCCACCACGCTCATCTGGAAGCCGCTCACCACTTTGAGTTGGCGGCCAAACATCATAAGCTTGCCGCTGAAGCTGATCAAAAAGATGACGCGGTGACAGCTGCCCATCAGGCTTACATCGCCTACGCTCACGCGCTCCACGGCGCGCAATTCGCCGAAGAAGCAGCCATGGAAGAACTCGCCGCTGATGAAGTCGACGAAGATCACGGCCATGAGGAGCACACGGATCACTCCCATGACCACAAAGGTCACGCTCAGTAAATCTCAGATTTCGCGTTAACGAGAACGACCGTTTGGAGCAAATCCAGACGGTCGTTTTATTTTTCAGGACTGAGGGTCTCGCAAGGGTGTTTCTTTTTTTGTAATATGCACATAGATGATTAACCGTTGCCGAAGCAGAATGTCGGGCCTCTAATGCCTTCCCATTGGTTTTGCCCCTGCACTCCCCCAGTGTAGCTCCGTTCTTTCAAAACACCCGAGGAAACTGCCCTTATGTTAAGCCATATCTGCCGACGTCGTTTTCTCCAATGCTGTGCCTTCTCCCTAGGCGCGGTTGGTCGTTCCAGACTTGAAGCCGCGGATGGCGAGAGTCATGGCCCAGACCTAGGTTGGCCCTCGCTGAATTCTGACACTTACCCGGAACCCTGTCAGATGACCGGGGTGGCCGTGGCGAAAGATGGGAGTATTTTGGTGCTCAACCATGGGGAAAATCCTGTGGAACCCCAAAAGCCATTTAAACACGAAATTATTAAAAAACCGGGTGTTCTCGTTCTGGATCCCAAGAGCGGTAAGCTGCTTCGGTCATGGGGCGAAAGCCTTTTCATGCGCCCGCACCAGATTTTAGTTGATGCCGCGGACAACGTATGGATTGCCGATTCAGGACTTAAAAAAGTCTTCAAGTTTGACGCCTTTGGAGGAAAACTTTTGGAGGTTGGGGGGGGGAATGTTTCTTTCAACCTCCCCACGGATGTCGCTGTTCTAAGTGATGGCGCTTTTATCGTCGCTGACGGGGCGACGAACAAACGCGGGGTAAAATTCAGTGCAAAGGGCCAGTTGCTAGGCGACTGGGGGATCAAAGGCTCGGGACCGGTAATCCTCCACACCCCTCACAGCCTTGCGGTGGACGAGGCAGATCGCGTGTATGTCGCCGATCGCGAAAAACACTGGGTGCAGGTTCTCTCCGCCGAGGGCGAAGTCGAGGCGACGTGGAAAGAAGTCGGTGCTCCCCTCGCAATCCGCTACCACCAAGGTTTCATCTACGTGCTTTCAAACCTCAGTGGAAAACGCGGGATCGTCCGCCAATTCAACCCGGAGGGAGAACTGCAAGAATCCTTTCACACTCGCGGGATAGGTCGGATACGAGACTATGAATGGCCGCATGGCCTGGCCGTTAGCGACGGCGGCGACAATATCTACGTTGGATTCATTCTCACGGCGCGCCGCGTGCAGCGCTACCTACGCGTGAAACGCTCCCCATAGCTCATTGGAAACATGAGGTTAAAAGGCTGGATGACTGCGGGGGTCGAGCCGCGACTCGCGCGCCCTCGGGAATCGGCTGCACGCCGGCCTCGCTCTCGCTCGTCCTCGGTTAGGCAGCTCCCTGGGGACTGATTTGCAGAAACTTTTTTACACCCCCAGCGATTGCTTGGTGTTGCCCAACATGAACTGGGAAAAATGCGCTCATTTTCAAGCGGGATGCGTAGCCCCCATTTCATCCCTAGAAGAAACTCCTGCAGTAAAAAATGCGGATTCCCAGGGACCAAGGCCCATCGTCAAAGCTCAACAATACCGCCCAGGGTGGTGAAAGAAATAATTCAATAACCTATGAACATCTTCACAAGCAACCGGACGTGGCTCTCCAGTCCGACGCGTTTCATATTCTTCACGGGCAAAGGCGGCGTGGGCAAAACGTCGCTCTCCACTGCCACCGCCATTTACCTCGCAGACAGCGGAAAACAGGTTCTCCTAGTGAGTACCGATGCGGCGTCCAATCTGGACGTCATGCTGAATATCACGCTCAGTAACCACCACTGCCCCGTGCCCGGGGTGCCCGGACTGGAGGTGTTGAATATTGACCCGGACCATGCAGCCGAGGCCTACCGGCAACGGGTGATTTCGCAAATGTCCGTGCACACAAGTGACCAAGAACGGACGACCGTCCTTGAACAACTGTCCGGCTCTTGCACCACCGAGATAGCGTCCTTCGACGAGTTTTCTAGCTTGCTCGCCGGGGATTCCCTCCAGTTCGACCACGTTATTTTTGACACCGCACCCAGCGGCCATACCTTGCGACTGCTCAGTCTTCCTCAGGCTTGGAGCGGATTTCTGGCCAACAACGACCAGGGCGCATCTTGTCTGGGACCGCATTCGGGATTGAAGATGCAAGAGACCCGCTTCAACCAAGCCCTTGCGGTATTAACGAACCCCGCACTGACCAGCGTGGAACTGATCACACGCCCTGAAGTCAGCGCGTTGAACGAAGCGGCACGCACCAGCGAAGAATTGAAAAGCCTGGGTTTGTCAAATCAACGTTTGATTATCAACGGTGTCTTCCGCGCCAGCACACAGACTGACGCGGTTGCTTCAGCAATCGAGAGGCAAGGGCGAAATGCAGTGGCCCAGATGCCTATGGTATTGAGGGGGTTGCCATGCGATGAAGTTCCACTGCGTTCGATAGACAATGTGGGACTGCCTGCCCTTCGCGCCTTGTTAGAGGCCGTGCCCTTCCCACCCCCTCCTTATTCAGTACCCCCCAATCAAATAACGGCTCTAGGAATGAAGGATTTGGTGGCCGAATTGGCGGAGAATGATCACGGCCTAATCATGGTCATGGGCAAAGGAGGGGTGGGCAAAACTACATTGGCGGCGGCCTTGGCTCTGGGGCTGTTGGCGCGAGGGAAAACCGTGCACCTCAGCACCACCGACCCAGCTGCGCACCTGACACAAACCTTGGGTGAAGAAGTACCAAACATGCAGGTCAGCCGCATCGACCCCAAAGTCGAAACCCAAAAGTACATCGACAAAATAATGGCCTCCAAAGGTCCGTCTCTAGATGAAAACGAAAAAGAACTATTGCTCGAAGACCTGCAATCGCCCTGCACCGAAGAAGTGGCAGTTTTCCATGCGTTCTCCCACCTCGTGGCTCAGGCGCGCAGCGGCTTTGTGGTGCTGGACACGGCGCCCACCGGGCACTCTTTACTCTTGATGGACGCGGCCGGAGCCTACCACCGGCAGATGATGCACAGTTACGAACAACACACCGGAACGTCCGCGAGAATCACGACGCCGCTCATGCGACTGCAAGACGCAAGCTACACCCGTGTCATTTTGGTCACCCTACCCGAGTCGACACCGGTGCTGCAAGCGGCCGCCTTACAGAACGACCTGCGCCGCGCCAAAATAGAGCCCTACGCTTGGATTATCAACCAATCCGTACTGGCAGCCGGAACACAAGACCCATTACTCGTTGCACGGCTGGAGGGGGAAATTCAACAAGTGAACAAGGTACAGCAAGGATTGAGCGGAAAATTTTATATCGTTCCCTTTTTGACCAGTCCGCCGATCGGCGTGCGCGCCCTGCGACAATTATCCACCCCACTCCTTTAAAAAGGGCAATAGGGATCAGTGTTCACTTGCCACTCCACGAGCGTCTCAATTTTCTGCTCTTCTTTACTCAGTTTCATGTTGTGTCTCCTTTCGGTAATCCGCAGTGGCGCGTCTGCTTGGGATGATGGTTAGTCGTGGATCAACTCCAGTAGCCGCTCCTTCCGGCACATTTTCTGGAGGTACTTGTCCAGCTTGAGGTCTGCGTTGTCGTTCTGGTCCTCTTCCCAGCGCAGGAACATCTTCTCCTCTGTCCCGATGCTGCCGTACTGCAGTCCTTCGGAATCGTTCCCTGCAAACACCAACTGCACAGTGCTGAAGAACCACGCATTGAACTCCGCCGATTGGTTGGAGATGAGCTGCCGGATGCCGTCC
>QQND01000047.1 GCA_003402745.1 Verrucomicrobiota bacterium
AAACCGCAACCCCTCCGGCGGAACTCCTGCGTACGCCCCCCCAAAAAAACGAGTCCCTTCCGCTCAAAAAAACGGACTCCCCCCGGCCTTACACCGCGCTTTACCCCGGCGCCAGATTGGGGCCCTACCATATCTTCGGGGAAGACGGCCGACATCCCCTGGGACAAAGGTTTGCGGCGGTGCACACCTCGCTGAGCCGCCAGGTTTACCTCGTGGTTATGAACCCCGAAAGCGCCTCAAACCCCGACCTTAAGGAAGACTTCCTTCTGGACGCCCGGGCAAAAGCGCAGATTCAAAACGACTCGATTCTGGCTGTCTACGAAGCAGGAGAGATCGAGGAACGCATCTTTTACGCGATCGAAAGAATCGACGCAGAGTCCCTCGAAAGCCTCCTTCTAAAGGGCTTCTCCATCAGCACGGAAGCCCTCCGAAACACCGCACGAATCGTGGCCGCAGGCCTCCTCTACCTGCGGCAGGCCAAGGTGCCCTGCCTCCCTCTCCAACCGGCGGATATTCTCATCCAAATCGACGGCACCGTCCGCCTCCAAAACTTAGCCCTTGGCGGCCTTCACCCCGCCACCGACGAGGCCGCTGACCTTTCCCTTTTTGGCAGTTGCCTGCTCAAACTGCTGCCCCCGGAAGCCCCCGCAGACCTGCGCTCGTTTCTGGAGCGCACCGCCCTAGAGCACCCCCTCAAACTTTCCGGCTGGAAGGAGTTCAGCGCAGGCCTCGCCCCGGAGTCACCGGTCCCCGCGAGGCCCGCCCCCGAGGCCAAAACACCTTGGAAGGCGCGCCCCAAGGATCGCTCCAAAGCGAGGCTGGCCGCAGCGGCTCTCAGCGCCGCCCTGCTCATCGGTGGAACGCTCGCAGGCGTTCTCCATTTCATGGCGCCAGAGCCCTTTACTCCCAAACAAACGCTTGTCCCAAAAGACCTGTATCCGCAGGGCTCGGGCCGCCGTGTTTCCTTGGAGGCCTTTTCAATTGACTCAACGGAAGTCACAAACCGCCAGTATTTTAAATTTATTGACTGGGTCCGCACCCACCCCAGGGAGGCAGCCCGTTTCGATCACCCCGAACAGCCTCCCCATCACTCCCACATTCCGCCCGCCTGGCTGGAAATGTTCCCGGAAAAATCCCGCCCCGAAAAAGACAAAGAAAACCCACTCTGGGACCTTCCCGTCTCACAGGTCACTTGGTGGGATGCCTGCGCATTTGCGGCTTGGACGGGGCGCGTCCTGCCCACCGAGGAGCAGTGGGAGGCTGCAGGACGGGGCCCCAGAGGGCTTCTTTTTCCCTGGGGGGACGAACCGGAACCGGAACGCGCCAATGTGCGCCGGCCCGAATACCTGCTCAAACCGGGGGAAACGAACGGACCCAAGGCGGCTGGCGCAAGCAACGACGCCAGCGTGTTTGGTGCAAAAGGCCTTTCAGGTAATGTTTCAGAGTGGACCGCCACCCGGCGCGACGGCAAGGTGGTGGTCAAGGGCGGGCACTTCAATGCCCCGCTGCTCACTCTGGACGCCGCCTCAATCATTCCTCCAGATTCTCGCACCATCAACCTAGGCTTCCGCACCGCCAGTCCGCCCACTCCCGGGACTCCATGAACTTGCGCACCTTCTTCTTTGTCGTTCTAAGCGTCCTTGTTTTTCGACACCCCGCCTGCGCTCAGGTCAATGTAGACCTGCAGTTCCAGCGCAGCACCTTCCTGCTCGACGAACACGCCATCGCAACCCTGCGCTTCACAAACATGTCCGGACGAGACCTCACCCTCGGGGAGGAAACCAAGGACGGCCCCTGGTGCCAGATCCAAGTTTCCTCCGTCCGGGGAGAAACCCCCATCCCGCGCAAGAACGGCCCCGTGTTTCCGCCCCTCTTCATGAAAGCAGGTGAGACCGTCTCCAGGACGGTGAATGTCACTGATGTTTACGAACTGAGCATCCCGGGCCAGTACCGCGTGAAGGCCAGTATCAGCCCGGGCCAGGGCCGCAATCAAATTGTCACTGCGCCAGCCTACATCACCACCGATCCGGGAAAAACCACTTGGAGCACCACCGTCGGCATTCCCGAAGACAGACCCGCCGGGGGCGGCGTGCGGACCTTTTCTCTCATCCAACTCCAGCGCAAGGAGGGTATTTTCCTGTACGTCAGGCTTGAAGACAGAGAAGCGGGCTGGCGCTACCCTCCCTATCTCTTGGGCCGGATGCTTTCGGCCATGCAACCCCAGGCCCAGATCGACAGGGACAACAACCTCTACGTGTTACACGCGGCCGACGACGAATCCTACCTGCTCACACAAATCGACGTCTCCTCGGGCCACTCAGGCCAGGCCGTTTACCGCTCCAAAACCCCGCGTAACGGCCGCCCCTCCCTCCAAAAAAGTCCCGACGGTCGTCTCGTCATCGCTGGAGGCATTCGCATCAACAATGCCGAACTGTCCCCTCGCACCGCGCCCGAACGCTCCAAACTTTCCGACCGCCCGGATGGCTTCTAACCCCATGTCCTCTCTTCCCCTAGTCCACCGTCCCCGCCGCCTGCGTTCCTCACCCGCCCTGCGCGCCCTCGTGCGCGAGACCGAGCTCCACCCCAGCGATTTCATTCTGCCGCTTTTTGTCAGCGAAAAAATCTCCACTCCCGTCCCCGTGGCCAGCATGCCCGGTGTCTCCCAGTTGCCCCTCCCCCAACTTGTACACGAAGCCCTCGCCGCTCATGCCGAAGGCGTGCCTGCCGTGCTGCTGTTCGGCATCCCCGCCCTCAAAGACGAACAGGCCTCCGGGGCTTACTCCGAAAACGGGATCGTACAGCAGGCCGTTCGGGCCCTCAAGGCGGCCGCCCCTTCCCTGATTGTCATCACCGACGTGTGCCTCTGCGAGTTCATGAGCCACGGCCACTGCGGCATTACCCACTTCGAGGGAAATACCGCCCGCGTCCTCAACGACCCCTCCGTCGCCTTGCTTGCTCGCACCGCCGTCTCCCACGCCCGTGCGGGCGCCGACATCGTGGCTCCTTCCGACATGATGGACGGCCGCATCGGCGTCATGCGGGAGGCCCTCGACCTGGCCGGCTTCCACGACACCCCCATCCTGAGCTACGCCGCAAAATTTGCTTCCGCCTTCTACGGCCCGTTCCGAGACGTCGCCGAAAGCGCTCCCAGCGCCGGGGACCGCCGCGGCTACCAAATGGACGCGGCCAACGGCCACGAGGCCCTGCGAGAAGTCGCTCTCGACCTGGAGGAAGGCGCGGACATGGTTATGGTCAAACCCGGCCTGCCCTATCTCGACATCATCCACAGGGTGAAAGAACGCTTCGCCGTTCCCACCTTCGCCTACCACGTCAGCGGTGAATTTGCCATGCTCAAGGCGGCCGCGGCCCAGGGCTGGCTGGATGAAAAAGCCTGTCTTCTAGAAACCATGACCGCCTTCCGCAGGGCCGGTGCTGACCGCATCATCACATACGCCGCAAGGGATTTAGCCCGCTGGCTTAAATAACCCCTGCCCCTTCCCTCTTAGCGCTCCCCTCACCCGCCCGGCCGCGCGGACCGCACGGCGTCGAACATTAGCCTGCCCGGTTGACCCTGAGGGGCGGTGCCTCCATAGTAGAGGCTGTGGCCACGCCGGGTGGCGCTGCCCGATCTGCCTTTAATTATGTCCAACGACCGCATCCGCAACTTCTGCATCATCGCCCACATCGACCACGGGAAAACCACTCTTTCGGACCGTCTTTTGGAGTTCACCGGGACGATCGAAAAGCGCGAGTCACAGGAGCAGTTGCTAGATGCCATGGACCTCGAACGGGAGCGAGGCATCACCATCAAGGCGCACCCCGTAGCGATGACCTACAAGGCCCTGGACGGTCTCGAATACAAACTCAACCTCATGGACACCCCGGGACACGTCGACTTTGCCTACGAGGTTTCCCGCTCCCTCGCCGCGTGCGAGGGCGCCATCCTCGTGGTGGATGCCGCACAAGGGGTGGAAGCTCAGACCGTCGCCAACGTGCATCTAGCGATGAAGCAGGGCCTCACTCTGGTTCCTGTCATCAACAAAATCGATCTGCCCAACTCGGACCTCCCAAGCGTGCGCCGCCAGTTGGAGGAAATCCTTGCCATCCCTGCAGAGGAGGCTGTGCTCGCAAGCGCGAAGGCGGGTATCGGCATCACCGATATTCTTGAGGCGGTGGTCAAACGCATTCCTCCGCCTCGGGGCAATCCCGAAGACCGGATGCGCGCCCTCGTTTTTGACTCCACCTTCGACACCTATCGTGGCGTGGTCGTCTACGTGCGGGTGGTGGACGGCTCCATCAAACCCGGCGACATGGTGAGAATGATGAACACCAACCGGGCTTACGAGGTGAAGGAGGTGGGGATTTTCCGCCCAACCAATCCCAAGTTTGTCGCACAACCCGAACTTCCCGCAGGGAGCGTGGGCTACGTCATTGCGAACATGAAAACGAGCGCGGAAGTCAAAGTGGGCGACACGCTCACGAGCTCGCGCACTCCCGCAACAGAACCCCTCCCTGGTTTCCAGGAAGTCCAACCCATGGTGTTTAGCGGGATTTATCCCATCAATACTGCGGATTTTGAGGCCCTCAAACTGGCCATGGGCAAACTCCAACTCAACGACGCCGCTTTTGTTTTCCAAGCGGAGAGCTCCGCCGCCCTCGGGTTCGGCTTCCGCTGCGGCTTCCTCGGCTTGCTGCACATGGAAATCATCCAGGAACGGCTCCGCCGGGAGTTCGACATGGACATCATCGCCACCTATCCCTCCGTGATCTATCAAGTCTACAAGACCAACGGAGACATGGTGCTCGTCGACAATCCCGAACACCTGCCCGACATGAGCGTCGTTGCGGAAATCCGGGAACCCATGGTCCGCTGCTTTCTCATGCTGCCCAACGAGAATATTTCGCCCATCATGCAGCTCATTCTTGAAAAACGCGGCGTGCTCAAACACACCGAGTCTTTGGACACCCGCCGCGTCATGCTCACCATCGAAATCCCGCTCAATGAAATCCTCGTGGACTTCGTTGACAAAATAAAGTCGATCACACGCGGCTACGGTTCCATGGACTACGAGCATGCCGACCACCGACCCGCGAAACTCGTCAAACTCGACATCCTCGTCAATGGAGAGCCCGTGGACGCCTTCTCCAGCATCGTGCACCGCGACAAAGCGGAGAGCCGGGGCCGCGCCCTAGCCTCAAAACTTAAGGAAGTCATCCCCACCCAGCTTTTCACCGTGCCCATTCAGGCGGCCATCGGAGGCAAAGTCGTGGCCCGCGAAACCGTCAGCGCGCAGCGCAAAAACGTGACCGCCAAATGTTACGGCGGGGACATCAGCCGCAAACGCAAACTGCTCGAAAAACAAAAGGAAGGGAAGAAGCGGATGAAAGCCATCGGCCGCGTCAACATTCCCCAGGAAGCCTTTATCGAAGTGCTCAAAACCAACTGACCTCCAAGCCACTGCCACTATGCCGATCCGTGACACCCCACCGACCCCCGCCCCGGTCTCCGCAGAGGACGCCCCCCGGCTCGCGTTGGAGACCATGCACAAGGCCAAGTTCCCAATGCTCGCCACCGCCGATGGCGACCAACCCCACTTGCGCCCGGTCTCGCCCGTGCTCACCCGCGGCTTCATCGTCTACGTCGCCAACCTGAAGGCTTACGGAAAAACCAACCAGATCGCCCACAACCCAAAAGTGGAACTCTGCTACCTCGACGACGCCCACGACCAGGTGCGCATCTCAGGCGTAGCCGAAATCCTCGCTGACCCCGATCTTCTGGAAAATATCTGGCGCGACAATCCCCTGCTCAGAAGGTACCTCGGCCAACCGGACAACCCTTCCCTCATCATCTACAAGATCCGCCCCACGCGTATCCGCTTCATGCGCGAGTGGGCCCTCCAGTACCACGAAATCCCGATCCCTCGTGCATAATTCAGGGGCTCCCCATGTAGCCATGCGACGCCTCCCTCCCCTCCTGCGACGGGCTTGGTTTTCCCTCAATCAAGCCTTCCGCCAGCGGCTCATTCCCCTCTCCATCACCCCCGACCAGTACACCATCCTGCGCTGGCTCGAGGAGGGCGCCCCGGAAGGTTTGACACAGAGTGACATCACCCGCCAGATGGCCAGTGATCCCAACACAATCACAGCCACCGTGCGCCGCATGGAAAAAGCAGGGCTCCTCGAACGCCTTCCCCACGAAAGTGACGGCCGCGCCAAGCGAGTCCGCATCCTCCCTCCCGGCCGGGCCGCATTCCTCCGCGCCCAGCAACTCGCCTTTGAACTCCAAGGAAACATTCTGAACTGCCTTGACGTCCATGAAACCCGCGTCTTCCTGGCCCTTCTCCAGCGTGTCGCCGACGCCGCCGCAACCGAGGCTTCCGAGAAAAGAATCTAAGCTCGGCCACCACCTCTTCCGCGGCTAGATATTCCATGAATTTAGCTTTTCTTTACTGACAAGTGATCCCAACCCGTTGAGTAAAAAGGGGTGCTGGAACTACAGGATATTTCTCTCCTCCCGAAAGCGGACTGCGATGGTCTTCCGCCCTTATACAGAATCAGTCTGCGACTCGCCCCCAGCGAGCGCTGTATCGCGCTTTGGGGCGCCCCCGACAGCGGCATCGACGAGTTGCTCCAGGCCGTCGCCGGCACGGGCCGTGCATACACCGGCAACATTCTCTGGAAGGGCCTGGACGTTTCCGCAAACCGCAAACAGGCCGTCGGCTTTGTCAAACCCGCTCACCTGGCCCCCCCCGCGCTCCCGGACACCACCGTAACAACGCACCTGCTCGCCGCTGCCGCTGAACACTCTGCCTCAAAAGACGCCGCTGCAGCCATGGTCGAACGGGTACTGGACGAGGCTCACCTTACGGAATTTTCGGACCACAAACTCAGCGTCCTCACGCCGCTGCTCAAAACCCGGCTTGCGCTCGCCACGGCCCTCCTCCACGAGCCGGAGCTTGTCCTGTGCGGCGGTCTGGCGACCGAGCTCGATACCTTGGAGGAAAACACCCTCCTCCACCAGCTCAAAGCCTCGAGTGCAAGGGGCCGTACCGTCTTGTTCACACCACATGCGCTCCGAGACCTGACCACGCCCGACTCCATCATCGTTCTCCACGAAGGCCAGCTCATCTTTCACGCTCCCCCCGAACATCTTCTGCACTACTTCGATATTCAGGACGCCTCCCAGCTCGAGAAACAGCTCACAAACCGCTCCAGCGAAGAATGGGCCCGCTCCTGGAGAAAACACCGGTCTACGTTTTACCGCATGCGCGCCGCCGAAGGCTTCCCCGCGCAGAAACCCCTCACCACTCTCCTCCAACACAAGCCTTTGGAGCAGGAGTCGGCGTTGCCCTCCGACGACGCGGCACGGGTCGAATTTTTCGTAGAAACCTACCACAAGATTCGCACGGAAATCGCGAAGCTCATCGTGGGCCAGGAAGAAGTCATCGAGCAGCTGCTCATCGCCGTGCTCGCAGGAGGACACTGCCTGCTCGAAGGCGTCCCAGGACTGGCAAAGACGGCCGTCATACGCACCCTATCCCAGACCCTGCAACTGGCCTTTCGGCGCATTCAATTCACCCCCGACTTGATGCCTGCGGATGTCACAGGCACCGACATTCTTCAAGAAGACCCGGCCACCGGCCGCCGTAGCTTGGTTTTCCAAAAAGGCCCCATCTTCACCCAAATGCTACTGGCCGATGAAATCAACCGGACCCCCGCAAAAACACAGGCCGCCCTGCTCGAAGCGATGCAGGAACACTCGGTCACTGCAGGAGGCCACACCGTAAAGCTCGCACAACCCTTCTTTGTTCTGGCGACCCAAAACCCCATCGAGCAGGAAGGTACCTATCCCCTCCCAGAGGCTCAAAAAGACCGTTTCCTCTTCCATATCCGCGTTGGCTATCCTGACCGCGAATCCGAACGCCTCGTCATCGAGCGCACCACCGGGGACTATCAGGCCGACGTGCAGCCCGTCATCGACGGCCCCCAAATCCTCGAATGCCAGAAAACAGCGCGGCGTATTCCGGTCCCTGCACACGTGATGGATTTCGTGCTTAACCTGGTGCGAAGCACCCGGCCCGATGACCCCGACGCACCGGCCTTTGTCCACGACCTCATCTCTTGGGGGGCGGGCCCGAGAGCCTGCCAATGCCTCGTTTCCGGAGCCAAAGTCCGGGCCATCCTCCAAGGCCGCTTCCATGTCAGCATCGAAGACATCGAAGCCCTCGCTCTACCCGTGTTGCGCCACAGAATCGTGCCCTCCTTCCAAGCGGAGTCCGAGGGGATCAATGCAGACAAAATCATCCTCCGCCTTCTCGCGTCCATCCCCCGCCTCCCGGCTGCCACTTCCTTGTAAACTCCCTTCCCAAGAACGCACTGCCGCCTCTTGCAGGCCCTCCGACTCTTTACCCCGCTCCCACGTCCCGGGGCCTTCCACAAAACGCTCGCCCCGCTCCACCCCCTCCTCCGATGAACCCGCCATCCACAAGCGGCCTCTGGCGTGCCATCTCGAAACTCCAGCTTCTGGCGAGGCAACTCGTGGAGGGCTTTTCCACGGGCCTCCACCGCTCGCCCCAGCGCGGCGCGAGCGTCACCTTCAAGCAGCACAGACCCTACGTGCCCGGCGACGAAGTCCGGCATATAGACTGGCGGGTCTTTGCGCGGTCCGACCGCTACTACATTCGCGAGTACGAACAGGAAACCAGCCTCAGAGCGACGCTCCTCCTAGATCTGAGCGGTTCGATGAACTACACCGGTCACGCCACACTCCTCTCCAAGGCGGACTACGCCAAGACCCTTGCTCTCGCCCTCTCTTCGCTCCTCATCCGCCAACAGGACGCGGTTGGCCTCGTAACTTTTGATTCAAAGGTGCGCGCTTTCGTGCCTCCCAGCACCCGTCCCAGCCACCTCCAAGTCCTAGAATCCACGCTCCGCAATCAGTCCCCAGCCGGTGAAACCAGTCTGAGCCGCGTTCTGCAAGAGGCCGCTCCCCGCCTAGGACGGCGCAGCCTTTTAGTCCTGATCTCAGACTGCCTGGAGGAACCAGAGGCTCTCGTTAAAACGCTCGCGCAAATGCGGCTGCAGCACCATGAAGTCCTCGTTTTTCAGATCTTCGACAAAGACGAACTCGAATTCCCCTTCCAAGGTTGGACCCGCTTTGAATCCCTCGAGTCCCAGCACCAATATTTGGAATCCGACCCCGCAACCCTTCGAAACACCTACCTTGAAAACCTCGCCAAATTCCGCTCCGACCTCACCGCCGGTTGCGGCAGGCACCGCATCCAACTCTATCCGATAACCACCGACGAGCCCTGCCAAACCGCTCTTGCTCGCCACCTAGGAAACCGACTCGCGCGCCGTTAAGCGCCCGCTAACCGATGACTTTCCTAAACGTGCTACTGCTCGGCGGAACCGCCGCGGGCATGATCCCGCTGGCCATCCATCTCCTGCAGCGCAAGGACTGTAAAACCGTCCGCTGGGGAGCCATGCAGTTTCTACTCGCAAAAACAATCACCCAGCGCCGCCGCATTCAAATCGAACAGTGGCTCCTGCTGCTGGTGCGGATTAGCATTCCCATCCTGCTCGCCGCCTGCATGGCGAGACCCCTCCTCTCCAGCCTCTCTCCCTCCAAAAACACCACCCCCCTCAGCCTTGTCCTGCTTCTTGATGACAGCCCTTCCATGGCTGCTGGCGAGAGCTCCATAAACCCCTTCAGCGCAGCCAAGGCCGTTTGCAGCTTCTTGCTGGAAAAACTGCCACGCGGCTCAGAAGTCAGCCTCGTCCCTCTCGGCAATCCCGATGTTCCATTGGCAGAACTCACCGTAAACACTTCCGGCACAAACGGTCTTCTCAAAAAACACCCCTCGACTCCCGCCCCCGCTCAAATCGACGCCGGCCTCGAAGCCGCCGCCGCGATCCTCAAAAAAGCGCATCAAGCGCGGAGACGTATCGTCCTGTTAACCGACTTCCAAAAATCAAACTGGTCTCAAAAAAACATCGACGCCTCCAAAAGCTCTTTGGAGCGCCTCCGGGAGCAAACCCCTCCCCCCTCCCTCGTCTTATACGACTCAGGTACGCCCTCTCCCGAAAATGTGGCGCTCGAATCCCTCGAGTATTCCAAGCTCCCCCTGGGAGCGGGCCAACGCCTCCGCTTTGTGGCAACCCTCCGAAACTACGGCAACCAACCGCAGGCGGTTCGTTCCGTGGATTGGAAAATCGACGGGGTCACCGTCTCCACGAAACAGGCCTCAATCGGAGCCAGAGAAAGCACGCAAATCGTCTTTGAACACTCTTTTAAAGACACCGGCTCTCACACCGTTCAAGTAGTTTCAGAACCCGATCTACAGCCTTCCGACGATACCATCGCAGCGAGCATTTATATCCACGAACCCATCCCCGTGCTCATCGTCAACGGACGATCTTCCCCGGAGCCAATGTTGGGTGAAAGCGATTTTCTCGAAATCGCCCTCAGCCCGAAAAACGCCTCAGGGCCTCAGAGCGCCAGCCTGATGCAGCCCACCGTCATAGAACCAAGCGCGCTCAATCCAAAAGCACTCGCGCGTTGCAAAATCGTGATCCTCGCCGATGTCCGCTCTCTCACAAAACAGCAGGTCACCGAACTAGAAACATTCGTACGCAGCGGAGGTGGCCTGCTCGTTTTTCCAGGTCGCCAAACCGATGTGGATTGGAACAACAAAAACCTTCACAATGCTGGCCTCGGCCTTTTGCCCGCCCAAATCGATGCCCTCCACAACGCGGCGTCCGCCGAAGGAGCTGAAGCAGCCTTGATTTCGAAAACCCTTTCCACGCACCCCGTCGTAGAACCCTTCTCCCTCGAAAACGATCCGTTTGCCGAGATCAAAATCTGGAACTGGTACTCGCTCAAAGTTCCAGATTCTAAAAACCCGTCTCCAAGCGCAGCATCCCCCACGACCATTCTCTCGCTCGACAATGGCAACCCTCTTTTTATCGAACGCGCCTTCGGGGCGGGAACCGTCATCCAAAGCGCGCTACCCTGCAGCGCCGCCTGGAGCAACCTCCCAACAAGGCCCGCCTACGTGCCCCTCTTCCAGCGCCTTGCGCTTCATTCTATCATCGCTGGCCAGCCCTCGGGAAACCTCCTCGCTGGCCAGACAATCACCCTCACCGTCAGTCCAAAATATTCCAACCAACCCCTCTATCTCACCGCTCCCGACGGCACCACCAGTCAGAGCCTGCCGCGCGACGAGAAAGGATCAGCCATCGCCGAATTCTTCAACACCTGGCAGCCGGGCATCTACCACTTAACCCTCCCAGACGGCGAAAGTCTGCAGTACGCGGCCAATGTCTCCCGCGAAGAATCCGATCCCGCGAGGTTCGAGCCCGCTGAAGCCGAGGCCATCGCCGCACAAATGGGCGCATCTCTCGCCCGCAACACCGACGAACTCTTGGCGCTGGACCGCTCCGAAGGCGGGGGTCGGGAAATCTGGCGCCCTTTTCTTTTTCTGACGCTGCTCCTTCTTTTCGCGGAGCTTTTTTTAACCCAGCGCTTCACGACAAGCAAGGGGGTGCGAAAATGACCACCCTCAGCTTTTCCGGCGACTGGCCCCCCCTGCTTGGCCTGTCCGTAAGCATCTTAGTTTCCTTCGCTGCATATCTGCTCTACAAGGTCGCCCTCCGAGGCATTGAAAACCCAAAAGCCCGGGCACTCCCGTGGCTGAGGGCCGGTGCCGTCTTTTTGGTGCTCTTAATGCTCACCGGCCCTGTGCTCCGCCACCGCAGCACCTCAGGTGCGCTCACGCGCCTGCTTGTCTTCGTCGACGCCTCCCAAAGTATGAGCGCCACGGATCCGGAAATGGATCTCGTGAGAAAAATGGCGGCGGCGCGCGCGCTGGGCTGGCTCCCAGCCTCCCAAGCCTCTTCAAACGCGGAAGCCGCCTCCGAAGAACTCTCCTCCGCCTCCCATGCCCTCCGGAACGCGCTCTCGGGGCCTCCTCCAAGGGAACACGAACTGCACGCCGCCCTGGATGCGTTCTCAAAGCACCTCTCCCAAACCCTTCAATCCCTCCGCCAGGGCACCCTTTCCAATGCGGAGGCGGACGACCTGAACAGACAGCTTGTCGCCCCAGTTAAAAAAATGCTCCCCCGTTATCGACCCGATTCCCTCTCCAGCATCACGGTTCCAAAAGAATGCTTTGACCTCGTCGACCTTGCCGCCCGCTGGCAAATAAACATTGCCCAAAAGGCGAGGAAAATGGCCGTCATAGAATCCGGGGGTGAACGCAAAATCGAAGCGGCACTCGCTAGGTTCGACCAAACAACGCGGATGGAACGCGTCCGCTCTCTTTTGCTCGATGGCGGAGAGAGCAGCTTGATATCGCGTCTTTCCGCCAATTTTAACATCAATCTGTTCGCACTTGAAAATTCGCACGCCCGCAATCTTTGGAGTTCGACGGATGGCGCCGAAACCCAACCGTCGAACCTTCCCCCGCCGGACGCCACCCTCACCAACATCGGCTCCTCGCTTCTCGAGCGCGTCGATGCCGCACGCTCGAGCGCCAAGGCCACGCTCGATTCCAGAACCGCTGTCCTCCTTTTTACCGACGGCCAACACAACGACTCCAGCTCTCCCGAGACCATCGCAAAAAAACTCGGGGACCGCGGCGTCCCCATCTACTGCATCGGGATCGGCTCTGAGACACGACCCCCAGACCTCGCCCTTCTCGGGATCGACGCTCCGCAAACCATCTTTCACGAGGACCGTGTCAGCGGCACCGCCACCCTCAAGGACGACATGCCCGCCGGCATCCCCTTTCAAATCAAAATCAGCCTCGGCGACAACGTCGTGTGGCAAAAAGACATGCTCACCTCGCAGCGCTCCGTCCTCAAGGTGCCCTTTGACTTTTCCCTCAAGGACCTCGTCGCCGAAAAAATCGCGGCGAACCCGTCCCTCAAATCGCTGATTACGCTACCGCTTGAAGCCTCACTGACGGTTCTTCCTCAGGAACGCGAAACCCGCAACAATTCCTCCCGCTTCATCGTCAGGGCGACCACCGGCAAAAGAAAGCTGCTCCTCCTCGATGGTCGTCCGCGCTGGGAGACTCGCTACATTCGCAGCCTCTTTGAGCGCGATCCACAATGGCAGGTCAATTCGCTCCTAGCGGAACCGGATGGAAAAACACCGTGGCTCCGGGGCCTCTCCGCAGGGGCGTTCCCCGCCGACGAACAAACGCTTTCGGAGTACGACATGATCATTTTCGGAGACGTTCCCCCGGCAATGCTCAGCGATGTGGAACTGCAATGGATCTCCGATTTCATCTCCAAAAAAGGAGGCGGACTGCTCTTCCTAGACGGGGCTCGGCAAATGCTTTCCAGCTATGGAAACCGCCCCCTAAGCCGTCTTTTACCCGTCACTTTCCCAACCCCGGAAGCTGGTGCCGGCGACTCTGCCATCGGCCCCTTGGAACTCACAGAACGCGGCCGCTCTTTTGCGGCGCTCAAACTCGAGGAGAATGCGTCTGATCCCGCTGAGGTCTGGAAAAACCTCCCACCACCGCGCCATCTCTCTCGCGCCGTCGCCCTCCCGGGGACGGAAACCCTCCTCGAATCGCAAACCCCTCAGGGTCGAAGCCCCGTCCTTGTTTTCCGCCAATACGGCTCTGGACACATCGCTTACATGGCCAGCGACGAGACCTGGAGGTGGCGGAACGAAATCGCCGGCAAGTATCAAGAGCGTTTCTGGAGCCAGCTCGTCAACGAACTCGCAGAGGCCACCTTCTCAACCCTCGACGACCAAATCGCCCTGGATACGGACTCCTTCAGTTATTCGCCCGGCCTCACCGCCGCGCTCCGCGCACGCATCCGCGATGGCAAACCACGCACCTCCCTTGAAGCGACGCTTTGGCGGGATGGCAAACGCTACGCCTCTGTGCATCTCCTTCAGGAGCCCAGCAGAGCCGATACTTTCGCGGGTCGCTCGGCGCCCCTGGAACCTGGCATCTACGATTTTGGCGTCGAGGACTCGGGCGGTCCCTCCAAGAGCACCGCCAGAGTAAGGTTTGAAGTGCGACTCCCGCAGACTGGAGAGTTAAGCGAACTCACCCTCAAAGAAGAGATGCTTGTCAAAATGGCCGAGACTTCCCAGGGGAAATACCTGAGGGAGGAGCAGACGGCAGATCTCTTAAATCACATTACCCCCCTCAAGGCGGGGCAGGTTTACGAATCCGAGACGCTGCTGTGGCAGAGTTACTGGTGGTTTTCTCCCATCATTTTATTGCTCGGACTGGAATGGATTCTTCGCAAACGCATCGGTCTCCTGTAGGTTTAAACGGCAAATCATCATGAACTTGCATCCACACATTCAAGGGCTTCTTTATAAGTTTGAGACCCGCCGTCGCCGCCTGCTCTGCGTTCGGGCCTTTCTTACGGCTCTCATCGCTCTCTTCATTTTTACCGTTTCCGCAGCAGCCCTCGATGGACCCCTCCTTCTCGAAGACCGCACCCGAGTTGCAGCGGCCGCCCTCGTCTACACCGCCGCATTCGCTGCCGTCTGGCTCAGGGCCGGTGCGCTGCTCTCCCGCCCCAGAACACAGCAGAAAATTGCAGAGGCAATCGAACATTCAGAGCCCACACTCAAGGGCTCGCTCCTTTCCGCCGTCGAACTAAGCGGGCCTGTAGGAATCAGTGGCGACTCAGCAGCACTCCGCGAACTGCATCAGGCACGCACAGCTAGCGCAATCACCACCTTGGACTGCACCCGGTTGCTGCCTTGGAAAAAGATCCAATGGGACATCTTGGCAGCTTCCGTCGTGGCGCTTTTTTTACTCCTCGGCCTTCTCTTGGGCGGGCCGCGCTTTGCACGCAGTTGCGCGCGTATTCTCTTGCCGTTCGCCCCCCTTGAACGCTCCTCAGAAACCCTCATCATTGTCGTTTCGCCCTCCCCAAACGAAGGGGTTGTTCCTGCCGGGGAACGGCTTGCTGTCTCCGTTGAAATTCAGGGGCGCCCGGCACTCAAGCCCACTCTCGATGTTCCCTCCGGCAATAAAACCGAAAAATCCACTCCCATGAACGCCCTCGGTCCAAACCGCTTCCAGGCCGATCTGGACATCTTGGATGCACCCATCGACTACCGCGTCAGAGCAGGTGACGGCGCCACCAAACTTTTTCATCTTCTCCCCGCACCACGCCCACGCGTCCTATCCTTCACCCGAGTCTACCATCCCCCCGCATATACCGGCCTGCCGGAACTCACCGAAACTTCTGCAGACGGTAGCATCGGTGCCGTGGAGGGAACCCTTGTCGACCTCTCCTTCAAAACAAACCAGGCAATCGCCACCGGCACTCTTAAATTCTCCTCCGGACAAATCCATGAAGAAGTTGTCCTCTCCAAAGATCCCTCCGATCAAACAGTGCTCCATGCACGCCTGCTTTTAAAACAGAATGGTGTCTACTCGCTGCGCTTGGTTTCAAGCACCACAAACTTTGACTCTGCAAAAAGCGCGGACCATGAGGTGCGCGTAGATCTCGACCTCCCCCCTACCCTCACGCTGGAGACTCCCGTTCAAGACCTCGTTCTCCCCCTCGGGGACAAACTCGAATTCACCGGAACGGTCGATGATGATTTCGGCATCGCATCGCTTGCCCAAGAAACAAGCCTGAATCGGGGCCCCTGGCGAGCGCTCCCCCCAACCGCTCCCGCCGCAAAACACCTCGATCTACGCACACTCTGGGACCCCCTTGAGCAACATCCAAAGGCCGGCGACACCATCGCCGTGCGGTTTGTCGCTCTCGATAACAAAGGGCAGCGGTCCGAATCACGCGTGATCCAAGTCTCCTTCGCCCCACGCGGCCTCTCCCCTGCGATTCCACCTGCTTTGGCCGCGCAGCGAGCGATCACCCGGCGCGTGGAGGAAGTCTCAAGACAAGCCAACGATGCAGCGAAAGCACTTCAAGAAGCGCGGGCCGAAAATGAAGCGCGTTCCCCCAACATCCTCAAACAAAACCAAGCTCTCGCCCGCGCAAAACAAGCGCTCGATTCCGCTGCAGAAAACGCCGCAGCCGCGCGGGAACAAGTGCTAACCCAGATCAGGAACGAATCCGACCTCTCCGCTCTCTCAAACCTTAAAAACCAGGCCCAAGCTCTTAACCGTATCGAACTCGGAGAACTCGCCCTCGCTCGCCAAGCCCTCAACCGCCTCAGTTCGACAACCCAAGAAACAAAACCAGAAGCCTCTGACATAGAGGTCCTCAAACACGCAGCCGAAGCCTCGGCAAAAGGCGCATCCCTCGCCAACAGCACAAGGGATGCCGCCCAGACCCGTCTTGCCGCAATGGAGGCCGAATCTTTAGCGGCAGAAGCGCGCGCGCTTGCTGCTGAGCAAACCGCCATCGCAGCGGCTGCAGACCAGCCGGCACCCTCCGCAGATGGGCCTTCCAAGGACGCCATCACGGAGGCCCTCCGCCGCCAACAAGTCAACCAATCCGCCACAACAGCCTTGCAGAAGGAGCTCCAAACGCTCTCTGAACGCTCCCCGGCGGCAGCCCCCAAACTCAAAAGCGTCCGCAGCACCCTGCAAAACGACCAGCAAAACGCGGATCGCCTCCTGAACGCCGCTCAGGCGGAGATCGCCACCGGCAAGGAGGCTGAGTCCGCGCCTAAAGCGGTAGCCGCCGGCAAGGCGCTCTCCAAAAGTCTGGATCAAACCGCTGAGGCGCTGGATACCCTCGCTCCGACACTGCAGGAGGCAGCAGTCAAAGCCCTTCAACGCCTCCAAACCGAAAACAATCGAAACGCAGAACACATCGCCCAAACGTCACGCGAATTGGAGGTGTTGGAAAAAAAGAAGGACCTGTCTCCTTCAGATAAATCCGCTCTCGCAAGCGAACGCCTCAATTCCGAAGCCGCCGTCCTGCGCGCGGACGCTCGGGTGGAAGCCGCGCGCCGAAACGCCTCTCCTCAAATGGACCATGACCTGCGAACCGCAGCAGCGGCCCTTGAAGCCGGCGCTGAAAACGGCGCCCCACCCTCCGAGATGCGCGCAAAAGCCGCGGCAACCGCCCTCGCGCTGCAAACCCTCGAAGCCGTAGCCTCCCTCGACGAAGCTCGAAAAAACACGGAGAGCCTCGCTCAAAAATCGGCGGCTGAGGAACCTATGCCGAAAGCGCTCTCGCCCCAACAGAAAATGCCACCCCAGCACAAAGCGCTTTCCGAACAACTCCAAAAGCTCCCACCAGAAGTGCGCCGCGCCGGTCTTCCGGAAGAGGCTGCCGCCGCTGCCACCACCGCGCAGAACGCACTTCTAAAACAAACACAAGAAGGCTTGGAGGAGGCTGGGAAAGCGCTCAAACAATCTTCCGAAGCCGCTACTGAAGCTGCCCAAAAGGCGAGGGCCTCTCTAAAATCCCTCGCCCCATCCCTGGCCACCCGCCTGGACGCGCTGGCGCAAAAGTCTCAAAAGGCCGCCGAGGTCACCCGTGAGCTGAATGCCGCGAAAAACGCCTCCGCCCCTCCCGTCCCCGAAAAGGTCCTCCAAGCCGAAGAGAAATTTGGCCGCCAATTGGACCAACTCCGACAAGAACTCCAGGCCGACGCAAGTCGCCAAGACTCCATGACCCCCGAAGGACGTGCCTCAGCCCGAGACGCCGACGCCGCCGCTGCCCAGCTCAAAGACAGCGGAAAAACTCTCGCCTCTCTCAACGAGGCCAATGCCTCCCGCACCGAAGCCGCAAAGGCCCTGGAACGCGCCGCAGACCAGCAGTCCCAGACCTCAAAACAACTCCAGCAACTCGCCGAACATTTCAGAAATCTTGAATCTGGATCCCCCGAACAAATCGCCGCATCCCGACAAAACCTCAGAAACAGCGAACAGCAAACCGGAACCCGCACCACGGCTGAGAAAAGGGAGTCCGGAGCCGCGGAAATGGCGGCACTCGCGGCGACACCCGCAGAGCAGGCGCAAGCCAAACTTGAGGCCCTGCTTGGCGCTCAAAAAAACTCACCAGAGCACCCAGCCTCGACCCCAGCGAACGACTCTCAAAAGGCTTTGAACAACGCTCTGGAGGCCCTGAAGTCCGGCCGTACTGAGGCCGCGACAAAAGCCATCAGCGCGGCCGTCGATTCGCACATGGAAGCCGACCGCCTCGCCCGCAACTCTGAGGAGAGCGATTCAGCCAACTCCTCCGTTGGAAAACCGAACGCACCAGCTTCCAACAGCATCGGACTACCTCTGGTGACCAAAAGCGGCGATGCCAACTGGGGAAACCTCCCAAAGCGCCTCGCGACCGATCTCATGGAGGGCAAACGGGAGCGGCCCCCTACTGAATACCGAGCCTCCATCGACGCCTATTTCCAGGCCGTAGCGGAGAAAGCGCGCGGCATAAAACCCAGCCGATGAAACGCCGTTTTCCCTCCCTCCTTCTCGGTTTGTTGCTCCTCCCTGCAAGTCCGGTGCACTCCGAACCGGACCGCATTGACCAGGCCACCACCAAAGGAACAACCTACCTCATCTCAAAACAGGACAAACGCGGAGCCATCCGCGAAACCGATGCTCACGAAACCGCCATAACGGCGCTGAGCGCACTCGCCATAGCCGCCACGGGAAATCTACCCTCCGATCACACTCCGGGCGGCGAGGCCGTCCAGAATGCCCTCACATTTCTGCTCGCACCGGAACGCCAGGACCGGGAGGGATACTTCGGCGCCAAAGACGGATCGCGCATGTACGGGCACGGGATCACCACGCTTTTTCTGGCTGAAATGCTGGGCATGGGCAGGGACGCAGACCAGGACGCAACCCTCCGGCGCGCCTGCCAGAACGCGGTGGACTTGATTCTCAGAGCCCAGCAGGTCAAAAAACGACCCGGCACCGAAGGCGGTTGGCGCTACACTCCGCAGGCTACGGACTCTGATTTGTCAGTCACGATCTGGCAACTCATGGCCCTGCGCTCCGCAAAAAATGCAGGCCTCGTGGTCCCCAAGGACGCCATTGACGCCGCCATCGGTTACATCAAGCGTTCCTTCAAAGACACGGGCCGCCTGAATACCCCGGTGGGATTTAGTTACGAAATCAGCCAGAGCCCCGTTTGGTCAACCGCCGCGGAGGGACTCCTAGCCTTGCAAGTTTGTGGCGAATACGGCTGCAAGGAAGTCGCTGCAACCTCCGACTGGCTCCTGCAAAACCCACCCAAAACGAGCACCTCCTGGTTCTACTACGGAACCTATTACTATTCCCAGGGAATGTATCAAAGGGGCGGAGAACATGCCGAGACTGGAGCCAAGCGCTCATCGGAAGTCCTGCTTCCCCTGCAGGAAGAGGATGGCTCATGGAAAAGCACGGGAGGCAGTGAGGGCAACCGCGTCTATCGCACTGCGATGGCCGTCCTCAGCCTGAGCGTGAAGTACCACTATCTGCCGATTTATCAGCGGTAAGGCTCTCAAAGCCGCGCGTCTCTTCCCAAGGCTTCCGATATTTCGAAGGCGCACTGCGCGAACCCATGGACCTCCAAAGCTAGCCCCCTTCATAAACAAGGTGCCACTCATGAGGATGGGGAAGCCACAGCATGGTTGAAAAATTCCAGATGGTTGTGGAGCGATGTCCATGGCTTACGCGAATTACCCGGTGCATAGTAAAACTGTATTCTGCCATTCCGACAAACCGACCCCATCTGTTCTAAAGCTCCCCTCATAAAACTGGCATTCATCGGCATTAAAAGACATGTCGTCAACGTTCTAGCGGGAGTGAAGTTGCTTGCGGATGTCGAAGATCAGCCTCCCCACGCTCTATGAAACCCACACTGCTCCTGTTCTTATTCTGTACCACATTGCACGCCACAGATTTCTTCGTAAACAAACAAGGCCTCGACTCAAATGCGGGCACAAGTCGCGGGGCGGCTTTCCTCACGATCCAAAAGGGCGTGGATGCCTTGCAACCGGGAGACACCTTGAACATCGGGCGGGGAGAGTACGCGGAAGCGGTCGCAAGGAAAGGTCTTGGCAGTGCGGAGAAGGAGACGACCATCCGTGCAGAGATGCGGGGCACGGTGCTGCTAAGAGGTGATGTGGACGCGCCGGTGTTCAAACCATTGCCGGGGTCGCGAAACACTTTTGAGGCCGATTTCACAGGCGATGTCCAGGCCGTGTATGAAGTGGACACATTGAAGCGGCTCGGCACACAAGCCACCCAGGCAGAGGTAGAGTTTCAGCCGGGCAGTTCCTTCTATGATGCGGCGTCGTCGAAACTCTATGTCTCCAGCACGGACCTGCGTCCAGTAGATCTGCATCGCTACAGCATTCCGGTGACAGGAGCGCATGGGTTGATGCTGGAGCAGCCGAAACGGGTGGTGCTGGATGGCATCGCAGCGCGTGGTTTTGAAAAAGCGGTGATGCAGACGTGGCACACGGAGGCGTGCACCTGGGGCATTGTTTTAAAAGAGGCGAAGGATTGTGTGATCCGCCACTGCACGGCCTTCCTCAATGGCGGCGGCATTCTCACGCGCAGCGGAAACGAAGGCGGCAACTTACTTGAGGACTGCGTCGCCTACGGCAACATCTCGCCGCATGGTTTTGAGTGTGGCGGCGTGGTCGCTGTCGCTGTCCGCAATGACACGCTCCGTCGCTGCACGGCCTACAAGGGCGGCGTGGGTGTGAGACTTTATGGCGGTGAAGGCTACGGTCTCATCGAGAACTCCCTGGGCTGGGGCAACGTGCTCGATCTTGGCATCAAGGGAGGAAAGACCGGCGAGATCTCCGATGTGCGAGACTGCGTGGCGCTGAGTTATTTGCCGTCGCATCGGGAGGTCGTCCGCTCGATCATTGGTTTCAGGAACACCTACCTGGATGGTGTCAAGGCGGGCACAGACACCTCGATTCGCTTAAACTTCGAGCGCGTAAACCGGGGTCAAGAGTTTGCCGACCCGCTCAACTTCGATTTCCGGCTGCAATCGACTTCGACGATGCGCGGCTCTGCCCCTGACAAGAGCGACCGCGGGCCATTCCCGTACCAGGGTAATGTCTTTTTTGTGAAGACCGATGGTGACGATTTGGCCGATGGTCTCTCGGTAAAAGCTGCTTGGAAGACGGTGGCACGTGCGGCGAAGGAACTGCGCGCTGGCCACACGGTTTACTTTGAGCAAGGTGTGTATAGCGGGGATGTCGTCATTAAGGCTGAAAATACGGGACCCGACCCGATCTCGTGGCGCGCCCGTGGCACGGCCCGAGTCTTGATGCCGGGCGCGATCAAAGTGGAGGGCGGTCACGGAATTGAGTTTGAGCGCCTGAACTTTGCCAGCACCGTCAGCGTCACCGCAAGTGAAAGGGTGCGCTTTAACAACTGCCGCTTTTTCGCGGACGACAAGGCGTTGCACGCGACCCACTGCAACGGATTGGCGGTCTCCCACAGCGAGTTCACACGCTTTGCGCAGGTCGGCGTGCAACTCGATGGCTGCACGGGCGTCGAACTCAGCAGCAACGTGTATGACAACCGGCACGGACCGGCAGTCACGTTCGGTGTTGCGGCAGACGTGAACCTGGCGCTCCGATACAGCGACTACAACAGCTACGCCGACGCCGATAAAGCATGGATGGTAAACGGGCAGACGATCGCGCTCACCGATGCGAGGAAAACGGCTCAAGATATCTACGCCCGCGAATTGCGGACCGTGTTTTCACTGCGTGATGGCATATCTGAAGTGAAGGATCGCATCGCACTCGCCGTCGGCGGAGCCTTGGGCAAGAGCTTGGGCATTCACCAAGATCTAATGTCAAACGCGCTGAGCATGTCGGCGCCAACGCTGCACTCTGTCACCGCAACCACCGCGAACATCGAGTGGCAGATGTCGCGAGGCTCGGAATCTGGCATCGCGTGGGGCGAAACTCCCGCCTGTGAGACCCAGGCAAAGTACAAGGTCACCAACGATGAAGATACCTTCCGAAACTTTAGTCTCACCGGTTTGAAGCCGGGCACGACTTATTACTTCAAGCTCACGTCAGCCAAGCTCATCTACCCGCTGGATGATCAAGGCCCGGGTGAAGTGGTCAACCCGAAGTATGAAGCCATCTCCTTCACGACGAAGGCGGCCGATCCAGCGCCGCGCACGCTCTATGTCTCCACCGACGGCAGCGACTCTGCCTCGGGCCTTGAGCGGGGGAGTGCCTGGCATTCCATCGCGCACGCGGCCTCGCAGGCTCTGCCCGGAGACACCGTGATGATAGCGGGCGGCACTTATATTGAGAAAGTCCGTGTTCGCACCACTGGCACCAAAGGACGCCCGATCAAGTTCAGAAGCATCCCCGGTGAAAAAGTCATTCTCGATGGCAGTGGTCGGCGCATCGAAACGGCCTTTGTCATCAACGGAAAGAACGACATTGAGGTGGATGGTTTCTATTTTCGGGACTTCCGCATGGGCGGTCAGGGCAACTGTTCTCAGCGCGTGATCAACGTGAATCAAAGCCACCGCGTCACGCTGCGTCGCCTGCTTTGGGACGGACGCGGCGCGGGCTACTCCGGCGGCCTGCTCATGGGTGCGGACAGCAGCGACGTGCTCGTGTCAAACTGCGTGATCATTCGCGGTTCAGACGGCTTGGAGGTGACCAGTTGTCCCGGCTTCCGCGTCGAGCACTGCGTCTTCATCAGCCACATGATTGAGGCCGTGAAACTCAGCACGCCCGCCACGCTGAGCAGTAACATTATCTGCGACAGCAGCGCCTTCAAAGCGAAGAACAACATTCACTTCATGTCCTTCGGGAATCAGGATGCCATCGTCGATCGCAACAACTGCTACTTCCTGCGCGTGCCTGAAAGCCAACGCACGCTTTACTGGGTCCTCAACTTCAAGGAGGCCGGGAAGGTTCTCGGACACACACGCATGACATTGCCCGAATACAAGAAACGCGTCGCCCCCACCGATTCCGTCGTGCTCGATCCCCAGTTCGCGATATTTGAGCGGCTCGATCCTGCTAAGGTTCCGGAGTTCCCCATCGACCAGTTTGTGGACACCAAAGTCCCCCTCGATTTCCCCGATCTCTTTGCTACGAATCCCGAAGTCGTAAAGCGCAGCATGGGCCTGCAACCGGAGGCATTTGCAGACATGATCAAAAAATAAGGACTGCTCCCCAATGAAAACCATACTCCCCACCACCAACCGCCGCTTTTTTCTCAAAAAATCCGCACCAACCGCTGTAGGCATGGGATTGTCCGCGCGATCGAGGGCGCAGGTGCAAGAGAGCGGGAGGCGTGAGAAGGAGGAGAATGAATGCATGCGGTTCGCGGTCAAGTGCTCGCATCCTTTGGCTTCGAATAAAAAACCGTTTCAAGCGCCGCGGGGCGCAGGCTTCTCTTTATACTCCATCACCACCTGCTCCGGTCCCGGTCTGCCCGCAGGGAGAGGCAGGGCGCGCCCTCGGCGGGTTCGGTGTGTGCCGAGGAGTGCGCTGGTATACCAGCCTTCCTCAATATCTGGAACGGTATGACCTCATCGGTCTGGCTCGCACGTCTCCAGTCGGATCCCCTGTTTTCAGCGCGCCCCGCAACGATGCCGCGCGCGCTGCGGAAATGGACGAAAAGCGATTTCATTGGCCTGCCCCGCCTCTTGGAGCCGTGCCGTTCCTGTTCCAAAATCTGACGCCGTGCTGCAAGCAGAGGCAGGGGGTACGCTGTATAGTCCGGGAATCCCCTATGCGCGTTCCTCTTTTCAGCCTCCTCCAAGCACGGTTAACCATCCATCCCCGCACCCGCGTGCGTGCTGCAAATGGGGGCGCGCGGAGGCGCTCCATCTACCGGCTTTTCGCCCTGGCGATGGTCGCCTCGGTGCCGACTGCATTGTCAGCTCCGGCACCGGTGTCCGCCCCGAAAAAAATCGTGCTGATTGCGGGTAAAAAAAGCCACGGCCCCGAGGGAAACGGGATTCATGATTACGCGTGGTCGGTACGCCTCCTCAAAGTGTTGTTCGACCGTTCCAACATCCGCGACCAGGTGCGGGTGGAGATGGTTTTTGACGGATGGCCCAAAGAGGAGGGCGTTCTCGAAAATGCCGACGCCACTATCGTGCTCTCGGACGGTCGCGACGGCGATAAATACGAGGAAGCCCCGCATTTCGCCAACCCCGGGCAGATGCAAACGATCCGGCGTCAGGTGGAGCGGGGATGCGGGTTTGGGACGTTCCACTTTTCGACCTTTGCGCCGGAGGTTTACCGGGAGGAAATTTTGTCGTGGAGCGGCGGTTATTTCCAATGGGAAACCGAGGGCAAGCGGCGCTGGTATTCGGCGATCAAGGTGCTGGATGCGGAGCTGAGTTTTCCAAATCCCGGTCACGCGGCACTGCGCGGTGTGCAGCCGTTCCGTTTGAAGGAGGAGTTTTACTACAACCTGCGTTTTAATCCCGAAGATCGCTCGCTCGCGCCGCTTTTGGCGGTGCCCGCGTTGCCGGGACGAGACCCCGATGGTCGGTGGGTGGCGTGGGCCAAAGAGCGACCCGACGGGGGACGCGGCTTCGGCACCACGTGCGGTCACTTCTACGAGAACTGGCGCAATGACGATTTCCGGAAACTGATGCTCAATGTGATCGCGTGGTCAGCTCGCGTGGATATGCCTGCGCAGGGGGTGGAATCGGCGTTCGTGGAGAGGGATGAAATTCTCAAAGCCCTCGCCCCGGCGCAGTCCCAGTAGCAAGAAGCGGCCAGTGCGACTGCCGAGGAGCCTCTCGAGCTCCGCCGCCGCCGGAGTACCTGCGCCAAAGCCGCGCGTGGTCTGCCCCCCTTTTATACGAGTGCTTAGTCAGCCCCGCCCAATGCGCGCCAGAATCTACGGTGCTTGTTTCTCTGAATCCCATTCGAACTTCAGCCCTTTCATCCTGAAAACAAAAGCTCACGCGGAGGCGCGGAGGCGCGGAGAAATACAAATTCCTGTAAAAAAGGAGGTTCCATCTCCAACCTCCGCGTCTCCGCG
>QQND01000048.1 GCA_003402745.1 Verrucomicrobiota bacterium
CGGGAATCATGCTTCGTCATAGATGGAAAGCATTTCGTTTCCAATGGAGCGAGCAATATGACGGTTCAGCCTTGAGCAAAGGTCCACCCGGGCGCCAATAATCTGGGACAAGTCCTCGCCGTACCCAAAATAGTCCAAGCCCAGTCGACTCAGGGCTTCGGGATGAAACTCCGCCAATACATCGACATCGCTGCGTACTGGATCAAAGTCCTCCCTCAGAACCGAGCCAAAGAGGCTTAGACGGCGGATTCCACGGTCCTTGCAAAAGACAGCTACCTGCCGTGGATCAATCTGTATGGGTAGTTCTGCGAACGACATTTGGTTGGTGCGTACACCAAAGCACAGGATGATGCAAACTCTCGCCAGCGTCACCGATAAGTAACCGAGGCTACAGGGTGGTATGGCGGTTAAGCTTTAAACAAAGGTCTACTCGGGCTCCTAGAATAAGCGGAACGGTTTCAAGACCTCTCCGTACTCCAAAAAGGCAAAAGGGTGGCACCAACCGAAGTCAGTAACCACCCTCCGACCAAGTAAGCTTAGTCCGTTCCTAAAGTACTGTTCAAAAATGATTTGTCAACAGCGAGGGCAGTCCCTCGGCTCTGATGGAAGCGAAGCGAAAAGGGGATGACCCTGAGAATTTAAATCGGTTTCCAATCTCCCCGCATAGAAGTAAGCCCAGTTTATGAACGCTGAATTCGCACCGCTTTTTGAGCTGAGTTGCGCGGAACGGCTACAACTCGTCGAAGATCTTTGGGACAGTATCGCCAAGGAAGCGGACCAAATCCCTGTGCCTGACTGGCAAATCGAGGAGGTGGGGCGGATTCGGGTCAAGGCTGAACAGAATCCTACATTGTTGGAGTCATGGGATTCCGTGAGGGAGTGGATCGTAAAGAATCAGGGGTAATCGGATCGCGATTCCTCCAGAGGCCAAGGACAAATTGGCTGAGGCTTTCCAAGGGTACGAATCAAAGGATGCAGGGCTTTGGCATGAATTTTTGCGAGCCTTCTCGGCTTGTTTGGGACAGGTTCAGCGGCAACCAGAGATTTTTCCAGTGGTGCAGGGCTATCAGATGGGCTTACCGAGGAAGTTCCTGACCCCTAGTTCCTCTGTCGGGTCATTATTGAGACCAGACCAATTCAACATACCGTGTGTCATTAAATGGAGGCTCTCCTCAAGCTACTCCCATTCGCTTCTTTGCTCATCCCTGTCGTGATGGTCCACGCCATCTTTTGGGGCATGACCTTCACGATTGACGAAGGGCATGTGCGGGTCCGCGTGTACGGACTCACTGTTCGTAAGGTTTCCTTGAGCGATATTGAATACGCTGCACATGACTGGGCATTCCTGAACGAGCACTGGACGAATACCCTGTCTCCCAAGCGAATTGTACTGCTGCGCCGTCGTACAGGAGCATTGAAGAATTTCCTCATTAGCCCGGTGGAAGCGGAGGTCTTCCTGCAAGAACTCGCAGAGAAAGGCGTGGTTGTTCGATAGACAGCACCACCAACAACTGCGTGGGGTGTGCCCCTCTGTGACGATCAGGATGAGGTTGCGGTTGCAGTCCGACGCTATGGCATTTTCCCCCGTGATTACGCGGTTTGACGGTCGATGCACCTTTTCGGAGTTCGCGCGTTCGGTAGCGTCGCGCGGGGCGCGGGGCGCGGGGCGCGGGGCGCGCTAAAAGCTGATATTTAGCTTCATTATACATCTTTATCATTCAAGATGCCCCCTCATGAAACTCTGGCGAGTGTCAACTCGCACCCCCTCGGTCGACCCTATTTCATTGCACTTGGCCCAGGGAGAATATTCCATCGGCTCCGGTGCCGATGCCGCCATACGGGCGCACGGAGAGCACCTTTCCAGCCGGCACGCGTTGTTAATTCTGGGGGAGTCAAAGATGGAGATCCACTTACTGGATCTTCGCGGGGAAACCCGCTTGAACGGGCGTCCCCTCGAGGGCAGGGCCGAGACGGAATATCCGGCTGTGCTGCAGGTGGGGGAAACCCTTGTGGAGGTTGCGCGCATCGAGGAAAGGTCGGCCGAGGAGTCCACGCAGATTCTCCGTCGCTTTGAGCGGCGGAGCGTTGAGGTGAAACCGGTGGAGTTGTGGGAGCAGACGTTGCGAATCAGACGTTCGTGCGCAGATGGGAAAGAGGAAAACCTCGTGGAACTCAAGAGTGCGGCTGACCATGCCCTGTCCGGATTGGGGCCCTCGGAAGTGGCCGAGCTCGAACAGGCCACCTTGCACCTGGACATGAAGCCCTTCGAGTTTGTGGTGGAGCGGAGTGCGCCGGTGCAAATGGCTTACAATCTCAGGAACGAGATTGCACGCGGGGGGATGGGACGGATTTTCACGGCCGAAGACCCTCTGCTGGATTGCGATGTGGCGGTGAAGGTAAGCAGCGTTAAGTCTGAGGGGGGAAACAAACAGTTTGAGCGGGAGGCGAGGGTGTTAGCCCACCTTTCCCATCCAAATATTGTGCCTGTGCACGCGATGGGGGAGACCGCCCAGGGCCTGCCCTTTTATTCGATGAAACTCGTTCAGGGAAAGACCTTGCAAAGTATTCTCTGGGAGCTGAAGTCCTGCCATCAGGAGACTTGTGAGCATTATACTCTAAAGCGCTTGCTGCGGGTTTTTCAGAAGGTGTGCGACGCGGTGGGGTTTGCGCATGCGAAAGGTTTTTTGCACCGGGACCTGAAGCCTGAGAACGTCATGGTCGGTGAATTCGGGGAGGTGCTCGTGATGGACTGGGGGCTGGCGAGACCGCTTAAGGGAAATAGCTGGGGAGTGCAGCAAATGGCGCAGGCGGCTCATCCGGCGGAAGATGACTCCCTGTGTATCGAAGGCACCCCCCAGTACATGTCCCCAGAACAGGCGGCGGGGGGCGTTCTTGACGAACGCTCCGACATTTACGCTTTGGGCGGGTTATTGTACGCGATCCTCACAAAACACGCGCCAGTGCAGGCGAAGACGCTGGAGGAAGTGCTTGCCAAAGTGCGCAGGGGCGAGCTCAGCCCCATGACCACCAAGCGTGCCCCTCTTCCCCCTGGCGCTCAGAACATTCCCATTACCATGAGATCGGGGCCGCCCCAGGCGCTCCGGGCGGTGACCCTGAAAGCTTTGTCCAAGGATTCCGAGGCCCGCTACGGCAGTGTCGCCGAACTCAAAGCGGATGTGGAAGCCTTCCAAAACGGCTATGCCACGGAGGCTGAAAACGCCAATTTTCTGCGCCAGTTGATCTTGTGGATCATACGCCACCGTGCGACCTCGGCCCTGCTGGTGGTGCTGATCTTCGGCGCGATCGCGTTCACGGTCCGGCTGGCCGCCAGTCAAAAACAGGCGCTCCTGAGCGCCCTCGAAGCCACGGAAAACGCCAAAAAAGCGCAGGCCAGTGCGAGAGAGGCACATGATAGCGCCAAAGAAGCTCGGGATAATCTGGCAGAGGCGGAGGACAATGCACGCAGGGCGGAGGCTAATTCCCAGAAGGCGCTTGCAGAAAAGGAGCATGCACGCCAGGAGACCGCCCGCGCCCAGCTCGCTTTCGCCGAGGCTGCAGAGCAAGATTTGAACGCGGAAGTCATGCGCCGCGTGCTCGGGAAGGTTCCTGAGGACCTCAGGAAGCAGGAGTGGCATTATCTGCAGCAACGCACTGACTCTTCCGATTTAACCATTCAGGCCAAAAACGCCACCCGATGGCTCAGCCTTCTGCCGCACCCGAAGGCGCCCGATCTTTTGATCACGATCCAAGCCGACGGCTGGGTGCGCCGGTTGGATTTGGGCACAGGTGCCGCCGAGGATCTTTTCAAACTGGATGCCGCCAAGCTCGAGCGTGGAGTCACCACTTTGTCTGCTGATGGCGAACGGCTCGCGCTGGCGCGTACGCTGGACAAAGAGGCTCCTGCAGGACTTCCACGCCAGCAGATTGAAGTGTACGCGCTCAAAAAACCCGAGACGCCCCTGAGTGTTGTTTCTTCGTGGCAGTTTAAGGGGGCCGGCACCGATTTAAAGTTTAGTCCGAACGGGCGTTTCCTGCTGCGCACCCCCAAAAACAACCGCTCCGAAAGCGTGGCAGTTCTGGACAGCAATTCTGGAGCCCTGCTTTGGGAACGCGCAGGAACTGGCATCTGCGTGGCCGGTTTTTCGGACGATTCCGCCTGGGTGTACGTCTATTCCGAGTACAAGGGACTGCTCCGACTGAACGTGGTGGACGGCAGCTCCTTTCCTGAGCAACCGTCGGTTCCACAGCCCGCAAAGACCATTGGCTTCGCACATGTAGGGGTCAATGACCGGGCCGCTCCTTCTGCAGACTGGACATGCGTCTTTGTCTTACAGGGGGACTCGTGTCGGAAAATTGACCCGAATACGGGCAAGACTAATTTTTCCTTTCGCCTGCCCACGGGGCGACTCAGCTCCAGCCTCATCCAATTCTCGTACCTTAATTTAAGCCCATCCCTAGCGACGATTTCCCCGAAGTCCGAAAAATGTGGGGCGCTCCAAATCTGGGATGCAGGGTCTGGATATTTGATTCGTTCGCTTCCCGTGTACTTCGAGCGGAAGGGCACCGAAGAGTGGGGCATACTCACCCACCCCGTTTCCGGGCAAATCGTCGTCACGAGGGGGACTGAAATGAAGGTGTGGAAGGCCCCCGATGCCGCGAATAAAACCGAGTTGCGTGTCCCTGCCGTCTCAGGTTTCTCCCACAAACCGGGCTTTATCCTGCAGAATATGCGCACGCATCCGGGCCATCCTCTCTCTCCCCTGGACGTTCGATTGTTGGACCTCCGGGAGAAGCCGTCCGTTGTCCTAGCGGGGCACTCGTTCCTGGGGGGCTACGCAGCCGACGTGCGCGTCAGCAGAAATGGAAAAATTCTGTCTGTTCGGGAGCACCGCCAACAGGACCAACTCCTCAGCACTTACGAGATTCAAGAAGACGGCCAGCTTTGGGAGCTCGCCGCGGTCTCTCTCCCCCATTCCCGTCGTTTCGCCCAACCCAGCCCCAGCGGCCACCGCGTGTGGTGCTGGGAAGGCGTGTTTGACGGGCGCTCAGGCAAAAGACTCGCCTCTTTAAATCGGAAAGGAATCGAGTTTCCGGGAGAATTTGTCGGAGACTGGGTGAATGCGACCTCGGTGATTGAAGTCTGTCAGACCCTCACCGCCGAGACGCCGGAAAAAAAAGCCACTCTTGAACCCACACTTTGCCTCTGGAACGCAGAGACTGGCACGCTGGCGAACCAAAAAAACGCCCCTGAGGCCGTGGCTGTCGCGGCAGCCCCGGATGGCTCCCAAATCGCTGAGGCTGGCTCCGACATGCGTGTGCGCATCCGCAATGGCGTGACGCTGGAAGTGGAGAGACAATTTCGCGCCCACGACGAGGCGCTCACGGCCGTGGCCTGGCACCCCGCACTGCCCCTGCTCGCCACGTGCGCCGATGATTATACGCTCAAAATTTGGGATCTGCGCACAGACACCCTCCTTGAGACGATCGTCAACCCGGCGCAAGTTTTCACCCGCCTTTCCTGGAGTCCGGAAGGGGCCTCTCTTCTGGCAACCGAAGGCGCCACAAACTTTTCGAACGTATTTGGTCCGAAGGCGCTAGAGGCGTTCACTCACAAATAAACGTCCCGAGGGATAGACCGTCTCGGTGCGGGTTGCTGAACACGACAATGCTGCGGGCTGCCCCCTGCGATCGCTGACGCCGGTTTAGCACGCCTTTGGAGATGCGGGGAATTATAGGTGGATCAGTGTTTTTTGAATCGGGCTGCAAACGCACCGTCCGTATGGGCCTCGAAAGGAAGCGCCCTTTTGACCTCTTCGAGTTCAAGCTCGGGACACTCCCTCTGGATGGCGCTCACGACTTCCGCGTTTTCCTCCGCTTCCAGCGAACACGTGCTATAAACCAGGTGGCCGCCGGGTTTCAACAAGGGAACGGCACGGCGCACCAAGGCTAACTGCTGGACCGGCATCCGGATGAAGTCCTCCTCGGTGAGGCGCCAGCGGACGTCCACCCGGCGCCGGATCACGCCGGTATTGGAGCAGGGGACGTCGAGCAGGATTTTGTCAAAGGGCATGTCCAGAAGCGGACTCCCGGGTTCGGGCGGCATTAAAAAATCGAGCAGATGTACCCGCACGGAGGAGGCTCCGAGTCTTCCTACGTTGTCGCGCAGCCGGCTGATGCGGGATTCGTAGAGGTCGCATGCGATGATGACCCCTTTTCCCGCCATTTTTTGGGCGAGATAAGTCGTCTTCCCGCCGGGCGCGGCGCACGTATCGAGAACTCGTTCGCCGGGCTGGGGAGCGAGCAGGTCCGGGGCGAGCAGGGTGCTGGGATCCTGCACGTAGCCGAGGCCCTTGCTGAGCCACTCCGCTGGGATTTTGCGGAGCTTGAGGAGGCCGCGCGCTGCGTCGATCAACTCGGCGTCCGGCTGGGATTCGAGGAGTTTTTCCGGCGTTATTTTAAGCGTGTTGACGCGGAAAAAGTTTTCCGAGGGCGTGTTGTTATTTCGGCAGATTTCGAGGGCGGCGGCGGCGCCGAACTGGGCGGTCCAGCGTTCCACGAGGAAATCCGGGTGGGATTCGCGCACGCCGAGGGGCTCGGCTTCGAGTTTCGCCTCCAGGTCGGCTTGTTCGCGCACGGCGCGGCGCAGCACGGCGTTCACCACGCCCCTGGAGCGGCCGGCCAGGGAGACGGTTTCGAAGACGGCGGCATGAGGGGGGACGCGCAGGTGGAAGATCTGGTACAGGCCGGCCCTCAGGAGGTTGCTGGTTTCCGGATCGATTTCGCCGCCGCGCAGCCAGCCGATGATGCAGTCGAGGCGGCGTAAATGGCGGAGCACGCCGTAGAAGAGCTCGGTGAGCAGACCGCGGTCAGAGGAGGAGAGGGGATTTTTTTCGAGCAGGCCGTGAAGGATTTCGTCTGAAAAGATGCGTCCTTTTTCCCACTCTAGGAGGGCTTTTTGACACAGGGCGCGGGGTGTATTGCGTGACATTAAAAGGGTTCCACCCGGGGCTACATGAGGTTTGCGGCGACTTCGGCCATGGCGCTGCGTTCGCCTTTGAAGAGGTTGACGTGGGCCATGAAGTTTTGGCCCTGGAGACGGTTGCGGGTGTAGACAAGCCCGTTGGTGTGGGCGTCCACGTAGGGATTGTCGATTTGAGCGAGGTCGCCGATGAGGATCATTTTGCTGCCCTTCCCCATGCGGGTGACGAGCGTTTTTGCCTCGTGGGGAGTAAGTTGTTGGGCTTCGTCCACAATGAATATGGAGCGGGGGATGGAGCGCCCGCGGATGTGGGTGATGGCCTCAACTTCCAGAAGGCCGGACTGGAGCAGGGGTTCGTAGGGTTTGACGCGCTTGTCGGGTCCAGCGCCCGGGGAACCCGGGGAGGTCTTGCGGTGGCTCACCTTTTTGCCTTCAAAGGCCTCGGGTTTCCGGGGTTTGGCCATGAGGTACTCCAGCGCATCGTAGGAGGGTTGTAGCCACGGCTGCATCTTTTCCTCAATGCGGCCCGGCAGAAATCCAATGTCCTTGCCCGTGGGCATGATGACGCGGGTGATCAGGATTTTTTCGTACTCGCCTTCCTGGACCTGTTCGAGTGCTGCTCCCACGCTCAGGAGCGTTTTTCCGGTGCCCGCCTTCCCATAAACGGTCAGCAGGGAAATGGAGGGGTCGTAGAGAGCGTCCAGAAGGAAGCGCTGCCCCAGATTAAGGGCCTGGAGGCTGCGGCCGCCGCGGATATTGATGTTTTCGCGCTGAAGGGCTTGGAAGTTTCCGTTCCGCACGTAGCGCGCAGGGACGCCGTGCTTGGGGTTTTCCGGGCTGTGGAACACGAGGTACTGGTTGTCTAAAAAGCGGCGCTCGTTCAGTTCTAGGTGAATGTGCCCTTCGCTGGAGAACGCTTGGAGGCGCTGGATGGGGAGTTCTACCGTTTCGTATTCCTCGGAGCTGCTGTGGCGCTGGGTGCGGCGGATGTCCTGATCGTCTTCAACGCGATCGGTGCGGTAGTCCTGAGCTTCGAGGCCCAGAGCGCGCGCCTTGAGCTGCAGGTTCAAGTCCTTGGTGACTAGGATGGCGTGTGTCTGCTCGGTGTCAGCGAGGTGCGCGGCGGTGAGCAGGATGCGGTTGTCCATCCGGGTCAGGTCCGGAAAAAGGGCGAGGGAGGCTGCGGCTCGGGGGCTGGCGCCTGACTGTTTCCATGCTCCGTCTTCGTAGTGAAGAGCGGCATTGACGCAGACGCGCAGGATGCCGCCGTTTTCGAGCGGGACGCCGTCGCGCATCTGGTCGGCGCTGGGAAAGCGTTCGTTGAGTTTCCGATGCACCTCGCGGGCATTGGCTCCGCGGGTGGTGTTCTCGGACTTGAACTTGTCTAGTTCTTCAAGAACCTCCACCGGAATCCAAACGACATGTTCCTGAAAACAGAACATAGATTGCGGATCGTGCAGTAAAACATTCGTATCTAGCACGAAGTTCTTCCGGGCGGACGGCGAGGGTGCTTGCATGAGGTATTGGGGTACACCCTTACCTCTGGGAGGCGTTTGAGCAACAGCTTTCCCCAGAATCCCAAGGCGGAGGTGGTCGCTGGGAGCCCTCCACCAGAGCATGCGCAAGGTTGACCGACCCGCTTGAGGGGAGAAGTATGCGGAACTTAACGGGAAAGCTCGGATGAATTTCCTGCCCAAAGTCGGAGGGGATGGGGGTCTGTTAGCGGGTTCTGAGCTCAACTGGACCCTCGGTTCGCTTAACTTGTTTACCGCCCAGGTGAGCCTTGAAAAAGGTTGCAGGAAAAGTGTATTGCCTGTCTGTAAATTTACTTTTCAGCTTCTAGAATGAAAGATACACACAGAGCTGTGCGAGTGCCCCACCTTCACCCTGCCTGCTTGTTTCTCTTTTTCTCGCAGGCTTGTTGCCTGTTTGCGGAGGAAGTCCGTCAGGAACCGGCTTATATCGCGGAGGTGAGCGACCGCAGACTTCTTGTGGACGCCTTCGACAGCGACGCCTGGGAAGCGCTCGTGAGCTCCCGCACCGAGCTGAAAGACTATGTCAGGGCCCGTGAAGCGCTTCAAATTTGGCGACGCAACATGGCGAAGAAGGGTCGCAAAATTCCGAAGATCGAGCTGTTAGAGGCGGTCCTCGAGAATGCGCAGGGGAACCACTCTGCAGCCATCAATGCGAGGTTGAGATTTTTGGAGCACGAAGCGAAGAACGTACAGGTCTGGACGGAGTTGTTCTCTCAAACAACAAATCTCAGGGAGGCTGCAGGCGCCTCTGAAATCGCAGTCAAAGTACTTTCGGCAAAGCAATTGAGCAGCGTTTGGAATGCTGTGGTTGAACTTGGAATCAAACGTTCTGATTTGCCGTATGCGGGGACGGCTCTGGAATTCTGGAGGCGAGGCCTGCTTAAATTAAAAGCCGATTCCCCCCAACTGGACCACTTGCAGGGGGACGTGGACTGGATCGAGGAGCGGCCTTGGGAAGCGGTACAGGCTTGGAACAGGAGTTTGCAGGGGGATTCAAAAAACGCACTCCTTCTGGAGAAACTCTTTCGGGCCCACGACAATATGGGAAGTGTTTCCGAGGCGATGGAGGTCATCACGCGCCTCATCAAGATTAAAGAAACGGCCCCCAACTACTGTCGCCGGGCGAACCTTTACATCCTCAAAAGGGAGTGGAAAGACGCCCGCTCGGATGTTTTGAAGGCCAACAAAATCGATGCGGCCTCTGATGCCGCGAAGCGTCTCTATCCGGTTTTTGAAGGCTTTGAATCGTGGTATCCCAGTTTAAGAAGCCTAGACGACCGGGTTCAGAAGGCGCAGGGACCGGGAGCGATCGCCGCCGCGCTTCTGGAACGCACGAGGCTGTTTGTGTATCTGGGGCTTTACTCCGCCGCCTACGACGATGCGGCAGAGGCGTTGAAGGTCAATCCAAGCTCCGTGGTGGCAATGTTATGGCTGGGGGCCTGCTCCAATCAGGAAGGCCGCGCCCCGTCTTCCTCCGGTGTTCAGGGAAATGCCGAGGCGCTGTTTAAACAGGCGGAAGCACTTCGGAGTTTGGATGACCTTCCCCTTCCGCAGAAGGTGCAGAGGCTCATTGATTTGGGGCAGGCACAATTTGCCCGGGAATTCGCACGACAGAGCGAAAAAAACGCACAGGCCGAGGGAAAACCCGGCAGGGAAATGGTTGCGGTGCTGCTGGAGAGCGACGTGAAAATGTACGAGGCGGCACATCGCACAACTGATGTGCGTTTTGGGAAAGCGCTGGAGCGCCTGGTTGAACTCGAACCCGATCGGGCAGACCTGTGGATCAGCCTGGGCAAACATCAATTGGCCCAAGGCCAATTGGACCAGGCTCTCGAATCTGCCGTAAAAGCCGAAGCAAAGGGTGCCGGGGACCGTGCAAGACTCCTGATCAAGGCAGTCGGCGAAAGAAGGATTCTCCCGTGAAAAAACAAGCACTCCCTGCCCCCCTCCTGTCCGTAATTCTTGCCTTTATTTTTGTACTCCTGCTGCAGGGCCAGCCTGGAAGCGCGGCAGATGCAAAGCGCGGCGTGGAGGTCGCCGCAGCGGTCCCCTCAGAAATTGCGCAAGGCAGGCAGGTCAAGCTCATCTTCCCTTCGCCCATGGTGGCGGAGGAGGCCATCGGTGCGGAGCAGGCAATCGCTCCCGTTGAATGGGCGCCGGCGCTGAGCGGAACCTGGGTTTGGGAGAGCCAGATAGAAGGGACCTTCACCGTGGGAAAAGTCGTCAGGCCCGACACAAATTATCTGTTGCGCTTAAAGCCCGGCTTGTTGGACCTGGGTTCCAAGAAAATGACGGCAGCCGACACGCTCCTCTCTCTGCCTTCCCCCCGTTTTACGCTTTCTTCGAGCCACACCTTTGCGGAGGGAGCGCCAGACGAGGAGCCCATCAACCTGCTTCGAGTGAATCTCAGTTTTTCTTACGCCGTGAGTGCGTCGCAGGTCGCAGAACTGGTGTATTTTCAGGACAGGGATAACAGGCGGCGTTATCCGGTGAGAGTTCATGTCCCTGGAAATGAACTGATCACAAAAAATTTGGATGTAATGGCCAGGGATCGGCTGCCTTCCAGGCGGACTTTTGATTTGATCGTGGAAGGGATTGAGGAACCCGGTTCGGGCTACCGTCAGCCCATCTTTAGCGTGATCCCGCTGGATTCCGCTGTCGCAACGTCCTCGCGAAGCAAAGTTAAAGCGCCAGCGCCGCTTCGTGTTGAAAAAGTTTCCACTTCGAATCTGCCTCTTGCCCAGCCAACGGTTCGCATTGAGTTCGACCGAGCCGTCTCCAAAAGTGAAGGAGGAAAGGTGCGATTCACCCCGCCCGTGGAGGGCCTCACATTTTCGGTGGAGGAATCGGCGCTCCTAGTATCCGGGCCCTTTAAAAAAGGGACCCGTTACGCCGTCGAAATTCCCGTCAACCTCACCGGCGAGGGCGGATCCCGCCTCCAAGAACCCAGCCGCTGGGGGGCGACATTCTGGGACAAGAGAGGCGCTATTGTCTTCCCTGAGGGCACCAGTGTTTACCAGAGGCGGGCCTCCCTTGGCGTGCAATTCCCGTTCGTTCAAATCAACGCGGCAAACGTGCGCTGGCGGCTGGCGAAAATCCCGCCGGAAAAAATCAACGCGCTCCAGAGACGCTTGCTTGAATTCCAACACCGCGATACCGACCTTGTTACAGCAGACCTGCTTCGCGACTTGAGTACCGACGAGCCGTTGTTTTTGCCTACAGAGTTGTTGGTGGAATCCAGCCACTTGGAGGTCCTCGCTGAGGGGACTTTTCCGGATGCTCCTGAGGATGCCGAAGTCCAGCGGTTGGCTTCGTGGACTCCATCTGGCCGCCCGCCCGAGGGACCGTGCCTCTTGGAAATTGAGGGAAAGGACGCGAAGGGCCGGGTCATTGGAAACAGGGCCCTGATTTGGTTTACGGAGTTTTCAGTGCTTAAAAAAGTCACGGCGGAGGGCGTCCTTTTGCGCGCCTTGCGTTACGATGACGGTGCTCCGCTTCAAAATGTGAGGGTGATTTCAGCGACAGACGAAAATGTCCGGATTGCCGAGGGACGGACGGATCAAAACGGAGTGGTCCGGTTTACGGACGCACAATTGAAGGAGGCGGAGTTTTTTCTGTTCGTCCGGGAGGGCGCTCTCGTGCCGTACCCCGCCTTTGGATTCAGTGCCCTGGATCAAGGATTCTCCAGTTTGCCGCCCATTCCTCAAACGCGGGCGGAACTGGTCACCGACAGGCCGCTTTACAGGCCCGAACACACGGTCAAGTTCAAGGGGTTCGTGCGCGACACCGCCGACCTCGGCAGCCACCTGGTGGTGCCCGCGCCCCGGAATCTAACGCTGCAAATCCGTCGGATCGGGGACGATGACACTATTGTTCAAACAACTGGAGTGGTGACAGATACCTTTGGCAGTTTTGAGGGCGAATGGAAGGTTCCCGCAGGGGTCGCGCTCGGTTCCTACAGCCTCACTGTTTCAGATCCAAACAAGTCCAGGCGCCTGTATTTGAGAAAAACAATCGCCGTCGAGGAGTTTCGGCCGCCGAGCTTTACCGTGGATGTAGAGCAGATCCAGGTGGCTGGAGAAGCTTCTGCGGTTTTGGTAAAATCTACGTTGTTTCACGGGGCGCCCAATAGTGGCGCAAAGGTGAAGTGGACCGCCCGATGGAAGGCGGCTCCCCCGGTGGATCCTGACACTAGGAGGGAACGGGACCGGGACAGCGAGGGGGATCCGGTGGACGCCATCGAACTATCGCAGGGTGAAGCCTTGCTGGGTGCCGATGGCACGGTTGAACTAACGAGCCTCTCTCCGTTCAAGGACGGGGCTGTCCGGGGTTGGTTCAAAGTGTTCTGGGAGGTCGAGGTCACGGGCTTTGACGCCCAAACCGTGATCGAACCTCTGACGGCTTCTGTTTTTGCGGCCCCTGTTTTTCTGGGAGCGACAGCGACAGAGTACAAGAACAAGGCGGTGGAAATTCGATGCTTTGCCCTCAACCCGGCACAGAAGCCTGTCTCGGGCACTGCGCTCCGGGTGGAGCTTGCGAGGGTCAAGGTAAAGACCGCCAGCCTCCAGCTCGCGCCGCACGTTTTTCGCAGGGAGTATACGACCGTTTACGAGGAGGAGGCTGTGCTGGAGGGGCTCACCCCTTTCAAGCAAACCGTGCACCCCAAAGGCCAGGGGAAATACCGGATCAGCGTGAGCGCGGCCGGCGACGCGATGGTCCCAAAAAAAGAAATCGAGCTGGATGTCACCGGTTCAGAGGAGGATGAGCCCGCAGAGTTCAAGGTCGAGACGGTTGCCACTTTCAAAATCGTCAAAGACAAGGAGTCTTACGTCCCGGGCGAAACCGCTCTTCTGAGCCTGCAGGCGCCTTTCGCCGGGCAAGCCTGGGTTTCTGTCGAGGCTGCGGGAAACATTTTAAAGGAGTTCCCTGTCCGAATCGACGGCAATTCCGGAAAACTGGAGCTGCCGATCACAACGAACTTCTATCCGAACGTCTGGGTCTCCGTACACGTCCTTCGCCCTGCAGAAGCGGGCGGCGTTCCTGCAGAAAGAATGGGTTCCATTGAGCTCCTCGTGAAACGCCCGGAGCTGGAACTCGAGGTGACCCCTGTGCTCAAAAGCGCCGAAGTCGAACCCGGCGCCGACATCCTCGGGGAACTTTCCGTCCGCGTGCAGGGCAAACCGGTTCCGGACGCGGATGTCACGCTTTACGCCGTTGACGACGCGCTTTTGGTTGCGGGCTCATGGAGGCCGCCGACCCTTTTCAGCGACCGCGCAGACCGCAGGCCCTGGGACGTCAGCACCCGCTCCAACCGGTTGTCCGCCCTCGAAGGCCAGATTGCAAACGATGCGCTTACCCAGAAAGGCTTCATCATCGGGGACGGGGATGACGACGCAGCGCTTTCTGGCAAGCAAAAGGTGCGCAAGGACTTCCTCCCCCTCGCGACGTGGCAGACGGGTTTGAGGACGGACGCCAGCGGCAAGTTGCGCATCCAATTCAAGGCCCCGGACAGCCTGACCCGCTACCGGCTTGTTGCGCTGGTCCAAACCCGTGAGAGCCAGTTTGGAGTCGGGCTTGCCTCCGTGGAAGTGGCCAAGTCTATTCAGATCGAACCCGCCCTTCCCAGGTTTCTACGCGAAGGCGACGAGGTGGAACTCCGGGCAATCGTGCGGCAAAAAAGCGACGCCAGCCTGGATGTGGAACTGGTCTGCAACACGTCTCTGACTCTGAGCGAAAAACCCAGCATCATCCGCGCCCTCTCTCGAAACTCGCCGACCGTTTTTGTGTTTAAAGCGAGGGTCGGAGAGGCCTCCAGCACCAAAATCGGTTTCTCCACCAAGAGCGGTGCAGGCGACGCCGTCGAGTTGGAGCTGCCTGTGTTCCCCCCAACGATCCTGCAGCATGAAATGGTTTTCGGCACACTACGGACAGCCAGCGTGAGCGCGGGGATGAAGGAATTGATTCCCGAAAAATGGGACAAGGCGAGCGGAACGGCGACGCTCAGCCTGTCTGCCTCCGAATGGCTGCCCCAGCTCTCCGCGCTTCCCCTGGTCCTGGAGTATCCGCACGGGTGCGGGGAACAAATTTCCACGCGCGTCCTCGCCTACACCCTGATGGGGGACGTGCTCGCCTTCCTGCCTGACGACGGGGCGCACGAAGAGGTCTACCGCAAGCGCGTGGAGTATGGCTTGGCGAAACTCGGTGCGGGGCAGTTGCCGAACGGCGGGATACCCTACTGGAGCGGTGGCAATGAGGAGGTTCCGTTTGTCACTGTCCACGCTTACTGGGCCGCTTCTGAAGCGGCGGCCCAAGAGTGGTCGGTGCCCCCGGCAAAACTTGAGTTGCTCAAAAAGCGGGTCACAGAAATCGCGCTGGGAAAAACTGGAGCAGATCCGGCGGTCCGCTGTTATGCCCTGTTGGTTCTTTCCGGAGTGGACAATAAGGTTGGCGCGTTTGAACCTTCGATCAGAGACCTCTATTTCCGGCGAGGGAAGCTTCCGGAAAACCGGTGGCTTTTCGAATCTGTGGGAGACGAGGCGCGCGCCTTTTTGGCGGTGGCGATGCACCGCTGGAACGTTATGCCTTCGGAAAAGGAAACGTTGCTGCAGGAAATCAACCGGACCCTGCCGGAGTCCTGGTTTGATAAAAGGACTTTTTCGTCCCCGGTGCGGGCTTCGGCCGTGCGCCAGTGGGCCGAGTCGACCATTCATCCGCAGAAATTCAAGGGAGCCGCTGGACGCGCTGCCCTGGAGGCGGTTGCGCAGCGGCTGAAGGCCAGCCGGATGCTTTCCACCCAGGAAAACTTCTGGACGCTTCTTACCTTCAAAACCCTCCTGGAAATCACGCGTGTCGAGACTCCGACTTTTTCAGCAGCCCAACCGGCTCCCGTGGCGGTGTCCAAAAACAGGGCTTCGGCCCGCTGGTCTCCCCAGCCCCTTGCCTCGGCGCGCACCTTCTCGCCTTCATTGCCGGACGCTTCGCTGAAAGGGCTGACTTGCATGCTGGCCGCTGAGTTTCGGATGCAGTCTGCGGCTGACGAGCAACGCACAGACCGCGGCTTCCGCGTCGAGCGTGTCGTTGTGAACCGGACCGAAGCCAAGCGTAAAGGGACGCAGGCCAACCCCTACCAACTGGGGGACGAACTGGGCGTGAGCTTTCGGATTCGCTCCGATCAAATGCAGTACTACGTCGCGCTGGAGGGCGAGCTGCCGGCTTGTTTTGAATCGGTTAACACGAGGCTGCCCGCGGTGGCTGGCGCTCAGCCTCAGAGTGGCTCAAGGGATTTCTTCGTGCCGACGCTCTCCAACGTAGAACTTCGCGATAAAACCACCTGCTTCTACTTTGACGAGCTTTCACCAGGCACGGCAGTTTTTGAGACCTCGGTGCGCGTCACCTCTGCCGGAACCTTCCACTGGCCGGCAACCCAGATCGCTCCCATGTACGACGGCCGCTTCTCCGGAACATCGGCCTCCAGCATGTGCTATGTCGTCGAAAAGTGAGCCAGTCACCGGGTGGCGCGAGCGGAGGTTTCGGCGTCGGTGCTTTTTTTTGGGCCTGACCTTGGCAGGGCTGCTTGGTGTTTACGGCTGGCTCGCGCTCGCCCCTTTACCGAGCGGCCTGCGCAATACGCCTGGGAAGCCGCTTAGCGCGACATTCCTGGACCGGCAGGGCAGGCTCATCGCCGAGCTCGCGAGCCCGCTCGCCCGCTCCCACCGCCCGGTGGCATTGGACGCCATGGGCCCCTGGGTTCCCGCACTCACCATTGCATTAGAGGACCAACGTTTTTACAGGCATTGTGGAGTGGATGCGCTGGCAACTCTTCGCGCTTTTTTTCTTCGCAATGGCGGCGCTTCCACCATCACGCAGCAGCTTGTGAAAATGGGCACTGGTCGCCGCGGACAAAGCTACACGGCAAAAATCAGAGAGGCCCTTGTCGCGTTTCAAATTGAATGGCGCTGGAGCAAGGCCCGGATTTTGGAGGAGTACCTCAACCGGCTGCCTTACGGCAATCGAATGATCGGCATCGAAGCCGCCGCACAGGCCTATTTCGGAAAAACGGCTGCGAATTTGAACCAGCCGGAAGCCTTGTTTTTGGCGGGTCTGCCGCAGGCACCCAGCCGCCTCAACCCTTGGAAACGCCCGGCCGCCGCGGAGACGCAATATCACCGCACGGTGCGCCTGCTGACGGCCCGGAAACAACTCGAGCCAGGCAACCCGCCGCCCGTTCCGAGCATCGAGTGCCATCTTCCCCGGAATCTCGCTCCCCAATATCTCGATGCTTTGCAGCAGGAACTTGGAGTGAAGGGCGCGTCACCCGGATGGCATCCTGGAGTGTACCGCTGCACGCTGGATTTGGATTTGCAAAAAAAAGTCCAGTCACTTGCTCGCGGCCACATTGCAAAACTCCATCGGGCGGATATTTCGCAGGCTGGGATCGTGATTCTGGACAATCAAACAGGGGCGGTCCGCGCCCTTGTGGGGTCCAAGGAGGGACCGGCGGATCCAGGCGGCGAAAACGCGGCCACCAACTATCGAAACTGCGGTTCCACACTCAAGCCCTTCCTTTATTTGGAGGGCATTGAACGAAGGAAGTTTACAGCCGCCACCGTCTTTCCCGACACGGCTGATGCGATCCGGGAGGTTTATTTGGATTACGACCCCCACAATTTTGTGCTCCGACACCTGGGCCCGGTGCGTCTCAGGGAGGCGCTCGGGAGTTCGCTAAACGTTCCAGCGGTGGTGGCGCTCGGCCAGCTCGGGGCGCGGTCTGTGTTCAGCCGAATCCGAGCCTGGGGCGTGCGCTTCGACCGGCCTTTCGAAGGGGCAGGTGCCGGTTTCATCCTCGGAAACGTCGGGGTCCGGTTGCTTGATTTGTGCGGCGCCTATGCGGGATTGGCGCGCGGCGGGCTCAGGCAAAAAACAACGTTTCTCGAAGAGTCCCTGCCTGCCACGGGAAGAATCGCTTCGGAGGAAGGGGTCTCCATTATCTCCGATATTTTGTGCGACAATGAGGCCCGCTTCTACAGTTTCGGACTGCATTCGCCTGTGGCTGTTCCGGGACGCGTGGCGGTGAAAACGGGAACCAGCGCGGGATACCGGGACGCGTGGACCGTGGGGTTTACCGCGAAACACACCGTGGGAGTCTGGGTGGGTAATTTCAATGCCTCTCCGATGTCCCATGCGGCGTCGGTACTTGCGGCCGCCCCCCTGTGGCGCGCGGTCTTGGACGAATGCCTTCCCGAGGATCCTCATGTGCCGGAGTCGCAGCTCCCCAGAACCTCGGTTTGCGCCCTCAGCGGCCTGCTTCCTGCAGGCGCCAGCACCAAGACCCTTTCCGAGCTTTTTCTTCCCGGAACTCAGCCCGCCGAGACTGCGGAAAGTTGGTTTGGTCCGGAAGGCAGACCGCTGCTTCCCGAGACGTTTTCTGGCTGGTGCCGTTCCCGAGAAAACCACATTCAAGCCAGTGTCCGCAACCATCCCGAAGCGCTTGCGATCCTCGCGCCGCGGAAGGACGCAGTTTACCTTTTAGACCCTCAACTTCCGGCAAGCCAGCAGCAGGTCGAGTTCCGAGTCAGCCAGCCCGAGGGTGCGCGATGGAAACTCAACGGCGAACCCCTGCTGCCTCCGGAGGGTGGCCGCGTCCTTTGGCCGCTTCTGGAGGGACAATGGACGCTGGAAGTCTCCAACGGCGCGACCACCGTTACGCGCACATTCAGCGTTAAATCACCCTAAGCAGGACGTTAGCCCGAAGGCTGCTCCCTTTCTGCCAACTTCAATAAAGTGGTTGGAAATCCGCAGAGAAGCCCTGGGAGCAAGTTTGCAAACGTAAAGCGCTCCACGCGGATTACCGCCCTCGTGGACAGGAGAGTCAGACGCGTCTCGCCGAACCCCGATCAACGCGCACTCAGGATCGAATAAAACTCGAGCCACCGCCTGCAAACAGGGCAGGCGGCCGTATCAGTTTCAGTGCCCGTGCAGTCGGGCTCGGAGGGTTTCCTGGAGGCGTTCGCGGACGGTTTGGTCGGGAAAACGCTCCAAGACTTCGTTCAAAAATCCGAACGTGATCAGCCGATAGGCGTCGCGCGCGGGAATGCCGCGGGACTGCATATAGAAAAGCTCTTCCGCATCGATTTCTCCAGTGGTGGCACCGTGCGAGCAACGGACATCGTCGGCTAGAATTTCCAGACCGGGCAGAGAGTTTGCCTCTGCATCGGGACTGAGAATCAGGTTGCGAACCTTTTGAAAGGCGTCGGTTTTATGAGCCTGAGGCTCTACCCGTATTAGCCCGGATACTATGGTTTTAGCTTGGTCGTACAGTGCGTTTTTGTAGAGAAGATCGCTGTAGGTTTCCGGGGAACGGTGGTCCTGCAAAGTGCGTTGATCAAACTCCTGCGCGGAATCTGCGACGGTGGCGGCGAGCATGTCACTGCGGGCGCCCGCACCGTTGAGTCGGCTGAGACTTTCAATTCTGGAAAAGAGGCCTCCAAGATGCAGTCCCAAATGCGTTGCCGAGCCACGCTCCGCGACCGTTGTGGCGTTCGCATGGAGAGAAACGGTTTGGCGGCTCCAGTCTTGGATGCAGACGTAGCGGACTTCGGCCCCCGCCCCGACATGGAGATCGTTCACGCCGCAGGCCATGTTGCGCGCTTCACTGGCTGATTTGAACCAGTCCACCATGGTCACCGAACTTCCCTCCTCCGCCACGATGATGGTGTGGGGAAATACGGCCTGACCAGACCCCGCGAGCCAGTGGAAAGCCTCCAGAGGGGCGGAGACGCTTACGCCTTTCGGGACGTATAAAAAACTGCCTTCTTTGACGGAGCTCCGGTGAAGGGCCTGAAACTTGGCGGAACCCAAGACGGATTCGGTGCGCATGAAGTACCGACTCAGGAGTTCGGAGTGGGAGTGGAGCGCCTCGGAAAGCGGCATCCAGAGGACTCCAGTCTTTGCCAGTTCGGCATCGGTGTTCCTGGCGAGGAGTTGATCGTTTGCAAAAACGAGGCGGCCGGCAGACGCCTTGATGCCCGAGGAGGAGGCGAGAAGTTCCTCGCAGACTTCGCTCGCAACGGGCCGGGCGGGGGTGAAATCCTGAGGATCGAGCGCTTTGAGGTTGGAGAAGCGCCAGAACTCGTCCCTGCGCGTCGGCATGGGAAGGGCCTCGAAGGCGGAGGTAGCGCTCGCTTTGGCTTTGGTAAACCATTCGGGGAGAGCGGCCGCGGAGGGGGCGTCTTGGAGAAGGGAATCAGTCATGAAGAAGGGCGGAGCCGGCTTGAGTGCGCGCATTACGGGCGAACGAGCTGGGATACTGGGAATAACGGGGCACCGGGCGAGGGGCTTGTAACGAACCGGCGAGGGGGGATTTAGCCGACGGAACCCTCCATTTCGAGGTCGATGAGGCGCTTGAGTTCGACGGAGTATTCCATGGGAAACTCGCGTACCAAGTCGTTTACGAACCCATTGACGCTCAAGCTCATCGCCTGAGCTTCGGTGAGGCCGCGCTGTTGCATGTAAAAAATCTGGTCTGCGCTGACCTGACTTACAGACGCCTCGTGTTGGACTGAATTCCCGGAACCACGCACGGTGATCGCAGGGTAGGTGTCGGTGCGACTGGTTGAGTTGATGAGGAGGGCGTCACATTCGGTGTTGTTTTTACAGCCCTTGAGGTGCTTCGGGATGTGAACCTGGCCCCGATAGGTGGAGCGGCCCTTACCGATGGAGATGGACTTGGAGATGACGTTGGAGGTGGTCTCGTCCGCGGCGTGGATCATCTTGGCGCCTGTATCCTGGTGCTGGCCGTTGTTGGCGAGAGCAATGGAGATGACTTCTCCGCGCGCTTTGCGCCCCTTGAGCACGACACCCGGGTACTTCATGGTGAGCCTGGAGCCGATATTGCAATCGATCCAGCGAACCTCCGCCTCCTCGTGTGCGATGGCCCGTTTGGTGACCAAGTTAAACACATTTGCGCTCCAGTTTTGCACGGTCACGTATTGGATTTTCGCGCCCTTGAGGGCGACGAGTTCAACCACCGCAGAATGGAGAGTGGCGGTCTCGAACTTGGGCGCCGTACAGCCCTCCATGTACATCACTTCGGAACCTTCGTCCGCGATGATGAGCGTGCGTTCAAACTGGCCAAAATTCTCCGCGTTGATGCGGAAATAGGCCTGCAGAGGGTGCTTCAGCTTCACGCCCGGGGGCACGTAGATGAAGGACCCCCCCGAGAACACGGCCGAGTTGAGGGCGCTGAACTTGTTGTCACCCGTTGGGATGACTTTGCCGAACCACTTTTTGAAAATCTCGGGATGTTCTTTGAGGCCTTCGGTGGAGCCGACGAAGATCACGCCTTCGTCGCCCAGCGCTTTTTTCATGTTGGAATAGACGGCCTCAGAGTCGAACTGCGCTTCGACGCCGGCGAGGAACTTTCGCTCCTGCTCGGGGATGCCGAGGCGCTCGAAGGTGCGTTTGACGTCGTCTGGAACTTCATCCCAAGAGCGGGTGGGGCGCTGGGAATTGGCGAGATAGTAGCGGATGTTTTCGAAGACGATGTTCTCCAGATCTTGGCTTGCCCAGTTTGTGGGCATCGGTTTTGAGAGGAACACGTCTAGGGCCTTGTGCCGGAATTCACGGATCCAGGCCGGCTCGTTTTTGACATCGGAAATGTAATCCACGGTGGCGTGGGAGAGGCCGGTGCCTGCGTCAAAGGTGTGCTGCTCGGGGTAGTGAAAATCCCCCCGGGTGCGGTCGACGTCGATCTGCGAGATGACTTCGGTAGACATAAGATTTCTTTGTTGCAGAGGGGTTTAGGCGGAGGCGGACTCGGCAAGGTCTTCTCGGATCCAGTCGTAGCCCTTGGATTCGAGTTCGTGGGCGAGTTCCGGTCCCGCAGTGCGCACAATGCGGCCGCCCACCAGGACGTGGACGACATCCGGGGTGATATAGTCGAGCAGCCTTTGGTAGTGAGTGATCACAAGCATTCCAACATTCGAGCTGCGCTGGGCGTTGACCCCGGCGGCGACGATCTTGAGCGCGTCGATGTCGAGGCCCGAGTCCGTTTCATCGAGGATGGCGTAGGAGGGTTGGAGCATTGCCATTTGGAGAACTTCGTTGCGTTTTTTTTCGCCGCCGGAGAAGCCCTCGTTGACGGAGCGCGCGGTGAAGGAGCGTGGAATTTCCAGGCTGTCCATCTCCTTGTAGAGTTCGCCGTAGTAGTCGACAGCGTCCAATTCTTCGCCCTCGGCCAGTCTGGCCTGCCGGGCGGCGCGGATGAAATTGGCGTTGCTCACGCCGGGGATTTCAACGGGATACTGGAAGGCGAGGAAAAGGCCGGCGCGTGCGCGTGCGTCGGGCGAGAGGGGCAGGATGTTGGTGCCGTCTAGAAGAACCTCGCCGCTGGTGACTTCGTAATCAGGGTGACCTGCGATGATCTTGGAGAGCGTGCTTTTGCCCGACCCATTTGGCCCCATAATCGCGTGGACCCGGCCCTTTTCGATTTCGAGGTTCAGACCGCGCAAAATTTCCTGTCCCCCGACAACGCGGGCGTGAAGGTTTTGGATAACAAGACTCATAGAAGGTTGGGAAAGAAGTTCAGTTGCCCGACGGTGCGGCTGCAGGAGCGGGGTTTGGAGTGCGAGGCGGGGTGCCTTGCCTCGGGGCGCAGGCGCAGGGAGCGCAGAGTCCGCGGAAAGAGACCTCCTGCTGGGCGATGCTCACGCCTTCGGGAAGGTTCCAGATCTGTTCGGGAGGCATGGGGGTGTGGAGCGGAATGTCCGTGATGGAGCCGCACTCGGAGCAGAAAAGGTGAGCGTGTTCCTGAAGATTCGCGCAGAAGCGTGAAGGTTCGCGCTCGTGGTTGACGGTCCGCACCAGGCCGTTGGCGGTGAGGCTTTCCAGGCAGTTGTAAACCGTGGCCAGCGAAATGGAGGGCATGCGGTATTTGACGCGCATGAAGACTTCGACGGCGCTGGGATGGTCAGCCCGTGACATTAACGCTTCGAAAACAGCTTTGCGCTGTTCAGTTTGACGCATTCCCTTCTTGGGGAGGGGCGTCTCGCGGTTTGGGCGGTCGGTGTGGGGGAGCATGGCCTGAAGACAGTACCCGCGCTCCAGAGCTTATCAAGAATTATTCCAATTAACGGATCGGGGACCCCCTGCCGGGAGCGTCAAAAAGTCTTGCGCTGGAGGCGCTCCAGAATGGCCTCCACGTCGTAAACGCATCCCCCCCATGTTCCCCCCCCGACCTGCTGGAGGGCTGCCCAGAGGCGCGTGTCTGAGGGGAGTTGGGGGTGCTCTTTCAAGTCAGAATGGAGAGGACGACCTTCCAGAAGGCGCGCCCCTTCTTCGGGAGTCAAGCGTTGCGAGCCCTCCCCGACAAGGTCAAGGGTGCCCGTCATCTTAAGGCGGTCGATGACGATGCGAATCCAGTCGCCGTCGCGCACTTTCCCGATGGGGCCGCCGGCCAGCGCCTCGGGGCCGACATGGCCGATACACGCGCCGGTGGAGACGCCGGAGAAACGTGCATCTGTGAGAAGGGCCACGTGTTTGCCGAAGGGAAGATGTTTGAGGGCTGAGGTGATTTGGTAGGTTTCCTCCATGCCGGTTCCCATGGGGCCGATCCCCGTAAGAACCATAACATCACCCGCTTGTATGTGGCCGGCGCGGACTGCGGCGATGGCCGAGGCTTCGCTTGCGAAGACGCGGGCCGGCCCCTCTTTGCGGTAGACGCCATCAGCATCGACAATGCTGGCGTCGATGGCGGTGCTTTTGATCACGGAGCCTTCGGGGGCCAGGTTGCCGACTGGAAATACAAGGGTGCTGGTTAAGCCCTTGGCCCTGGCAGCTTCTGGAGACATGATGACGTCGTCTGGATTCACTCCGTCGAGTTCTTGGAGCAGGGCGCGGAAACGGAGCCGCCTTTGGGAACGCTCCCAGGCGTCGAGGTTTTCAGCAAGGGTTTGGCCCGTTGCGGTGAGGACGGTGGTGTCTAGGTGTCCGCCTCGGCGGAGGTGGAGCATGACCTCGGGGACGCCGCCGGCGAGGAAGGCCCGGACGGTCGGGTGGAATTTAGGGCCGTTGGGAAGGACGTCGACAAGGCGCGGGACCTGGCGGTTGACCTCGATCCAATCGGCGACTGTTGGTCTGGGGAGTCCCGCGCTGTGGGCCACGGCGGGGATGTGGAGGAGGAGATTGGTGGAGCCGCCAAAGGCCGCGTGCACGACCATGGCGTTGCGCACACTTGCGGGCGTGAGGATATGGCGCATGGTGAGACCGCGGTCCTCCAAATGGACGACGGCGCGGGCGGCTTGAGTGGCGAGGTCGGTCCAGACCGGCTGGCCGGAGGGCGCAAGGGCTGAGTGGGGAAGGGCCATGCCAAGGGCTTCGGCAACGACCTGGGAGGTGGCTGCGGTTCCCAAAAACTGGCAGCCGCCACCGGGAGAGCCGCAGGCCCTGCAGCCCAATTCGGCAGCCTCCGAGAGGGTGATCAGGCCGCGGGAAAAACGCGCCCCAATTGTCTGAACAGCTCCTGCGTCTTCTCCGTTGCTTGGAGGAAGAGTCACCCCGCCGGGGACAAGGACGCAGGGGAGGTCGTGCATGGCGGCAAGAGCCATCATCATTGCGGGAAGGCCTTTATCGCAGGTCGCAATTCCCACCACGCCGGCTCTGCGCGGGAGGGAGCGGATGAGGCGTCGGAAAACGAGGGCCGAATCGTTGCGGAAGGGCAGGCTGTCAAACATCCCAGTGGTGCCCTGGGTACGGCCGTCGCAGGGATCCGAGCAGTAGGCTGCAAAAGGGAGGAAACCTAGGCGTCGGATTTCGTCCGCTGCCTCTTTTACCAGGAGGCCGATTTCCCAGTGGCCGGTGTGATACCCCAGAGCCACGGGTTTGCCATCGGGTGCCCGCAGTCCTCCCTGGGTGCTGAGGATAAGGAAGGACTTGTCTCCCACGCAGGCTGGGTCCCAACCCATGCCGACGTTTTGTGTCATCCCGAAAAGATCGCCGCTGGGACTTCCAGAGAGCAGCGCTTCTGTGAGAGGCAAAGCGCCGGCGGGTCCCGGGGCTTTGGTGCGAACTTCGTAAATGGATTCAGCCGGGGAGAAAAAAGGGGGGGCCATGGAGGCTAATGGGAAGGACGAAAACTCGGAAAATTCGTCGGTGAGCGAAGGAGTGAGGGAGTGAGGGAG
>QQND01000049.1 GCA_003402745.1 Verrucomicrobiota bacterium
CTCAGTTCGTCAGTCTTGGACAGGTAACTTTCCGGGAAGCCGCCCCTTGTCCACAGAGACTCAAGGGGGTCTTCCGGCACCTCCAATGCGTGCAAGGGAGTCATCTCAAGAAATGCAATCCGTCCTGCGAGAGTTTCCCCACTTTGCCGAAGGAGTTCCAACGATGCGGAGCCAAGAAGCAGAAAGCGGCCGGTCTTCAGCCCCTTGGCCCGGCCCTCGTCGATGATTCCCCGAAGCGCTTCAAAGAGGCCAGGAGAGCGTTGAACCTCGTCGAAAACGACCAACCGGTTTTCATGGGCGGCGAGAAAAAGCCGGGGATCAGTCAGCTTTTCGCGGTCCCTGAAGTTTTCCAGATCAAGGTAGAGACCATCGAAGGATTGCGCGAGTTGCCGGGCGAGAGTGGTTTTCCCGACTTGCCGGGGCCCAAGAAGGGCGGCGGCCGGCTGGCGGGCTAGTGCACGCTGCAAGTCAGCGAGAATCGAGCGGGCTATCATCCTTGCATATTATCCGTGCTTTGGTTGATTTACAAGGTTACGCAGCAAGCCTTGCTGGCGACGTCTTGATCAGGGAGGTCTGGCCGCTCTGCTCGCTCGGGCTACAGGGACTGGGATGCTGCGAGGCTTGCGAGGGAGCGTCCGAGGTGTCCGGTTCTGAACCAACCGCCGGGAGATCGCTTTTTTCGCGCCCGCCCGTGCGTGCCGCCTTCGTGCTGGTACGGAGTGGGGTAGCTCGGGTGCGGCGCGCTGAAGTGATCATTTGGCGGCAAAATTCGTAAAATTCGTACATTTCCACTCTGCGATTTCGTTGAGTTTGCCTCAACTCGTCTCCGGTAGAGGTCGCTGGGGGGGGGCGCAGGCAGCGGTTGTGTCCCAATTTGCCCAACTGGAATGCCTGTCCGCCCTGCCTCAGGGCAGGGGAATCCCCCTCGCGGAAGAAGCGTTCCGCAGTGCGCGCGCGCGGGGCGGACATCTTGGGCAGTTCTGCCCCCCCCAAGTAAATGCGTCCACCGTATGCCGCTCACGGACCTCCTCCGGGCGTCGCGCTGCGCGTTGCGGGAGCAGATCGCCGGAGCGTTTTGCATCAAGCTGGGTCCGCGGCGGGATGCCCCCGTCCAAGGAATCAGAATCGTCACCGCAAGTGAGCGGACTGTTCTCTCAACCCCTCGCATGGCGTGGTGAGACACGCTGGGAACTGCGAAGACACGGGGAGAGGTGTTGAAGCTTCTGTTGAAGCTTGGGCTCTTTTGGGCGGCCCTGCATAGGCTAAGTTGCTTATTTTCAATAGCCGGTACCGATGGTGGGACTCGAACCCACACGGAGATTGCTCTCCAACGGATTTTAAGTCCGTTGCGTCTGCCATTTCGCCACACCGGCATCCCGCTGCTCTAACTGCCTCTCGGACCCATTAGTGCAAAACAGCCCAGAATACTGAGCGAGGGTGCCCCCCCCGTCAACCCTCGACTTGCATAGCATCAGCGTGCCGTCAGTGCGGGTGGCGGGGAAGTTGGTCAATCAAACGGTCCAGTCGATCACGGGGGAATAGATAGCAGTGTCGAAACACTGGTCAGCCTAAGAAAGCTAGCCCTCCACAGATAGACATGATGTGCTTAATAATTCTGCATTCGGCCAACCCCTGAGGGAAGGAATCACGCGTCGCTGCCTCTTGCAGCGGGGAGCGCGCAATTTTATGGGAATTGGGCTTGGCGGTATGCTCTCTGCTCTCAGCGGCAACTCCACGCTTGCGGGCGGCGGCTCCGGGGCTCAGGGAAAGCATTTTGGACGCGCAAAGAATGTGCTCGTCATCTTGGAGCAGGGAGGGCTCTCCCACATGGATACGTGGGACCCAAAACCCAATGCGCCGTCCGAACACCGGAGCATTTTCAAACCCATCGGCACAAACGTTCCTGGAATGCAGTTCACCGAGCTGCTCGCAAAGACGGCGAAGGTGGCAGACAAACTCGCCGTCGTCCGGTCCATGTACCACAAAATCAAAGTGGACGACCATCCGCGCGGCACGCAGTACATTCTCTCGGGCGAAGTACCTGGGGGACCGGTCGAGATGCCGGATATCGGAAGCGTTGTTGCGTTTCAGTCAGGGAGTAAATGCAAATACCTTCCGCCTTATATCATGGTGCCCGGCAACCACGAGCAGGCTGCAATGAGCCGTTCAGGGTATCTTCCGCCGAGTTATTCAGCTTTCAAAACCTCGGGGAAGGACCTTTCCGATGTCGACTGGAAGGTACCCAATCTCAGTTTTATCACAGGCATTGATGAACGTCGGTTCCGCGACCGCAGGGATCTCTTGAGTCATCTGGACATTGGTTTGGCCACAGACAGAACGCCTGATGCGGAGGCGATGCGGACGTTTTACGATCAGGCGGAAAACCTCCTTACCAATCCAAACACTATGGGTGCCTTCGATCTTCGCAGTGAGTCCGATGCCGTCCGGGACCGGTATGGAAGGGGGCACAGGGGACAGTGTTATCTTGCGGGTCGCAAGCTTGTTGAATCAGGGGTCCGGTTTGTGACGGTGGACGTTCGGGAACCCCAGACGGACAAGACACCAGGCGGCGGTAATTTAAATTGGGATCATCATGACTACATTTATGCCAATGGCACCTGCAACCTTGCTGGAGCGCAGGGCGGTGTCGGCAGATACGGAATTGGAACTTGGTGGATGATGGGTTCTACGGACCAGGCCTTCAGCGCACTCATCGAGGATATGGACCAGCGTGGATTGTTGAAGGAAACGCTGGTGTGTTTTGTGACTGAGTTTGGGCGGACACCGCGATTGAACAAAACCAAGGGACGAGATCACTGGCCCAACGCGTACTCGATCGTGTTTGCGGGCGCGGGGATTCCAGGGGGGCAAATCATTGGTGAAACCGACAGCGAGGGCGGTTATGTGACGGAGCGGCCTTACACGCCGGAAGATTATGCAGCTACGGTCTACGAGTTTTTGGGGATTGACCGTGAAAAACCCCTCTTCACGCCGGATGGAAGGCCTATTTTTCTAGCGAAAAGGGGAGAAGTTATTAAGGCGCTGATTTAAAGCCGTGAGCCTTTGGATAGTCCTCTGCAATACTCTGACCGTGTGATGCTTCACATTCGACAGACTTTTTTTCTGCTGCTTCTTACTTGGGGGCCGCTGTTGTCTGCACAAACTCCGGAGCTGGGCAGGGTTTCACCTCGAGCAGCTCGCCCGGGCGAAACGGTTACGGTGACCTTTACTGGAAATAACCTGCTTAACCCCGCACAGATTTGGACCAGTTTCGGAGCGAATGTCCAATGGGTGGAGAAATCACCGACGAGCAAAGGGGCCTCGGAAAAAGGTGATCCGCGAAAGCTTGTTGGAAAAATGACGCTGCCTCTGGACGCACCCCTCGGTACTGGTGTGCTCAGAGTGCCAACTGCGACGGGAATGTCTGGAGCGCTTTTTTTTGTCGTCGACGAAATTCCAGTGGTTGCCAAATCTGGGCAAAACGGGTCTGCGTCAACTGCTCAAAAATTGGCAGTGCCGGCGGCCGTTGAGGGGAATGCGGAGGCAGGACGTTCGGATTTTTATCGGCTGGAATTAAAAGCAGGAGAGAGCGTTTCTGCGGAGGTTTTTGCGAATAGGATCGGTTCAAAAATGGATCCGTGGGTGCGTCTGCTTGATGCCCGCGGAAGGGAACTGTTGATGGTGGATGACACTCCTGGATTGGCGGGCGATTGCCGCTTTCGGTACCGCACTGAGGTGGGGGAGGTGTTGATTGTTGAGGTTCGTGATGTCTCGTTTTCGGGAAGCGCGGATCACTTCTACCATCTGCGCTTCGGGGATTTTCCGCTGGTGTCCGGTCTGTTTCCTCCGGCAGGGGCGCCAGGCAAAGCAACGAGGGTGGAGGCCATTGGAGAATCGGTGGAAGGCGTGCCGGCTATTGAAGTGGTGGCCTCTAGTTCGGTGAATGTAGAGACGTCGGTGCCCGTGCGGTTTTCGCCGCAGAAGCCTCCCGCCTTTGCAAGATTCCGTACGGAGGTGTCAATGATGCATTTCCAAAAAGAGGCGGAGGATAAAACCGTCAAGGAAGTGCCGGAGGCTTGCTGCTTAAGCGTGTTCGGGAAAATCGACGGAGAAACCCGGAGAAACACGTTTCTTTTGTCTGCAAAAAAAGATGAGACGGTCAGGCTTACGCCGCTCACTCGGTCTATTGGTTCGCCGGCGGTGTTGTACTTGGGCATTGCGGACGAGCGCGGCACCTTTGTGGCAGGCAATGACATTGCGGGAAATGGCACCTCGAATGAAACAGAACTGAAGTTTCGCGCTCCGAGCGATGGCACGTACAAAGTCACGGTTGAAGACGTTGCAAGGCGGGGTGGAGGGGTTTTCGTTTATGGAATCATTCTCGAACGAGACGCCCAGGAGTTTGAACTGTCGTCATCCTCAGAGAGATTCATTGCTCCGAGGGGAGGAACCTTTACTGCGAAAGTGACTGCGCAGCGCAAAAACGTTTCGGGTCCGATCACTCTAGAACTTTTGAGTGGCGGGACAGAGCCTTTGCCTGCGGAATTTCGAGTAGAACAAAACGTGATTGAGAATGGGAAGAACGAAACCCTGCTCAAGGTGACGGCGCCGGAGCACGTTCCCTCTGGAACGTTGTATCACATTAAAATCATCGGGCATGCCGAGGTCAAAGGGCGGAAAATTAGGGCAACGGTTTCTGCTCCAAAAGTGGATCCGAACAAGCCGCTCACCGATTCTTTTTTGGCAGCACTTCAGTCGATGCCCCAACCTCCGCGCCTGCTTTGTGAAACGTTTCCGTTGTGCGTCGGTCCGGAAGCGCCGGATTTCTTTTCGATTCAGTTGACGGATGCCGTGGTGAATCTGCCGACGGTCATTGGTAAGAACCAATTTATTTTACGCCAGACGGCTCTGGATTTGAAGTTTGAGGGTAACGCGCAATTCAAGTTCGAGGGACTTCCTGAGGGGGTGAGCATTCGAAGTGAATCGGGGCGGGGTGGGCGGATCAAAGGGCAGGTGGATTTTATTTGCGAGGTGAGTGGGCCGGCAGATTTGCCTTTGGCGGCGCACTCTTTTGACATTGTGGCGACAGCAGAACACAAGGGGGTACAGAAAGATGTGCGTCTTAAGAAGGTGGCGCTTCAGGTTGTAAAGCCGCTCTCCATCGCCGGTTCGTTGGAAGCAGCCCTTGTCCCTGGCAGAAAGCAGGTTTTTAAAATTACTGCACTTCGATACGGCACGATGGATCCCCAGTCGGTAGATGTGACGCTGAGTCACTTTCCGGAAGGCGTTACGGGGCCTGCTAAGATCACGCTTGCGCCGGGACAAACGGAGGCGGTCGTGGAATTGGAGGCGTGCGAGGCGACTGCGGAGGGGGATTATCAGACCATGCGCTTGAATGCGCAGACGCGGGTCAACGGAATTGAGATCGATGTTGAGAGTGCTCCGATCCGGTTGGAGGTAAAAAAATGAGAGCCCTTGTTGCCGCCCTTTGCAGTTTTGTTTTTTGTTTCAGCGTGGCTTTTGCAGAGCAAAGTGAGGGGGAGAAGCCTCTTCCAAAACTAGAACCCATTTATGTGGGGCAACTGCAGCGCATCGAGGTACTGCCAGCCGCACTTAAGATCTCGACGCCTCTGCAAAAAGTGCAGTGTGTGGTGTCGGGTTTTTATTCGGATGGCCGTGTTCAAGATCTCACCCGGGCGACAGAATTTCGGCCTCTCGTGGGCGGGATCGTGATGGTCTCAGATGCGCTTGTGAAGCCGGTTTCTAATGGGAAGACCGAGATGATGGTGAGTGTGGGTGGCGTGGCACAAAAGATCAGCGTCGAAGTTTCCGGCCAAGAAACACCGGAGAAAATTTCGTTTCAGTACGGAACCCTTGCGGCTCTCTCCAAGAACGGATGCAACTCGGGCGGATGCCACGGAGCGCCCAGCGGAAAAGGAGGGTTTGCGATTTCGATGGTGGCCTTTGACCCGGAGGCCGACAAGATCTCGCTTACCCGTGACTTCATGAATCGCAGGATCAATATGCCAGAGCCCGAATCGAGTCTTCTGCTTCGGAAGCCACGCATGCAGGTTCCACACCGCGGGGGGCTTAAACTTCGCAAAGAGGATGAAGCCTATCAGGTCCTTGTTGATTGGATTTCTCAGGGCTGCAAGTTTGACGAAGCCGACGCGGCCCGACTGGTCGGTATCCGAGTTGACCCATCTTTGAGTAGAACCTACGAGTGGCCTGCGCATTCCCAACAGCTTCGTGTGACGGCGCGATTCACTGACGGTAGCGAACGCGACATCACGCGATTGGCGATGTATTCGAGCTCTGAGGAGGGATTGGCTACGGTGAGCGAAGGCGGCTTGGTGGTGGCGCGAGGGCGGGGGCAAGTGGGAATTTCCGTCCGGTTTCTCGACAACGTGGAGACGTGTTATTTGACCTTTGTGCGCAAGGTGGAGGGTTTTGAGTGGAAGGCTCCCGAGCCTGCGAACTACGTGGACGTCAAAGTTTTTGAGAAGCTCAGGCTTCTGCAATACCAGCCGTCGGAGACGTGCTCTGATGAGGAGTTTTTGCGGCGAGTTTTTGTCGATGTGACTGGACTGCTTCCGAAGGTGGAGGAGACCGTAGGTTTTCTGGACGACTCTGATAAACAGAAGCGATCAAAGCTGATCGATCGGCTTCTGGAACGTCCGGACTTTGCCCGGTTTTGGGCATTCAGATGGGGGGACTTGCTTCGGATCAGTCCCACAACGGTGAAGGAGGCAGGCACACACAAGTACAACGCGTGGATTGTAAAAGCTTGGGAGGAAAATCTTCCGTACGATCAGTTCGCGAGGCAGCTGCTTACTGCGCAGGGGAGTACTCTGGAGTTGCCTCCTGCCAATTTTTTTCGCACGACGGCCAATACGTCCGAGGCCACTGAAATGGCGGCCCAAATTTTTCTTGGGGCGCGAGTGCAGTGTGCCAAATGCCACAATCATCCTTTCGAAAAATGGACCCAGGACAACTACTACGGCTTAGGGGCGTTTTTTGAGCGCGTGCAAAGAAAGAAAGGGCCCCGGACGGACGAGATGGTGATTTACAATGCGAGAAGGGGGGAGATTACGCAGCCGCGGACCGGAAAAAAGATGCCGCCATGGGCGCCTGGAACGGGTGAAGTTGCAGTTGGCGAATCCTCCGATAGGCTCGTGGCTTTCGCCGATTGGCTAACGGCGCCGGACAATCCGTATTTCGCGCGGGTCGAGGTGAACCGGATTTGGTGGCAGTTAATGGGGAAAGGAATTGTGGAACCGATTGACGATTTTAGAGAATCCAATCCGCCGACGAACCCCGAGTTGTTGGAGGCACTCGCCAAAGATTTCGTCCTTCACAAGTTCGATCGCAAACACATTTTGAAGACGATCTTAAGCAGTCGGACGTACCAGGCGAGTTCTCGGACAAATGCCTTCAATCAAGAGGATGAAAAAAACTTCTCTCACGCGCGGCAGCAGGTTTTAACGGCGGAACAGTTGCTGGATGCGGTGTGCCAGGTGACGGGGCAGCCTGAAAAGTACGGCAATCTCCCGATCGGAACACGCGCCACGCAGTTGCCGGCGCCGCAACCCGGGAATGCCTTTCTGGTGGCCTTTGGGCAGCCGAGTCGCCAAAGCTCGTGTGCCTGCGAGCGACAGAGCCAGCCGAGTTTGACCCAAGCGCTTCAATTGTCCAACAGTCAGACCGTGGAGTCGCGGTTGAAAAATGGGGGCGGGCAGTTTATCCGTGAATTGGCTGCGAAAAAGAAGGGTGACGAGGAGATTATCGAGAGCCTCTATCTTGCTGCGCTTTGCCGGAGGCCCCGGGCGGTGGAACTCCAGCACGCGAAGACGTTTATAGCCTCACATGCCGACCGAAGCGTGGCGCTTGAAGACGTCGCCTGGTCTGTGCTGAATTTGCGTGAGTTTGTATTCCGACATTAACCCGTCCAATGCGCATGAGAAAATGTAAAATCAGGACGGTTGTTTTTTTTCAGACCTTTGCCTGTTTTTTTGGGAGCCTGATGGCAGCGGAAAAGACGGTGAGTTTCCGCGAACAAATTGCACCTCTGCTTTTGCAGCAATGCCAGACGTGCCACGGTCCCAGCCAACAAAAGGGGGGGTATCGACTGGACACCTTTGAATTTCTCTCACGGAAGGACGAGGATGGAGAGACAGCCTTGGTCCCTGGGGATCCAGATAAAAGCGATCTTTACAAGCTTCTCGTGTGTAGCGATTCAGACGAAAGGATGCCGAAGAAGGCGGACCCTATGGGCAAGGCTGAAACTGAGCTTGTGAGGCGCTGGATTTTAGAGGGGGCGGCTTTTGATGGCGGCGATAAAAAGGCCGCGCTGGTGGAGATTGTGCCCCCGAAAATGCATTCGAATGCACCTGAGGTGTATGCGCTTCCTCTTCCTGTGACGGCTCTGGCGTTCAGCCCGGATGGTTCGGAACTTGTGGCCGGGGGATTGCGAGAGCTCACGGTGTGGAGCGTCCCCGACGGGAGGCTCTTGCGCCGCATTACGAACGTCGCCCCACGCACGTTTGGCCTTGTTTTTAGCGGGGACGGCCAAGTGCTTGCTGTAGCGAGCGGTGCGCCTGGAGAATACGGGGAGGTCCGCCTGTTTGATTATCGTTCTGGAGAGATGCGCGCTCAGCTTTTAGGAAGCATTGACGCAGTCTTGGATGCGAAAATCAGTCCGGATGGAAGATGGCTTGTCACGGGCGGAGCAGACCACAGCGTTTTGATTTTTGATTTTTCTACCGGAGCTTTGGTGCGTCGTCTTGCGGTACACTCAGATGCAGTGACGGCCGTGGCGATCAGTCCGGATAGCACCTTAATGGCGTCGGTGAGCCTGGACCGGGCGGCAAAGGTTTTTGATTTGGGGAGTGGTAAACTTGTAGCGACCTATCGGGACCATCAAAACCCACTATACGCAGTTGCCTTTACCCCAAGCGGAAGGGAAGTAATGAGTGGAGGGCGTGATAAAGTGTTGCATCAATGGAGTATCGCTGACGGGAAGAAAGTTCGTGAGATGCCCGTGGAGGGGGATGTTCTGAAAATGTTGGTTTCAGGCGAGCAGCTTTTTTTTGCTGGAAGTGGAAGAAAACTAGTCCGCGCAAATATTGCGGACCTCCGGCAGGGGAGTGTTTTTGACGGCTTCAACGACTGGGTTTATTCAGTGGCGATTCACGGGCCAACGTCGAAAGTGGCGGCCGGTGGCTACGATGGAAAAGTCACGGTATGGGATGTTTCTGAAGGGAAGAAGGTGGGGCAGTTTAGTGCGTCTCCAGGTTGGAAAGGGGAGACAGGCGCTTTTTCCAAAAAGTAATGGGTTTCGGTCTCTTGAGAATGGGGGAAGCGCTGGGTGTTAAAATATGGGTGTCAGGTGTGCGGTCACGGAGGTTTGAGAAATGCTCGGGGTAGCGTTTTTTTGGGGAAAGTAATTTTTGTGTGCAGGTTTGCAATGAAAGAGGGTTGTCTATTTTAGATGAAGTTCGTCCTCCCCTATTTCCGCGTTTTTGTAAGGTCCGTCTTTTTGGTTTGTGCAGGATATTCTTGCAATGCAGCTTCCTCGGATTGGGACGGGAGTTGGCCGCAGGCGGCCGGTCCTAACGGAAGCTGGGCGGTCCCCGGAGGGAATGCGCCGGTGCGTTGGAGCGTTGCCCGCGGGGAGGGGATTGTTTGGAAGACACCGCTTCCCGAGGGGGGGCAGGGAGGAATTGCCGTTTGGAAGGAGCGGCTGTTTTTGACCACGCTCAAACCCGAGGAGGGCAGTAAACCCAATGGTCGGGAAGTGGTTGTATACTGTTTAGATGCGCGAGACGGCAGGGTGCTCTGGAGCGATACGCTGCCGGGGCAGGCGACCAGTGTGCCGGCATATTTTTTTAGCGATGCTACGTCCCCATCCCCCCTCACCGATGGCGAAAGTGTATGGTTTTTCAATGCCTGCGGAGCGATCGGTTGTTATGACTTTACGGGAAAACGGAAGTGGTTGCGCGAATGGAAGCCAACCGGCGGTCGTCCGTTTAACAAGCAATTCGAACCGATGCTTTTTGGGGATTTTTTGCTGAACATGGAACCGCGCGATCTGGATGATCCCAAACGTGAGCCGGCGGACCCGTGGAATTACATTCGCGGTCTTGACAAACAAACAGGTAAGACTGTGTGGGTATCTGAGGATGCATTGACCCATTACAACACTCCCGTCTTTGGTAAATTATCTGACGGGACTCCTGCACTACTGCAGGGCCGGGGAGCCTATCACGGGGTTCCGGAATCTCCAAGCGGGCTGAGTCTTACGAGTCTTGCCCCCGGCTGCGAGGGGCGGACGCTGTGGCGTTTTCAGCCGGCCAAAGGCAAGGCGGCTTACACTCAGCACTGGGATGCCAACCATGCGCTTTGGATTGACAGTGACTCCTCCGAGCAGACGGTCATTGATTCCTCCAGCGGCAGGGTCTTGCGCACGCAGTCGCTCACGGCAAAAGTTGATTGGCGGCGGTTTGATCCAGCCACGGGGAAGTATGTCCTGTTATCGGACATTGACCTATCCAAGGAGAGCCCTTCGATCAAAGTTTTTCCTGCTCAATTTTGCAATATCCTCATTGGCGAATGGAATTGGTTCCTTTGCTATACAGAACCAGGAAAACATCTGGGGCCTCCGTATTGTGTCGGGCGGGTCCATGTGAAAACGGGTAAGGTGGAGTACTTGGAATTGCCGGTTTCTGTGGAGAGAGAAGCGGGAAGGGCGGACCGTTTGACTTGGGGCCAGCCGCAGATTTCCTCCACCGTGAATTCACGCGGCGTGGATATTGTCAGTGACAAACGTTCCCAGGGCGATGGGTGGTGGTGGGGTTACTTGGGAAGTCCAACGGCAGTAGGTGCTAATGTGTATTTCACAACGATGTTGGGTATCACTTACACACTTAATACGAGGGCAGCCGTTCTGGACGAAAATGCTCTGCTTTCCGTCAACGACCTCGGGGTGTCAGGACAGACGTGGAGTCTGAATTCCCTCTCCTACGCTAACGGGAGAATTTACCATCGCAGTATGAAGGAGGTGGTGTGCATTGGACCTCGACTTTGAGGCTTCAGCGACACTTCAGCGCATGGGGAGCTCCTCTACGGAGGTTCCTGTCAGCGGTTGTTTTCTAGGCTTAGAAGTTGCGCAGGCAGATCCTCAAGCAGGTTAAGCGACTGCACCTTGCCTTGGGGGTCTAGATACCAAGCGGTTGGAACCGCGTTGATGCCGTATGCTCTTGCGACAGGGCTGTTCCAACTAAGGCCATCCCAGCAAACCAGCCAGCTTGCGCCGTATTCTTTTGTGACGGTTTGGGTAGAGTGGATTTTTTTATCGAGGCTGATGGCGACCCGCTGAATTTTGGGATGTGCTTGCAAGCCTTCATTTAGAGATTCCCACGCGACGAGAGAGGGAACGGAGTCTTCGCTAAAATAAAAAAGAACGACAGGATCACCCTTTAGGGTGTCGAGGTTGAGGACCCCTCCACTCAATTTGCTGATTGAAAACCTGAGTGGCTTCCCAAGTAAGGCGGTGCGTTTAAGGTCGTCTTTGATTCGAAGTTGAAGGCGGGGATCTGTTGAAAGAGCCGCGGCTTCTTCTAAGATGGTTTTTTTGAGGCGCGGTTCGCTATCAAAGCGTGTAGCGACTTCTGTGAGAAGACCGGCTGCGCGCGGATCGGTAGGATAAGAGGCTTGGAAAGCTTTGACTGAAAGGAGAAGGCCTTCGCGCTGCTCCTTGGTCGGGAAGCGCTGCAGTCTCATGGTCTGTGTTAGGCGAGTAAATGCGATATGGGATTTTTGCTCTGGAGTCGCCTCGTTCTCGAGAGACGAGAGGAGATCGGATGCCTGTTGCGTCTTTTTAGGATCGTTCTCAATTTCCGCTTTCAACGCCAGCACTCGGGCGAGCCTGAATCGAGCTTCGAAAAGTCGCGGAACTGCCGGGGAGGAAAGCAGATATTTTATCAGAGCCTTTTCCTGCGCGGAGAGGTGCGCGAGGTAGCGGTCTTTGAGTGCGGCCGCAGTCTGTTTGGGGGCAGTGCGCTGCTCTCTCGGGCCGGCGTCGAGGCGCAAGACGTCTGCCCAGGCATTCTCCTCCGGCGAATTTGCAGCAATGACGGTCGCCAAGCCTGCTCCAAAAAATGAAAGCGTTGCGGAAGAACGGATCAAGAGAGGACTGAGTGCGAGGGTTTACTGCCCCTTGATCGAGCGGATTTTTTTGTCGAAAATCCATTCCAATCCCCGAGCAAGGCGCTCCTCAATATGATCGGCGTGGCCATCGGGAGATTCGTAAAAATTGACTCTGGTATACGGTTTTATGAGGTCGCGCAAAACTTTCGCGCCCTTCTGGGCACCGAACTCGTCGTGCTCTGCACCGTCGAGGTAGATCTTGTGATAAGGCATGAAGAGATGGGGATTGCGACGGGCGATGTAAACGGGATCCTCTTCAAGCCAGTTTTGCCAGACCTCTTTCTGCCACTTGCCTTTTTCGTCGTAGAGCCAGTGGAACTGGCCGGGCTCGTTGGGTCCTTTTGGAGCGTAGGCAGCGGAGAGTCCCAGCATGATTTGCACAAGATTGCTTGAGGGGCGCGTCATGTCTTTGGACAATGATAGATAGGAGTCCATCTGTTTTTGGGAAACGCTTTTCACCACGTATTCTTCGGCCAGAGGTCTGTGAGTTACCTCAAAGTCAGTATCAGGAGATAGCGCGACTATCGCGCCGAAGCGCTCTGGTGCCATCATCGCGAGCCTGAGCGCGCCAAAGCCTCCGCTAGAGTGACCGGCAATGATGCGGTCTCTGGGGGTGGCTGGGGTTCCGAAGTGTTTTTCAAGAAGGGGAATGACCTCGTCCAGAATGTAGTCAGCGTAATTACCTTGAGCAGGGGAGTTTAGGTATTGACTCCCGCCCCAGCGGTTACGGCAGTCGGGCACTACCATGCGCAACGGCATGCCTGTATCCGCCAATTGTTGGAAGGAGGCGGCAAATTCATCCCCGTTCGGGCCTAAAAAGTCTTCCGAAGAACCTCCAAAGCCCGGCAAATAGTAGACCGTCAAAAGTTTGGATGTGAAGCGGGGTAATTTGGGAGTGAATACAGCGACCCTTCTTTCTACTGGATCGCCAAGTGGATTGTCCTCGAGAGTCTTACCCGGAATTGCGATGGATTGAAAATGCGGCGAAGCGTGAGCTGTGGCGCCCTGTAGACCAAACAAATAAGGAGCGAAAATGGCCAGCCAAGCAAATGTTGCCGTTAGCAAACGACACTGTCCTGATGGTTTCATTTTTGGGTCGCGTTAAAGGGAGGTTGCAGATTTTCGAGCGGAGAGGCGCTCAGTGAATCGTGCGCAGTTTCTGCGCATTCTCACCCATTAGAAAAGTTTTGGAATCGATCCTGTGAGCCGGCTCCACCAGCCCAGCTTGGAGGGGCGTGGCGGGGGCGTGGACGTGGCGACCTTTTCTTTTGGCACCACGGTTGCTCGGCGGATGACGACCCGATCGACGGGAGCGTCATTGGTGTCAGTTGGGGCATTACCCAATTCCCTGAGCACATCCATTCCTTGGGTAATCTTGCCAAAAACCGTCTGAGTGCCGTCAAGTTCGGGCAGGGCTCTGAGTGTGATATAGAATTGGCTTCCGTTAGAAAGACGGCCGGGGTTGATTTTATCAGGCAACCGGCCCATTCCGACCACCGCTTCTGTGTGTTTGTGGCGTATTTCCGGAGCGAGCGTGTAGCCCGGCCCCCCTGTGCCTAGATCCACCATGTTTTTCTGCCGGCTGATTGGATCCCCCATTTGGACGAGGGCGTTAGGGAGAATCCGGTGGATGCTTGTTTTGTTGTAAAAGCCCTTTGCGACCAGCTTTTTGAAATTTGATGCGTGTTTAGGCGCCTCCGCTTCAAAAAGCTCGATCACGAGAGGGGCCAGGGGAGAGCCCTTTTTCTCCAGCTGTAAAATGACGACATCCTCGGCAAGGAGTGGAGAGCAGAGTGCGGCGAACAGTGCGGCTGCGAAAAAGAGACGTGGATTCATGTAGGTTGTGAACTGGGGGAGATGGGCGGATGGAGCTTCGGGCAGGGAGATGGAGGCTGAAAAAACAGCGATGCCCAGGGGGGCGCGCTTACGCAGGCGCCGATAATCCTACTGCGGAGATTGAAGTGCAAAAGGTTTTCATTCGGAAGAATGTTCCGTCGAGGATGGAGGCGGGCCGAGATGCATGTCTTAATTTGCTTTAATTGCAACAAAAGGTGGAAAAAGCGGGGAGGTGAATGGACAGGAATTCTGTAAATGGGGCCGAGCTCTTTGGGCGATCTGTTGGAAATGGGCGTACCAGTGCTGACGTGGAGAAATCTAATGCTGATTCGGCCGGCCCGGGAGGCGTGCAGATTCGCAGCAAATCCAGCTTCGTTTTTTAGTCCCTTTAGGTGGCCCGATTCATGCTAAGTTCATGTTTTGATTTTATAATTCTAGTGACATGCCACTCATCAGACACGACGGAAAACTAAGAGGCAGTTGGGGACTTTTTCTAGTCCCGATGAACCTTCTTTTCGGAATGACCCTCTCCTACCGGTTGCGGACAGGGGAGGTGATCCACGATTTATTTTATTGGGTCATGATTTCGATCATGGTGGCTGACTTGCTGCTGGATTTGGCAAGTACCCGCAAGCACAGGATGGCAGTAGTGAAGGATTGGAAGTCCGTTTTCGGTTTGTACCTGCGGGGGTGGATGGTGCCGGACATTCTCGCTGCGATTCCGTTTGAATATCTAGCGGATGTTTTTCACTGGGAGAGCGAGTGGACGTTGCTGCTGCGTGTTTTACCGCTTTCAAAGACCTTCAAGGTCTCCACTGTTTTGGATGATCTCCAAACGCATTTACAGATGCCAGGGGCGCTGATGAAGCTGATTTCCCTGGGCTACTGGGGCTTGCAGGCTATTCATGCTTTCTCGCTGGGTTGGTGGTGGGTTGGCGGTTCTCCGGAGGAAATGGAGACGACTCCGGCAAAGACCGGATGGGTCATGGAAGGCGGCCAGCTTGTTCAGAAGACCATTTCGGAGGCCGAGGTCAGAAAGTTCACCAACCCTGAAATTTACCTGCGGTCCGTTTACTGGACGGTCACGACGATGACAACGATCGGTTACGGCGACTACAGCCCGAGCAAGGATAATAACCGGCAGATCATCTTCACGATCATCGCGCAGATCACGGGTGTTTCCTTCTACGGCTTTGTGGTCGGTAACATTCCTGTGTTGATCGCCAACGCCAATGCTGCCAGAGCCGCTTTTGACAGTCGCAATGAAGTCATTGGTGAGTTCATGCGTGTCAAGCAGTTGCCAGTGGCAATGCAGGATCGGGTGCGCGATTACTACCAGTACCTGTGGGAGTCTAGAAAGGGTGTTTCGGATTCACAGGTTTTGGGATCTCTGCCGCACGCTTTGTCTGTGGATGTTTTGGTCTTCCTGAACCAGGAGATCCTCCAGAAGGTGGAATTCTTTAAAGGCGTTAAAGAAATTTTTATCCGTGAAGTGGTTGGAATGTTGACGACGGAGACCTTTATTCCCGGAGATTACATTATCCGGGAGGGAGAATTTGGAACCTGTATGTATTTCCTCACAAACGGAGCTGTGGAGGTGATTGTCAATGGAAACACCGTTGCGCAGCTCGGAACGGGATCGCCTTTTGGTGAAATGGCACTTGTTTCAGGGGACAAGAGAAACGCGAGCATCCGTGCTACAGCGTACTGTGATATGTACGTCCTTGAGAGAGCTGGGTTTGACCAACTGCGTTCGCGCTACGAGGACTTCGACAAGAATGTGGTTCAGATTACCGAACAGCGTGCCGCGGCGAATAAGAAGGCTCAGGAAGCGCGCGAACTCGCCGCCAAGGCTGCAGCAGAAGCCAAGCCTGAAGGAAACGCATAAGGTCAGGTTCCGCTTGCAATGAATGAAGACCGGCCGTGCGGGGTGAAAACCCGCACGGCTGGTTTGTTTGGGTTAACCGTGAATGCAGAGAGGGGAGATCACGGGCCTAAACAGCCGCGGTAGATTTACATGTTGCGTCCCGTCAAGTGACGTCCCTCGGAAGTCGAGCGGGCGAGCGTCGCGAGCTTGTTGGTACGGCGTGCTTCGAGTTTATTTTCAGCCACGCCCAGTCTCCTCCGTCCACCGAAGTGCACTCGGTCGGGGTCTGCGTGATAAGGACTTTTAACGGTCTTCAGCGGGTGCGCCCACTGCCACGCGCGGGCTTCGTAAGGTCACCTCGCCGGCGCTGAGTGTGCGCAGGGTCCCGTTCTCCATGCGCAGTCTGAGGCAGCCGTCTGGGTCAAGGTCCTCTGCGAGGCCTTCCACGAATTCGCCTCCTATATTTACCGAGAGAGTGGTCCCGATCACGCTGCTCCGCGCTTTTACAGAGGCAAGAATCGAGTCGAATCCTGTCTCAATTTTAGAAAGTGATTGGTAAAGATGTTCTAGCAATCGGCCTGCAAGATCGGCCCGGTCCACTCGGCTACCGCACAAAACACGAAGCGAACTTGCGGTGTGTGCGAGTGACGGTGGAAACGACTTCTGGTTTACATTGAGTCCGATTCCCAAAACCACGAAGGGTCCCGCTTGTGCATGGCTGCCGGTTTCAGCCAGAATGCCTGCCACTTTTTTGCCGCCGCAGAGAATGTCATTTGGCCACTTAATCTGCGGAAAAAGACGGGGGTCCGTCTGAATGCTCTCGATCACCTTCGCCACGGAAAGCGCTGCCAGCGTCGTGATGCGAGGCCAAAACCGAATGGGTTCATTCAAATGTAGCAGCAGCGACATCCAGAGTCCCTCGCCCTCGCCAGATTCCCAAACCCTTCCAAAACGGCCGCGTCCTGCGGTCTGAGCTTCTGCGAAAAACGCCAGGGGCCCGCGCTCGCCCCGTGTCCCGTATTCGAGGGCGAGGCTGTTTGTGGACGGGGTGACTGCCAAGGTCGAAATGTCCTTTAGCCAGTGCGTCTTCATCCTTGATGCGATATCCTCAGCGACAAGCGATTCGGGCGACACTCGGATTTCACAGCCGAGCAGCGGATGCACGGCGATATCGAAGCCCTTCTGTGTGAGAGACTCCAAGTGAGATCTTAATTCGCCCTGAGTAAGACCAGTCGCGGCCGCCAATTCTCCCGTAGGAACGGGTCCCTGGCGCAGATGCTTCAAGATACGCACGAGGGCGTGGGTCATGGCTCGCCTGGAAGCTTGAGGTCTTTCCAAGCAAAAACCATGATGCGTCGCGTCGCCCCTCGCTGAAAGTTCATCTTTAGAATCTCGCTTTCAATGCCGGGCATGTGAGCGGCCCCCCAAGGGATTGCGATGTGCTGATAGTGCTGCTGCGCCGTACGGACACCTTCCACCACTCTCATGTTCCGCGTCCGGATGATATCCTCGATGACCGTCATCGTATCGATGTTTTCGAAGGTTCCGAGTGACTGTAGGGCTCCTAATGTATCTCCGGTTGAGGCGGACTGGAGAATGCCTGCCACGCCGTTGAGAAGCGCCACCGTTGGAGCGGAAAAATCGCTGATGTCCGCGTCGCAGGGTTGGGTAGTCGGTCCCTTGCGTTTTTCAGTGAGGTCCGGCTGGCTGGTGAGCCCCAGTGAATCGGCCGCGCCACTGTAGTCCAAGCTGGCCTTCAAAAGGTGCTTTTTGTCGGTCACCCCCTCGGGAAGAACCACAGATTGTGAGGAGGGGAGGGCCTCCATCAGTTGATCGTAAAAGGCAGGGGTTGCCACATGGACCGTCGGTAAAAGGTGGATCTTTTGAGAATCCTTTTCATATTCTCGGGCTTCGGTATACAAGCCGGTGGAGTCGACTTGCAAAAAGCCGTGACTCATTTTCTGGAGCATGAGCTGCGCGCTCCATGCCAGATAAAGAATCAGCCCTGGTGTCAATACAAACAGCTTCAACCCTCCGGCAAGCAGGGTTCTGGAAAACGAAAAGGTGCAGTTCACCCACTGCGCGTGATCGAAGAGAAAGGAGCTTTTTCCCGATGCTCGGTGTATGGAAAGTAGCGTGGCCAAACCTACCGCGAGATGGGCTCCGCCCGCCGCAAAAAGAAGCGGCTTGAAGTCCAAGTACGCCGGAACGGGCAGATACAGGCAGCCTTGCCAGAGAGAAAGTACAAGAGCCAGGGCAAGCGGCTTCCAGGGAAGATTTTTGAAGCTGCCAATGAAAAGGATGATCAACATCGCCAGCAGCATCGCCACTGCCCCCAGGATGTTGTGAGGCACGTCGCCGCTCCACGGGCTTGTGAGCGAGAACAGCCCCTCGGTAGTGAAGCACAGAAGGTAGGCATTGAAAATCACCGTCATCCAACGGCCTCGGTATGGTGGAGGCAACGTGGAAGCCTGTGGCTGCAAAACCGGCGGTTGCGGCGGAAGAGAAGGGGACTGCATGAGAAGTCACACTTGAGCAGGCCACGAGCAAAGTCCAATCCCAAGCCGCCTTGTGCTCGGGAAAAGCAGCGGTCGGTCTACTTGCCCGTGCCGTTCGCGTGGTTAAACTGCAAGTACGTGTACCCTTTGAGCGCCTTTTCGTAACTCGCCAGAAGCCGCATCGCCTCATTGGGTTTCAAGCGGTCGCCTTTGATTGCCGCATCCACTTGGGTTTTCATCTGACGCATGAGCTCTGACTGGTCCCACTGCACCAGCTTGAGGACTTCCCCGATGGTCGAGCCCTCGAGGGTTTCTTCGATGTACCAACCGCTCTCCTCATCCTCATCGAGGAACACGTGCGCCTCGTTTACACGGCCGAAAAGATTATGGAGGTCTCCCATAATATCTTGGTACGCGCCCATCAGGTAAAACCCGATCAAGTAAGGCTCGCCCGGAGTCAGTTTGTGCAGGGGGAGCGTGTCCTTTACATCCTGAAGGTCGATGAACTTTGAAATCTTCCCGTCCGAGTCGCAGGTGATATCCACCAGAGTCGCATTCCTGTCCGGCTTGCGGTCCAGGTGATCGATAGGAGTTACCGGAAAGAGTTGTCCGAGCGCCCAGTGGTCGAGAAGGGATTGGAAAACGGAGAAATTACAGACGTACTGGTCCCCAAGACTGATCTCCAACTCGCGGACTTCGTCTGGGATGTATTTCATCCCTTGAGAAAAGGTCACCACCTGTTGCGCGATCTGCCAATAGGCCTGCTCGATCTTGGCCTTGCTCTCGAGTTCCAGCAGGCCGAGTTCAAACATCGACTGCGTCTGCTCTTTGATTTGCTGGGCGTCGTGCAGAGACTCGATCCAGTTCTGAGCGGTGATCGCCTTTTGCAGTTCCAAAATATCCGTGACCTGCTTGGGGTCACGCTCGTTGGGCACGGCCTTGAGGCTCGTTTTGTCCTTCTCAATCGCACCAAACGCCTCTACCACTAGGATCGAATGGTGCGCCACGATTGCCCGCCCGCTCTCAGAGATGATGACCGGATGCGCCACCTTCTCGGAATCACAGATGTCCATGATGTTCCAAACAATGTCTCTGGCGTACTCCGCCAGGCTGTAGTTCATGGAACTTTCAAAGGCGGTGCCCGAACCATCGTAGTCCACGCCTAGGCCACCACCTACATCCACATAGCCCATCGTGTGGCCCATTTTAACAAGTTTTGCGTAAAACCGTGCCGCCTCGCGCACCGCTCGTTTAATAGTCCCAATATCAGGCACTTGCGATCCGACATGAAAATGAACCAGTCTCAGGCAATGAGCAAGGTCCGCCTGTTTCAGGGTTTCAGAGGCTGAAACGAGGTCTGCCGTACTGAGTCCAAACTTGGCGTTTTCTCCGCCGCTCGTCGCCCATTTCCCCGCACCCTTGGCCGAAAGCCGCACCCGCACGCCGATCATAGGCTCCACGCCCACCTCTCGAGACACCTGGATGATCTGGTGGAGTTCCTCGAGTTTCTCTACCACCATGATTACTTTCTTGCCCAGCTTGCTCCCCATGAGGGCATTCTGAATGAAAAGAGCGTCCTTATAACCGTTGCAGATGATCAGACTCTCCGGATCCTTGTGGATTGCCAGAGCGGCGAGTAACTCTGGTTTGGAACCAGCTTCAATTCCAAAGTGATACGGCTTTCCCGCATCCATGATTTCCTCAACGACCTCACGTAACTGATTCACCTTGATAGGAAATACGCCCCGATAGATAGACTTATAGCCCATCTCCGCAATCGCTTCCGCAAAGCTCGTATTGATTCGTTGGACGCGATGTCTCAAAAGATCCTGAAAACGCACAACCATCGGGAAGGTCAGTCCCCGCTGCTGGGCTTCGGCAAGAAGCTCCGTCAAATCAATCGGGGTGCTCGGATCCTGGGTCGGGAGCACTGTGATGTGGCCGCGCTCGTTGATGGTAAAATAGCCGGAACCCCAACGGTCTATATTATATAAAGAAATGGCGGAGGAAATATCCCAGGACGTATTCATTCAGTAATGCACTAGAAAGCGGGCCGGAGTGTAGAACAGCCTGAGCGTAATGCAACGCACACGGGCCTCTTTGGCGAAAATTTTACAAGCTCAGGCGAGTGCTGCCGCTAAAACCGCCTCCCTGCCATGTCCATGAAGTTCAAACAACCGCACAATGGTCTCCTCAATGAGATTATTCGGGCAACTCGCCCCTGCAGTCACCCCGACGATGATTGGCGCGGAGGGCATCCAGCCCTTGCTTCGGACCTCCTCCTTCAGATGGAGATCAAAATGCGTGATTTTTTCCCCTGACTCTAGCCGACCTGCGTTGCGGATAAAGTAAGTGGGTAGCTTTTCCTGCCCCATCTCGGCCAAGTGCGAAGTGTTGGAGCTGTTATAACCGCCCACCACAAGCAGCAGGTCCATCCTGCTCGCCAGCATTTCCTTCAGAGCGTCCTGCCGTTCCTGGGTTGCCCCGCAAATCGTATCAAAAAAACGAAAATTAGCACTTGGCTCGCTCCCTCCGTCCCGTCTCTGGATGGAAGCAGCAATTCGCCGCTGCACTTCCTCTGTTTCTCCCCGAAGCATCGTCGTCTGGTTGGCAACACCCACGCGCTTGAGGTGAAGGTCAGGATCAAACCCCTCACTGTAAGCACCATCAAAGCGATTCAGAAACGCAGCCTTGTCCCCGCCATGTTCAATATACTGGCAAACCTCGTCCGTCTCCCCAAGCGTGAGAACCACCAGATAGTGCCCCTTTCCCCCAGAGGTCGCCCGAGAGGCCGTTGCCTTGGTTTCCTCATGGGCCGCTTTACCGTGGATAATAGAGGTCATCTCATCCGAAGCATACTGCCTCACGCGCTTCCATACACTCATCACGTCTCCGCAGGTCGTGTCTACAATCTGGCAGCCCCGAGCCTTGATCCCGTTAAGAGTTGTCACGTCTGTTCCAAAAGCGGGAACAATCACTACGTCGTCCCGATCGAGGCTTTCAAGCGGAACCTCCTCCCCTTTGGCGAGAAGGTTGACGATTCCCATTTCGCCGATTTGCCGGTTGACCTCAGGGTTGTGGATGATCTCGCCGAGGATAAATAAGCGCCTGCCCTTAAAGACTTTTCGAGCTGCGTAGGCAAGGTCGATTGCTCGCTCAACCCCGTAGCAAAAACCAAACTGCTTGGCCAAACGCACGGTCACCCCGCCCACCGTCAACTCCCCGCCACGGCGCCGCAGCCCATCCACAATATCGCTTCGGTAATGCACTTCCACCTGCGCCTGTACTGCGGCCATGACGTCGGGGGTGCGGAGATTGACTCGTACTTGAGGGGATGGGGTGGAGGTGTCGGACATGGATTAAATGGTGAAACCAGAACGTTTCTTGCGGAGTTTGGAAAGAAAGGCGGAGCGGATTTTGATCCGCCTTGCCTGCGCGAAAGGACTTACATGTCGTTAAGAAGCGGGCCGGTGGGTTGGACAAAAACTCTTTGTGAAATCATGAAGGCTGCCGGCGGGTCCGGATCTCTGTAATCCGTCGGACGTGCCACTCCGGAACCCAGAGCGGCGTCCTCGGGTTGATCCTGGGCGATGCTCACCGGAGTCCCCTCTTTTACCAGAGCAAAAAACTTGGGAGCCACTGTCTGGTGCAGTCTCAGGCACCCGTGCGTACGCGGAACCGGGTGCACGTAACCAGCGTGGAAACCGTACCCTGGAGCGAACTCGCACCAGTACGGCATAGGATACCCCACGAATCGCCCGTCTTTGGGGTGCGCTGCTTCTCCGGGCATAATCCCGCCGCCATTGACAAAAAAACCGTACGAATTTGAACGTTTCTCAGCTATTTTTCCCTGAATCCTGAATTGCCCCCGAGGCGTGGGTTTTTCAGGAAGTCCAACGCAGGTCGCAGCAACCATGAGAAGGCGCTCCCCCTCCATGACGTAAACCGTCTGGCTGCTCAGCGAAACTTTGACCCGCACTGCCCCAGGGTCCCTAGGGCGCAACGCCTTGACATTGTATTCGAGCGCCTCGGGCTTGGGAGATGCGCACGCCCCAAACAGAAGAAGAGTGGCCGCATGGAAACTGATTTGTACGAGCCGTTTCATAGGTTGAACTTTCGAAAGGTGTTTAAGGAGGGGCTGCAGGACGAACCATGAAAATGAACGCCACCAGGGAAAAAACCTCGGCTTGCGATGCCACTGATAAACAGCCTACCACAATTCCCCTCGCATCGCTTCGAAATCTGGGTTGGTGGAGGAATAAAATGGGTAGGACCGGCAGGCATTTTCCGGCCTGTACCGGAAATGCTTGTAAGCCCACAGCCAAAGCTCCGGCCTCTCCAAGATGAAAGATTCAAAAACATCCCAGGTCCTCTGGCAAATGAGACGCTCCCCTCCAGAATCCAACTCCACGGGAGCTTGAGCCATCACCCTGCAGCGTCCTCCCGGGAGCGGAAGGGTCAAAACCGGGACAAGCAGTGCCCTTCCCCTTTTGGCGAGAACCGCATGTAGTCGTGTCGCGCACATCTCAAGCCCAACTCCATCTTTTTTAAAAGCCTCCACCACAACAGCCGCCCCCCCGGGGTCCAAATTTAAATCCCCCACTAACCCGGCGCTCTCGCCACGCAAAACCGCCCGCAACATTTTTAAAATCGACTTGTCTTGTGGAATCACACGATGTCGGTTTCTGGCTCTCAATTGGACAAAAATCTCCGTGAGTGACGGATTCTTAAAGTCCTCCGCCACAATGCTCGCCCATCCTCCCAAGAGCGAAAAAGCAACAGCACCCCATTCCCAGTTTCCCTCGTGGGCACAAACAAACACCACTCCTCGCCCCTCGCGAGACGCCCGCTCCAAGGCCTCCTTAAACCCACTCATCTCAAGATACTGGGGCGCATTCGCCTCCGTAATTCTTGGGGACCAAAATAGTGAAAGCATGGTTACAGCGAAATTTTGATAGGACTTCCGAACAATCTCCTCAAGTTCTTCGCCACTATATTTCTCTCCAAGCGCCGCAGTAATGTTCGCAATCCCGATCCGCCTTCCCCGTGCATCAAAATGATAGGCTAGCGCTCCCGCTAATTGGCCCAGCCCGACGCACGCATGCCTCGACAGCCTCGGAATACACTGAGTCAAGATCCGGCACCCCAGTGCTTCCAACCGATATCGATATGCCTTCAAGTTCCTTCTCACTCGTGAATCTCATGCCGTAACGCGTGCCTGTCTGTAAACCTTAAGCTTAGCATTTGCTTCGGCAGGCGCACACCGGCAGGCAATGTTTTCCATTCTGGCCTCGATTCCTCAAACGCCTGCTAGGCATAAGTCGAGGGTCCTTGTTAAAAATATCTCCCTTCCCTCAAGATATTTATGAACTATTTTGAGACGGGCCCTTGACGAATCAAATCCCTGCTGTAGCTTCCTCCACCCCGAGGGGAACGCGGCTTGGTTTTTAAGCCTGCATCTTTTCTCCGGCACCCGCTGACAGTCAGCGCGGCCACACAAGGCGCACTCTCAAAGTCGGTCGGTGACGGAAAAGAAAATGCGGAAA
>QQND01000050.1 GCA_003402745.1 Verrucomicrobiota bacterium
CACGCAGGGGACGATCACACTGGCAGGTGGACTGGTGCAGAACGGAACGTTGACGGCAACGGGCACGGCGTTTGTGGCGCAAGCCGGCGAGGTGAGCGCGATCCTCGCAGGCACGCAAGGCCTAGTGAAAGACGGAGCCGGTGTGCTAACTTTGAGTGCTGCGAACGCATACACAGGCGGTACGACGGTGGCAGGTGGTTCCCTCTTGTTGACCGGCGGAGAAGACCGCCTTTCGAGGGCCGGTTTCATTGCAACGATTGGCGGGGTACTGGACCTTGGTGGCAACGGACAAAGGACACAGGCGGCGATCATTTTTGCGGGCGGGTTGGTGCAGAATGGAACCTTAACGGCAACGGGAACGGCTTTTGTGGGGCAAGCGGGGGCAGTGAGCGCGATTCTCGCGGGCACCCAGGGGCTGGTAAAGACGGGGGGTGATGCACTGACATTGAGTGCCGTGAACACCTTTACGGGAGGAACGAGAGTGGAAGATGGTTCTTTGCGGCTCAGTGGCGGTGACGACCGGTTATCCTTGACCGGTTTTATCACGAGCACGGGTGGAGTTTTGGATCTTGGAGGGAATAAACAAAATACCGTTGGGACAATCACTTTCGCCGGGGGGCTGGTGCAAAACGGAACGTTGACGGCGACGGGTGCGGCCTTTGTGGCGCAAAGCGGGACAGTGAGTGCAGTTCTTGCCGGTACGCAGGGCTTGGTGAAGGACGGGGCTGGTTCGCTGACTTTGAATGCGGTCAGTACCTATACGGGAGGAACAAGTGTGGGAGGCGGTTCATTGCTGCTCGTTGGTGGTGACGACCGTCTTTCAATCAGTGGTTCCATCACGACAAGCGGTGGTGTGCTGGACCTTGGAGGCAACGGGCAGACCACGCAGGGAACAATCACTTTCGCTGGCGGTCTGGTGCAAAACGGAACGTTGACGGCGACGGGTGCTGCGTTTATCGCGCAAGGGGGAACGGTGAGTGCAATTCTTGGCGGTACGCAGGGCTTGGTGAAGGACGCGGCTGCGTCTCTGACTTTGAGTGCGGTCAATACCTACACGGGAGGAACGACCGTGGCAGAAGGTTCATTGCTGCTCGTTGGTGGCAACGACCGTCTTTCGACGACCGGTTCCATCATGACAAGCGGTGGCGTTTTAGACCTTGGAGGCAACGAGCAGACCACGCTGGGGACGATCACTTTCGCAGGGGGTCTGGTTCAGAACGGCACATTCACTGCGACCAGGACAGGGTTTGTAGCGCAAGGGGGGACGGTGAGCGCAATCCTCGCGGGCACGCAGGGTTTGGTAAAGATCGGGAGCGGGGCGGTGACGCTGAGCGCCTCGAACACGTATTCGGGTGGGACGACGTTGCTTGAAGGCACCCTTTTCCTCGCAGGTGGCGACGACCGGCTATCGAGCAGCGGTTCCATCACGACAAGCGGCGGCGTTTTGGACCTTGGCGGGAATATGCAAACGACACTCGGGACAGTCACCTTCGCAGGCGGGGAGATCCAAAACGGAACACTCGTGGCAATTGGATCCGCTTTTGTCGCACAGAATGGCACGGTGAGGGCTATACTCGGAGGGACTGTCGGTTTTGTGCAGGGCGGGACGGGGACGACGACCTTGAGCGGACAGAGTGTCTACACCGGCGGCACCACCGTGAACGGGGGATTGCTGGTTTTGGCTGGAGGAGATGATCGGTTGTCCACAAGCGGCGACTTATTGACGGTCGGCGGTGCGTTGGATCTTGGGGGAAACAGTCAGAGCACTGCCGGCCTGATCACGTTTGCTGGTGGTGTGGTGAAAGGCGGGACCTTGATCGCGACTGGGAGAGCTTTTGTCGCCCAATCTGGGACGGTCAGTGCAATTCTGGCAGGCTCGCAGGGTTTGTTGAAAATTGGAGCTGATACGTTTACGCCCATCGGAGTAAACACTTATTCTGGCGGCACCACGCTCCAAATGGGGCGCTTTAATCTCAACACTTCCGGGGATGGGCTGGGCTCTTCCATCGGAACAGGCTTGTTGACGATCAACGGCGGAACGCTCGTGAATACTTCCGGTTCGAAGGTGACGGTCACAACGAACAACCCGCAGTTGTGGAATACGGGTTTTGTCTTTGCCGCAGGGAGCGACCTCAACCTGGGGACGGGCACGGTGACGTTGGGCGGCAGCCCGACGGTGACGGTGGAGGCTGGTACGCTCTCTGTGGGCGGTAGGATTGCAGGAAGCGGTTTTGGGTTAATCAAAACAGGAGACGGAAACCTTCAGTTATCTGGGCTGAGTACCTTTGACGGCGGGACGACGGTCGCAGCTGGCATTCTTACATTGGGCTCAAGTGCCGAAACGCTTTCGACGGTGGGAGCGATTACGGTTATGGGCGGCAAACTCGACCTTTCCGGGGGCGCGCAATCAACTTCCGGCGCGCTCACATTTGCCGGAGGCACCGTGCAAAACGGCGTGCTCGCGGCGACCAGGACGGCGTTTGACGGGCGAGGAGGCTTCGTGTCGGCCGTGTTAGCCGGAACGCAGGGACTGACAAAAACCACGAGCGGTGTGTTGGCTCTCTCTGGAGAGAATACTTTTGAGGGTGGGGTAACGCTGTATGCAGGGCTTTTAAATCTCAACGCTCCAGGCTCCTCTCTGGGCTCATCGCTTGGAGTTGGCATGCTCACCATCAAGGGGGGAACGTTGGGCAATTCTTCCGGCGTTGGCGTCACGATCGCGAGTAACAATCGGCAGTTGTGGGACGGCGATTTTTCCTTTTCGGGCAGCGATGATCTCAACTTGGGAACCGGAGTCGTGACATTGGGAAGGAGCCTTGCGGTGAACGTCTCCAATAAGAAACTCAGCATCGGTGGAAGCATTGAGGGGAGCGGATTTGGGCTGACGAAGTTGGGGGCGGACACGCTTATCCTGAGCGCAAGCAGTCTCTACGATGGAGGCACCAATCTGATCGCGGGTTCGTTGATCCTGAGTGGGGGGAGCGATCGTCTGTCGCGGTCTGGAGCAATCACGGTGATCGGCGGCGTGCTGGATCTTGGCGGGAACAGCCAGAGCACTTCAGGAATGGTTACTCTTTCTGGGGGTGCGGTTCAGGGGGGCGCTCTAATTGCAACGGGAACGGCTTTCCTTGCCGAGGCGGGAGCGGTGAGTGCGGTGCTTGGGGGAACGCAGGGACTTGTTAAAAACGGAACGGGCACGATCAGCTTGAAAGGTTCGAATACGTTTGCTGGTCCCGTGAATATTAATGGAGGGACTGTCGCGTTATTTGGGGGAGCCGCCCTTTCAGACACTGTATCGCTGACGATCGGTGTCAGTGGCCGTTTGGCGCTTAACGCTGATGAAACCATCGCGGCGCTCTCAGGTTCCGGCTTGCTTTCGCTTGGGATCTACAAACTCACAACAAATGCCTCGGAAGACAGCATTTTTGACGGAGCCCTCAGCGGGTCGGGTGTGATTGAAAAATTGGGGACGGGTGTGCTCACTCTGAGCGGAAGTTCCCCCGACTTTACCGGCATCCTGCGTATTTCCGGGGGAACAGCGATGCTTGGCGTAGGCGCTCCTTTGGGAGAGGGTTCCGTTGAACTCTCTGCCCTTGGAAAACTCTCTCTCATTTCTAACGGGTCCTTGGGGGCAATTTCCGGGGCAGGCAACGTCTTGCTTGCTGGGGCTACACTGACTTTGGATGGCCCACAAAACACGACGCTTACGGGAGCGATTTCTGGCGTTGGAGCCGTGTTCAAGGCAGGTTCCGGCGAGCTGACTCTTACGAATTCAAATGCCTTTAGCGGCGGATTTAAGCTGCAAAGCGGAGCGGTACGTTTGGGCAACAATGCAGCACTGGGTTCAGGGACGGTCTATCTTTTTGGCGGAACTCTCTCGACCGTTGACGCAGTTAGAGAGCGCACAATTTCGAACTTCGTGGTCGCGAGTGGAAGTTCCTCTCTTGGGGATCTCGTTCAAAGCGCGGCCTTGACCCTTTCCGGAACCGTCTCCCTTTCGGGCAGCGTCGAATGGAATGTGCAAAGCCCTGTGTTTGTTTTAAGCGGCGTGACGGCCGAGGGGGCCTTTGGAGTGACCAAGGCGGGCGGTTCCACACTCACGCTCGGAGGAGCTAGTACTTACTCGGGCGGAACCACGATCGCGGCCGGGTCACTCGTTCTTTTGCCGGGTACCGAGGGATTGTCTACGGTGGGCTCGATCACTTCGTCCGGCGGGGTTTTTGAACTTGGCGGCAACCTCCAGACAACCTTGGGCAGGATCACATTTTCAGGCGGCATTGTTCAAAACGGAACGCTCACAGCGAGTGGAACTGCTTTCGTCGGTCAAAGCGGGACGGTAAGCACTATTCTCGCGGGAACGCAGGGCTTGGTGAAGGAGACGGCCGCAAAACTCACACTGAGTGGAGTCAACACCTACACGGGAGGAACGATTCTCAGGGAAGGATCCCTCGTTTTAAGTGGAGGGAATGATCGCCTGAGCCTGGGGGGAGCCATTTCGTTATTGGGTGGAGTGCTTGACCTTGGGGCCAACAGTCAAAGCACCTCGGGAGCGATCACGATTGCGGGTGCGACGATCCAAAATGGGACACTGATCGCGAATGGAGGTGCTATTGAGGCGCAAGCTGGAACGGTCACCGCCGTCCTTGTCGGAACCCAAGGATTGACCAAGACGAGTTCTGGTGTTCTGACCCTTACGGGCGCCAACCGCTACACGGGGCCGACCGCGGTCAATGCCGGATCGCTGAGAATAGAAGGCGCTGGCACGCTGGACCAAAGCACCGTTGTTTCCGTGGCAAACCGCGGGACTCTGAATTATTTCCCAACAAATGCGGGCACACTCCGTGTGGGTGCTCTTTCGCTTGCGAGCGGGGCGACGATTGGACTGGGATGGGGCGCCAGCATTGCAGCGAGTGGAACGGCATCGGCTTCCGGGGTGCTGACGTTGGGGATGTCCGGATTGTTTGTCAGCGGTCAAGCATACACGGTTTTGACGGGGGGAGCTGGCAGTTCTTTGGACACCGCTCATTACACGCTCACCGGGACGGATGCCTATGATTACTCGTTAGTCTCGAAAGCAGGCGCCGTCGAGATCACTCCCAGAACGTCTTCCGAGTTGATTGCAGCATACTGGGTGGGCGGGCGTTCTCTCTCTGGTCCTGCCGTTTGGAATGTTGAAAATTGGGCTACGGACGTCGGCGGTTCGATTTTGACGGCACGCACGCCGACGTCGCTCTCGACGGTTTTCCTATCGGCGGCAACGGCCTTGGGCGCTAACCAGGCTGGAATGACTTTGGGCGGCGACACGGCCATTGATGGTTTGGTCGCATCCTCTGTTTTTGCGATGAGCCTGCTTGATGACCGCTTTCTTTTACAGGTTGGCACTGGGGGAATCTCCGTCAGGACAGGGGCTGGAAGCCTCTCGCTTGCCGGGGCGATTAATTTGGGGGGATCCCAGACTTGGAGCAATTCTGGGGCAGGCCGTTTGATGGTCAGTGGCAATGTTAACCTTGGGCGCAACGCGCTCTTGTTTTCGGGAAGTAGCGCGATAGTGATTTCTGGGAGCGTCAGTGGCGCTGGCGGCTTGTCTGCGAGCAACACAAGTGGGGTGAGGCTCGGCGGGGAGAATCGCTATACGGGTGGGACCACGGTGAGGGCGGGCTCATTGGAGCTGTTTGGCGGAGATAATCGGCTTTCCCCAAGTGGGGCCATTACGGGTGCCGGGGGCATTTTGGATTTGGGAGGAAACAGCCAAAGTACGATTGGGACGATCACCTTCTCTGGAGGGACGGTGCAAAACGGGACATTGAAGGCGCTTGGAAATGCCTTTGATGCGCAGGCCGGGTCTGTGAGCGCCGTGCTTGCCGGTTCTCAAGCTCTGGTAAAGACCTCCGCAGCCACTGTGACGTTGGGCGGAGCCAATACCTACTCTGGGGGAACGACGCTTCAGCAGGGTCAGTTGAATCTCAATAATGGGGGCAGTATCTCGAATTCGTCCCTAGGCATTGGCCCGCTCACCATCCTCGGGGGGAGTTTGGGCAACACCTCCGGGTCGAGCGTGACGCTGGCAACTCAGAACCTCCAGCTGTGGAATGGCGACTTCGCTTTTGCTGGCACCAGCGATTTGAACTTGGGGATGGGTGCGGTGAACTTGGGTGTCAGCCCCACGGTGACCGTCCACACAGGCACTCTGACGGTCGGTGGTTTGGTGAGTGGAGGCAGCTTTGGCATCACGAAAGCTGGCCAGGGAACGCTGATTCTTGCTGGCGGCTATTCCTACAGCGGGCCAACACAAATTAATGGAGGCCGTTTAGAGATCGGAAGCAGCGTCACGATCGGGACTGGCCAGATTTCGCTCGCTGATGATGCACTGCTGGTCTTCCAGTTGGGCGCGGATTTGATCATCCCGAACAAGATTGTGGGAGGGCGCGTGCTCACGCTAAATCCGCTGTACAACGTGTTTTGGGAGGGAGGCACCACTGCACAGGTGGATTTGATTGTGCCTAAAAACACTAATCAGACGGTCACCCCCGGCACGCTGGGGACATACGTCACGGTTACAATCAACCCTGGCGGTTCGCTGGCTTCCTCCACTCCGGGTGCTGCAACGCTTTCCAACAAAATCATCCTCTCTGGAACCGGGGCAGGGGGGTCGGAAGTCAGCCTTTCCGGAGATCAGTCCCTGCTCCTGAACGGGAGTTTGTCGGGCAATGGCACGCTTTCCAAAAGCGGGGCCGGCGTCCTGATTTTGAGTGGAACAAACACCTTCACCGGAGGATCAGAGGTCCGCAGCGGAACTTTGGAAGTTTTGAGTTCGCATGCCCTTGGCGAAGGAAGCGTGGAGATTGGAACCGTCGCCAGTCTTGCACTGACGGCGGGCTCGATTGGAACGACCATTTCCATCCCTAACGCTATTTCCGGCAGCGGTGAGTTACTCAAGAGCGGCAGCGGTTTGGTGGTGCTCACAGGCACTTCTAACGCGTTCACGGGCAGGACGAATATTGAGTCGGGCACTTTGGAGATCCGCCAGAGTGGAGCTTTGGGGAGCGGGTTGGTAACGATCGGCGCCTCGGCCAACTTGGCAGTAAATGTCGGCGCTAATGAGCACGTGACGCTGAGTAACAATATTGCGGGGGACGGCTACTTGGTGAAGGAGTCGCAGGGCACTCTGACTGTGGGATCCAAAGGAAATCAATTTTTAGGCACCAGGCTGGAAGAGGGCGTGTTGGAAGTGGCCTCTGGCACCGCACTGGGAAAATCTCTGGCACTGAACGGGGGAACCTTAAGCACTTCGATGGATGTCAGCTTCACTGTGCCTGTGAAGGTGGGCGGAAATATGACCGTGGCACCCGCGGCGGGAAGTGTCACCGAAATGAGCGGCGGCTTTTCAGGCAACGGAGTGCTGACCAAGGCAGGGGCCGGCGTTTTACAGATCAGTGGGATCCTTTCCGTCAGTTCTGGCATGTTGGAGGTGGTGAATGCGCAGAGCGGAGCCGGCGGCATCGAGAAAGCGGGCTCCGGGACGCTGCTTTGGAGCGGATCAGGGACGGTGCGTGGTTCCGCTCAGGTCAGCGAGGGCACGTTGCAAATGAGCGGGGAACAGATTCTGCGCGATGTGACCAAACTTGGCCTAGGGAAGATGGAAGTGCTGGGGAATTCGAAGTTTTTGGGAACCACCGTTCTTCAGGCCGGGACCGTGGTGATTAATAACAATGCGGCTCTTTCAGAAGTGCCCTTGCTGGTAGTGGGAGGCAAGGATTCCTCGGGTTCGGTTTTGGATGTCACTGCCGTTTCGGGAGGTCTTGTTGTGGGGGCTGCCGTGAACCAGACACTCAAGGGGCGCGGCACCATTCTAGGAAGTGTTTCCATTGACACCCAAGGCTATCTTGCTCCGGGAAATTCCATCGGCACCCTTACCGTTGGCACCCTTTCCTTCAACCCCGGTTCTTTTTATGAAGCCGAATATCTCGTTTCGGGCGGGTCTGCCTCGAGCGATTTGTTAAGGGTTCAGGCGTCGGCCGGAGGGACCGGAGTTGCACTGCTGAACGGCGGATATGTGATTCCCAAGGCGGTTTCGCGCCTGACGGATTTTAATCCGCACTCTTTTGCGATTATGAGCGCGAGTGTCGGGGTGGTGGGGCGCTTCACCGGGGTCTTTCAAAGTGCCGCGATAGCCGCCTCGCTTGCCTATTTGGACGCAAGTGCAGGAGACTCGTCGCTCGCTACCGGGACGGTAAACACCCTTAAAATGGTTTTGCAACGGGTGCCCTACGAGACGCTCGGCGGTGGCGGCGTCGGCAGTCGCGTCGGCGCCGTGTTTGATGCAAACCTCGCCACCAGCGACGCCACGGTCTCGGCGATGCTGGATCAGCTGGATGCTTTGCAGACGATTGCACAGGTTCAGGCGGTTCTCGGACGGATCAATCCCCGCGCGTACGCAGAGGTGTATTCTCTTGCCGTCAGCCGACTGCGGGATGTGCAAAGATCTCTTTCGGACCGGCTCAGCAAGGTGGGCGCGGCCTCGGTTCGTTCGTTCGGCGGTCCCGCACTCGCCCAGGGGGCGGAGACGTCCTGGAGCGCGTGGACCAACGTCTACGGAAGCTCGGGCTCCGGTGATGCGCAGGCTCCTTCCCTCGGAGGTTCGACGTGGAATAATTATGGGAACGTCACGGCAGTAGAGCGCAATTTTGGCTCCTTGACCTTTGGTTTCTATGGCGCCGTCGGGTCGGCGTCCGAGAAGATCAGTTCACCCGAATCTACAATTGCTGCCGAAAGTTGGAATACAGGCATGTATTCGAGTCTCCCTTTAACCGACAGGCTCTTTTTCGATTCCTCTTTGTTGTACGGCCAAGCGAGTAACGTGGTGAAGCGGCCGCTTCCTTATCTATCCTCTGGAACGGGTGCCCGCGGGGAGACCCAGACAGAGGAGTGGCTCCTTCACTTGGGTTTCGGAGCACAACTGGCTCCTGAAAAAACAGACTGGAGCGCGGTGTTAAGCGCGGGTTTCTCCTGCGGGGAGATTCGTATGGGTGCGGTCAAGGAAACTGGAGTCGGTGGGTTGGGCGTGGAAGCTGCGGCGTCCAGCAAGTCGACCGCGTTGGGACGGATGAGCTTTGAGTTGGCGAAGGATTGGCGAGTGTATGGCGTCCCGGTGCGCACCCTTGCAACAGTCTCGTGGACGCACGACTTTGAGGTGGGCCCCCAATCCCTCGGGGTTCACTTGCAGGCAGATCCGGGCAATGCGTGGATGGTCTCCGGTGCAGGGCGCTCCCCGGATGCACTGCACGCTGGCCTGTCCCTAGAAGTGGGTTTGAGCGAGCGGCGCACCCTGAAGATTTACGGGGAACAAGAGCTGCAGCAAAGCAGCAGCGTGTTACACGGCGGGGTCACTTTCAGTATCGGTTTCTGACGCCGGTTATCGAAGCGCATCAGAGTTAGGCGGTCTACCTTGGGCTGCTTCGTAGTGAGGGCATTCGTTTCCGGGGCGCCAGAGGCGCGTCAGATCGCAGTGTTTTTTTGAGGGAGCTGGACCGCGGAAAAGAATCTCCCTCCGCCCAGGGTGTCGAAATACTTGGGTTGAGCAGGCTGATTTCGGCGCGGTCCTTTCTGTCTACAGAAGCCTCAAATTGTCTATCAGCCGGGTTTTTCCAAAAAACACAGCGAGAGCGGCGACGGTTCCCGGTTCCAGGGACGCCACCGGTTTGAGGCTGCTTCCGTCAACGATGCAGGCGTAGTCGAGCCTCGCGTGCGGACAGGCTTGGACGGCCTCCTCAAGAGCGCGCTGAAGGGCGTGCGCGTCCCGCTCCCCAGAGACTGCCGCCGACTGGGCCAGAACGAGGGCCTTGTGCAAAAGGGGCGCCTGCCGCCTTTCCTCGGCGCTCAGATAAGCGTTGCGGGAGGAGAGCGCCAAGCCGTCCGGTTCGCGGACGGTCTCGGCAAAAGTCAGCTGCACTGGAATGTTTAAGTCGCGCACCATCTGGGCGATGACGGCGCATTGCTGGAAGTCTTTTTTGCCAAACACGGCGTCTGTGGGTTGACAGATCATAAAGAGCTTCATGACGACGGTGCACACGCCTCGGAAGTGCCCAGGCCGTGTGCCTCCGCAAAGCCCAAGGCTGACGGATTCCTCGTTCACCCAAGTGGAGAAATTTTCCGGATAAACCTCGCTGGGTTCCGGTGCGAAGAGCAGGTCCACCCCGTGTTTCTGGCAAAGAGCCTCGTCTGCAATAAAGGGGCGGGGATATTGCGCCAGGTCCTCTTTGGGGCCAAACTGGCTGGGGTTGACAAAAATGGTGGCGGCTACCGTTCCCCGGGGGCCGGCAATCCTCCGAGCCTCGTCAAAAAGAGAGGTATGTCCGGCGTGCAGGGCGCCCATCGTTGGCACGAGAACTAGAGGACGCGGCGCCTCGCAACATGCGAGTCTGGCGTCGGAGAGGGAGCGAAGCGTTTTCAAAGCTTGGCACAGTTACACCCTCGAAGTCAGGAGCGCAACCTGACGGAAAGAGGGAGCCGCCTGCGGTGTTTTAGAGGATGCCATGAGTTTTCAGTTTGCGTGGCAGTTCGCAAGGACGGCGGCGACCTCGGCTGCCGCCCGGACTCCAGCGCCGGGGCTGCCTAGTCCACGAATGACACTGGTAAAGCGGACTTGCTGGGCGCTTCTCGCTTCAGGGTTTTCCAGAAGCCGCTGTAGAGTCGAGGCCAGTTTTCGAGGCGAGGCGGCTCCTTGGAGCAATTCCGGAACAATTTGTTCTCCCGCGAGAACGTTGGGCATTCCGAGGAAGGGGATTCGGACAAGGATTCGTCCTGCCAGCCAAGTCAGCGCCGCTACTTTGTAAGTGATAAGCATGGGCAGTCCGAAGTAGGCGGCCTCCAGAGTCGCCGTTCCCGAGCATACCATGCCGACCGTCGCCTCCTGGGCCAGAGGATAAAAACGGTCCAGTCCGATCCGGCAAAACGCGGGGTCGAAGTGGCTGTTTTTCATGTGCTCGAGCATCCAGGCGGCGACCCGGGTGTTCGCGGCTGGAGCTTCAAAGCGCAACCCCGGAACGCGCGCGCTGAGCAGGCGAGCGGCTTCCAGCATGACGGGAAAAAGGCGGCGTACTTCCCGGTCCCTGCTTCCGGGGAAAAGTCCCACCAAGTTTTCACTCCTAGGAGCGTTGGTTTTGAGGGGGGCGAGGGAGTCCAGCATGGGGTGGCCTACGAATTCCGTCTTCAGCCCCGAGGCCTCATAAAGGGCTTTTTCAAACGGGAAGATGCAGAGCATTAAATCCAGGTAGCGGGCCATTTTTGGAATGCGGCCCCTGTTCCACGCCCATACTTGGGGGCTTATATAGAAGATGGTTTGAAGATTGGGAAGGCGCTCTTTTGCCGCCTTGGCAAGCCTCAGGTTGAACCCCGGATAATCAATCAGTAGAAGGACATCGGGCCGACATTCTTCGATTTCAGCAAGCATCCGGTCCATTTGGGCGCGGAAATATCCGTATTTTTTGAGAACGTCCCAGAGCCCGACGACGGCCTCTCCGCTCCACTCCAGAAATGGGCCGTTTGCCAGGGCTTCCATTTTCGCGCCCCCCGCCCCCCGGATCTGCAATTCGGGAAGCTGCTGGCGCAGGGCGTGCAGCAGTTCCGCGCCCCGGGCGTCCCCGCTGGCCTCGCCGGCTACAACGTATAGTAATTGTGGTCCCACCGAGGCGTTCAAAGGGAAGAGGAAGGTGAGGGGTGCGCATCGCGGTGCGCCTGAATCCGCCGCGTAATATCCAGGGCCAGTTCCAGAGCGGCGGTGCCTTCGCGTCCGCTCACTTTTGGCTCCGCCCCCGCTTTTGAGCAGCGGATAAAGTCGGCTAGTTCACGTTTCAAGGGTTCGCCTTTTTCAATGGGCACGGGCTCTCTCAAGATTTTGCGGCCCGCAAATTCGCTCACAATCGTTGTGTCGCCGGAGGCAAACAGTTTGGTGAGCAGTGAGCTTTCCTTGCGGTGCTCCTCCGCCATGCGGTACACGAAACCTTCCTGGCGCATATAGTCCAGCGACAGGTAGCAGTCTTCCTGAAAGACGCGTATTTTTCGCATCCGCTCTGGGCTGACCCGGGAGACGGTGAGGTTGGCGATGCACCCGTTTTCAAAGTGGAGCCGAGCGTTGGCGATATCCTCGCTAGAGCTGAGGACAGGGACCCCGACGGCGTCCACGGAAAGCAGGGGGGAGCGGACCAGGTGAAGAATGATCTCCAGGTCGTGGATCATGAGGTCCAGAACCACCCCAATCTCAGTGCTGCGGTTGGGGTAGGGGGAAAGCCTGTGGCTTTCAATAAAGCGGGGGTGATGCAGTCGCGTTTCAAGGGCGGAAAGCACCGGGTTGAATCGCTCCACATGACCAACCTGCAGGGCCAACCGGCGTTCCCTCGCTATTTCAACCAGAACCCGGGCGTCCGCGGTGGTTTCCGTGATCGGCTTTTCAATGAGGACATGGCGGTCCGCTTCCAGCAGGCGCTTGCCAATGGTGAAGTGAAAAGGCGTGGGGGTCGCGACCGTCGCGGCATCCACCGATTCGATGAAATCCTCCATCGAGGCCGTCGCACGCACCCCGTGCGCACGTGCGACCTCTCTGGCCGCCTCCAAGTTGGTGTCGTAGACACAGGTAAACTCGCCTGGCGCGACTTCGCTCAAGATGCGGGCATGCAAACGGCCAATGTGGCCCGTACCAATAACGCCGATTCGAAAGGACATGTACGGACAGCTTGCAGGGAAATTGGTCTGGCCACAAACCCAGACTTTCCGCGGGCCTTTAGGAGGTGCCTCGGGCTTGCGTGACTGGAGCATCCTTGTCCCGCCGCCCTGCGCCATGGGGGACGGCTTGGATAAAGACCAGCGACAGGAATGTCAGGTTTGAAAATCCGGAAAAACAGGACTGCTGTTGCGCTGCTTTTTGTAAGGTTTTCTTTGGCCTCTGCTAGCAGTATGATGCCTGAATGAACGTATCAGCAATCGCCCTGCCTACGCTTGCGGAGCTTGTGGCAGCGCTTCCCGTAATTGTTTCACTCATCCTCATTGAGGGGCTCCTGAGTGTGGACAACGCGCTTGCGATTGCGGCGATGGCGCGGCACCTGCCCAAGCCACAGCAGGAAATCGCCCTGCGATTGGGCATTTTCGGCGCTTATTTTTTTCGGGGCATTTGTATGGGGTTGGCCGCCTGGATTATCGAGAATCCGTGGCTGAAAATCGGCGGCGCCGTCTATTTGATCTACCTCATGTGTAAACATTTTGCGGCATGTAACTCCGAGGAGGAGGCTGGCGCCAATCCGAGCGTGGGGGATGTTGCGGCCCGAGGCTTGGTCGCCACGATTGTGGCCATCGAGGTCATGGACCTCAGTCTGAGTGTCGACAATGTTGTAGCAGCGGTGGCGATGAGTCCTGAGCTCTGGGTGGTTTGCAGCGGTGTCTTTATCGGCATTCTCGCGCTGCGGTTTGTGGCGGGCGCCTGCATAAAACTCATTGAACGGTTCCCGATTCTGGAGCACGCCGCCTTTTTGCTGATCGGCTATGTGGGCTTCATCCTGTGCTTCGAACTGCTGGGCGATCCTAAAAGTGGCATGCAAATCCTGCCGGGGCCCGTGCATGTGAGCGCTCTTGAGAAGTTTATCGGGATCGCTATTATCCTCTCCCTCTCCGTAGTTTATGCTGAAAACGTTCGCCTGCAGCGGGTGTTCAGGCCGGTTTTGGCAGGGGCGCGGCTTCCGATGCGCGCGGTTTCTTACGGAGTTGGACTGGTCTTAAAAGGCCTTCTTTGGCCGTTTATGGCTTTCCCCCGCCTCTTCAGAGGAAGGCAGGCGAAGCCATCCTCGCCTGTCTAGAAGTCGCCGGGCGCGGTTCTTTTTATCTTGGGGAGGGCTATAGGCGACGGATATGCCCCGGGCCTGTCGGATCTAGCGGAAAACCCCAAACGGAGTTCGGTTCTGCAGAAGAAAAGCGTTTCGAGGCGAGGAGCCAAGCCGCCTCGATCGGCCGCGGCGACCTGGACTCCCTCGAGGAAGGGGTCACCTGAACCGAAGCTTTTTGACAGGCGCCGCGTCAGACTTGCAGCAGTCGCCGTCCTCTGCGGATTTGCCGCCGCAGGCTCTCGTTTTAGTTGTCTGACAGGCGCCAAAACTCAGCGTGAGGATTGCTGCCAATCCGAAGAGCAGTGCTTTTTTCATAGTTTTTTTGGTGGATGGGTCACGGAGTGTTGCTTTTCAAGGGGGGACATTATTTCGCTCCCTTGCCTTTTTCCGCGGCGCATTTGCACAGCCACTCCGGTTCTTTGCATCCGCCGCAGACGGTGAGGTCGTATTGAAGCCGAGCGGTGACAGGTTTGGCCTTTGCGTTCTCTCGGAACTGGAAAATCACCCACTCTCCAGCTTTGACGACTGGAACCACAAAAACGCCGTCCTTCTTTTCTACCGCAAGTTTTTCAGGTTTGGCCCGATCCCCGCTCGTCGCCGTCAGTTCTTGGTCGGTAAGAACAACAGCTTTCATGTCTTTGTCGAGCAGCGCGATGTGAAACTCTTTGGATTTCATAATCACTTCGCCGTGCATGGATTCATTCTTGGAGAATTCTAGGATTCTGCCGCCATGCGGCCCGAGTTCGACCCCGCCGTGAGCTAAGGCGGAAGCACCAAGCGCCAGAATGCCGAGTGTTGTGAGGAGGTTTTGTTTCATAGGAGGTTTTGTTTGTCTTGGGTTTGTACTGAGTGAAGCGAAGTCGTCGGGAAATGCCCGAGGGAATGTTGGGCCGCCGTCCGGCCGAAGGTATAGAAAATGGTCGGAGTCACGCCCAACCCGAGGAGGGTGGAGGTCACAAGACCGCCGACAATTACCACGGCGACGGGATGCAAAATTTCTTTTCCAGGTTGGTCGCCAGCAAGGACGAGAGGGATCAGGCCGATACCGGCTGCCAGAGCAGTCATCAGCACAGGGACCAGTCTCTCCTTGGTTCCTCGGATGACCATTGCCTTGGAAAAAGGCTCTCCCTCGACGCGCATCAAGTGGAGATAGTGGGAGATCAGCATGATGCTATTGCGGGCTGCCACGCCGGCAACGGCGATGAATCCAACGAGCGTTGCGATGCTTACGTTGTTCAATTTGAAATAGGTGAATACCAAGCCGCCCACCATCGCGAGCGGGATATCGCACAAGACCTGAATGGCGAAGAACGCCGAGCCAAAATAGGTATACAAAAGAAAGCCGATCAGAACTAAAACGGCCGCGCTCAGGAGGGCGATCCGCCGTGAGGCCTCCGCCTGCGCCCGAAACTCGCCCTCATATGAAATGAAGTATCCCTCTGGCAACTTTACCTGCTCCGTCACGCGGCGTTGAAGCTCCTCGACGAGAGCCCCCACGTCGCGAACGCTGGGTTTGATCGCAAGCGCGAAACGGCGCTGTGCGTTTTCTCGGAAGATCACATTCGGCCCCTTGGCCTCGCGGACATTGGCGATCAAGGAGAGCGGCACGCGCTGTACCACGCCCTCACTGCTGCGGACTTCGATCGGAATATCGGCCAGCTTTTCGGGGGACTCCCGCCATTCCAGGGGGAGCCGCAGGGTGAGGTCAATTTCTCGAGGGCCGTCTCGGAGCGAAGCGACTTTCGAACCGCCCAGCAATGTGGAGAGCGTTGCGTTGAGTCTGCCAGGCGTGATGCCGTATGCGGCCGCCCTTTCTCTGTCTATTTCGATCCTCAGCTGAGGAATGACGGATTGTTGATCGAGCTTGCAGTCTTCGAAGCCGGAAATGCCTTTTGCAAGGGTTTGTACTTGAATCCCGATTTGGCGCAGTTGGTCGAGGTCAGAACCAAATATCTTGATTGCGACGGGAGCTGAAACCCCGCTTAACATATGGCCGATCCGGTCAGCAAGTGGCCCCATGACGACGCTGAAAGTGCCCGGCACACTCTGCACTTTCTTGCGTACATCCGAGAGGATTTCATTGCGGTTGCGCTGCAATTCTTTGCTTTTGCCTATTGGACGGAAGTCGACATCGAACTCGGCGGTGCTGACTGGAACGACGTGATCGCCGCGTTCTGCGCGGCCAAGACGCCGTCCCACCTTGTGCACCTCAGGGATACTGAGGAGCTGTTGTTCGATCACATCGGCGATGTTGTTTGTTTCGTCCAGGGAAGTGCCTGGGGCTGCCGTCATCGAAACCAGCGCGGTTTCCTCCTTGAAGGAAGGGAGAAAATCCTTGCTCATTTGCGGGTAGAGTAAAAACGCGGCGACTACGAGCATCCCCACAAAACTAAGAAGCAGATAGGGTTGGCTCAAACCGAAGCGCAGCAAGGTGTGTTCGAGGAGTGCCTTGATGCTGCGTGTGAGCCGGCTGTCACAATGCGTGTGGCCGAATTTCGGATTCAGAAAAAAGGAGCAGAGCACCGGAATCGTGGTGAGCGAGACGATGAAAGACGCGACCATTGAAACGATGGTAGCAATCGCGATGGGCGAAAAGAGGCGGCCTTCCACGCCTGAAAGACCCAGAAGCGGCAAAAACACGAGGATGATGAGCAGCGTTGCGTAGAGAATAGAGTTGCGCACCTCTCCGGAAGCCCTTGCGATCACTTTAATCGGCGAAACCGGATGCTTCAGCGCCGCGTTTTCCATCAACCGGCGGAACACATTTTCGACGTCTACAATGGCGTCGTCCACCACCATCCCAATGGCGACGGCAAGGCCTCCAAGAGTCATGGAGTTTACCGAAATGCCAAAAACGTCGAAAGTGAGCATCGTGATGGCAAACGACAAGGGCATTGCCATTAGGGTGATGAAGGTGGTTCGTAAGTTCAGCAAAAACAAAAAGATCACAATGGTCACCATGATCGCGCCATCCCGGATGGCTTCCTTAAGATTTCCGATCGCGTGTTCAATAAAGTCTGCCTGACGGAACAGGACCATCGCTTCGACCCCCTCGGGAAGCGTTTTCTGCAACTCGCCGAGCGCCTTTTCAACCTCGGCGGTCAGCGATGCTGTGTCGAAGCCGGGAGCCTTGGTGAGGCTCATTACGACGCCTCGTTTTCCATTCACGCTGCCATCGCCACGCATGGGCTCCACGCCCCACTCCACGCGGGCGACATCGGAAATAGTGATCGTCCGGTCCCCGACGACTTTGACGACGGTGCCTGCGATGTCTTCGATGACCACAGTCATACCGAGATTGCGCACCATGATTTCGCGTGGACCTGTGTTTATGAATCCGCCCGTGGAATTGACCGCAGACTCCTTTGCCGCCGTTTCAAGCTCTTCAAATGTGATTTGATGCGCCGCCATTCGGTGTGGTTCGGGCTGGACTTGGATTTGCTTGATACCTCCCCCCATGTTCAGCACTTCGGCAATGCCGGCGATGCTCTGGAGCCGCGGGCGGATCGTCCAGTCGGCAAGGGAGCGGACGTCCCGTGGGAGGGTTTTGTCATCCCTACTGCTCACTCCGATGAGTAGAATTTCTCCCATGAGAGAGGCCGTCGGTGTGAGGAAGGGTTCCGCTCCGGAAGGCAGCGAACCGCGGATACCGGCGAGGCGTTCCTGCACCAACTGCCGTGCCTTATAGATGTCTGTGTTCCACGAGAATTCGGCGTAAACGAGTGAAAGCGAAACATCGGAGTTGGATCGCACCCTCGAAAGCCCGGCAACCCCAAGCAAGGCCCGTTCTATGGGGTGGGTGATATTCACTTCAACCTCCTCGGGAGCCAGTCCCGGCGACTCTGTGAGGATGATCACCGTGGGCTTGGTGAGGTCCGGAAGGACTTCCACGGGCATCCTCAGGGTGGTCACCACTCCGAGCCCCATGAGCAGAAGCGCCAGCATCAGGACGACCGCCCTGTTGTGAAGCGCTGAGTAAATCAGCTTGTTGAGCATGGATTAGGGATGGTTATCCGCAGCTGATGAAGACGCATTGTTACGGATCGCAGCAAGCAGCAGCAGCAGGAGCAGTAGGCCGTTGGAAGCGAGTGAAAAGAGCGTGAGCATGGAAAGCGGCGCGGACGTGTGCGCGCTTTCAGTTGCGAATCCCGTACGCGGCGTTTTTACCAGCGCCGAAGAAACCTCACTGCCGTCCTCGTTGTGTTCGTGACCGTGCGCGGCATCGAGCGCTTCTTTGAGGGAAATGCTTCCTTTGCCGGCGAATGCCAGAGAATAGGCGCCTCTGGTTACGACTTCATCTCCGACGATGAGTCCGCCCAGAACCTCTGCAAAGCGGTCGTTAGTGGCTCCGATTTGGACTGGAGATTTTACAAAAGCATGAGGAAGATCGTAGTCTTTGATATACACAAAACGGCTGAGCGCATCGCCCTGCAGGGCAGATTTTGGAATGCTCATGACGGCCTCGCGTTTGCTCAGGACAATGGAAAATTCAGCGCGGAGATTGGGACGGAGCAGGAGGCTTGGGTTCGGCAGAGAGAAGACTGCGTCAATCGTGCCGCTGGCACTGTCTGCTGCGGTGCCGAAGCGGAGGAGGGTGCCTTCGAAGACTTCCTCGGGAAGGGCGGATACATGAATGTGGGCGGATGCCCCCGCTTTGATTTTTCCAGCCAGGTGCTCTGGAAGTCTAGCAACTGCGTATATTTCCGAGAGGTCTGTGATTTCCAGAATGGCTTTGTCGGGGTCGACCGGTTCGCCGATGCGGGCTTCGCTGGAGGTGACAAGCCCGCTTGTGGGGGCTTTTAACCAGAGAGAGGGTGGCGGGTTTCCTGACTGTCGGCTCTCCAGGCGAACCACATCAGCCCCGGCTTCGACCAGAGTTCCGAGGGTGGTGTTTATTTCCATGATCCGGCCAGCGACGCGGCTCGCCACAACGGCGCGTTTTTCGGGAATGGCTTGGATCCGGCCAAGCGCAAAGACGGTTTCTTCAAAGTCGGTCTCCTCCGCTTCGACGGTTTGGATTTTAAGGTTTTGAACTCCGGTTTCGTTGAGAATCACGGTCGACGCCGCCTTTTCGGGCGAGACTGCTGCCTGCAGGGCAGAGGTGAGACTTGCGAACGCCACTGCAGAGAGCAGCACCGCGGAAATAAAAATGTTCATGGCGTGGGAACGGGGTGTTGATGCGTTGCAGAGAAATACCGGATGCGGGCAAGATGGAAGTCTCGGAGGGCGTCGAGCCTTTGTCTCTGGAGGTCTAACCATCGAGAGCGGCTTCGGAGCGCCTCGAGCAGGGGCGTCTGGCCCGCGGAGTAGCTGGCTCTAAGTTGCTCTTCGAGTTTTTTTGCTTGAGGCAATACACAGGAATCCAGCGCTGCGAGGATCTTCGCGTAAGCTTCCATCGCATGCTTGGCTGACGTGACTTCCTGCGTGGCGGTAAACCGCACATCCTCCAACTCTCTTTCTGCACGAGCCGCTGCTGCTGCGGCTTCGTGAATACGGCCCGAATTGCGGTTCCAGAGCGGAAGTGGGAGGGTGACCCTGAAGCCGATGATCCGGTCCGTTTCTACGGGATTGGGAGCATCGCTGGAACGCTCTTGACTGTAGGACAGTCCGGCACCCACGTCTTCTAGGCGGCGAGCCTGTTGTTCCCTTACCATCAAACGCCCGGCTTCAGCGCGCGACTGAGCCGCGAGAATATCGGGGCGTGGGCTTGGATTTGCCTCCGGCAGCGGGATGGAAGGGTCCGGCAGTTCGCCGCTTACCGTCGGGCATTCGCCGTTGGCGACGCCAAGCAAGAGGCGGAATTCCCCAGAGAGCACGACCTCCTCAGCGGAGAGTTGAAGCCGTTCAACTTCAACCTGTCGCGATTCCAGTTCAACTTGCAAGGCATCCGTGCTGGAACTCTCCCCGGCTTCTGCTGATTTGCGCAAAAAGTTGGACAGTTCCGTGATGTTAGCGAGTTGGGTAGAGCGCAAATCGCGCTGCCCTTTGAGTGCACGGAGTCTGACCGCAAGGCCGCGCGCCTCGGCCGCCAGCTTGCGTTCCGCGTCACGAACTTCCTCTTCTGCAGCGCGGAGTTGGGCGCTGGACACTGCTTTTTCATAACGTAAACGGCCCGTCAGGGGAAAACGTTGCAGCACCGCCGCTCGAGCAGCAGATTCGCGACTTCTGGGGTTGCTGTTGAATTCGAGTTCCAGTTCCGGGTTGCTGAGTCGGCCGCTCTGCCGCAGCCGTCCGCGTGCCTCTTCGAGGGTGAGTCGTGCAGCGGCCAGAGCGTGGTTGTGTTTGAGAGCAAAGGCAGCAGCGCCCTCCTCAGAGAGGGTGATATTTGCGCCGAATGCGAATGAGGTGAATGTCAAAAGGGACAGAAAAACGGGGCGTAAAAACATGCCGGTCGAGTAATGGTGGGATGGCTTGACAAGCGCCGGGTCGGGGCGCAAGTGATCCTGAAGCGCAGAAAGCGTTCGGAAACAACGGGTTGGATGCAGCGGCGCTGCCGCTGTCGCTGCTTAACTCAAACCAGCAGGGCTACCGTTTTCCGCAGGGCTAGAGCCTGGGGCAACGGGCGAAAGCTTTTTGCCAACGCACTCTTCAACGAAGAGTCTTCTCTAAGAACCTTTGGGAAAGAGATATTGGACAAAATCGCGACAATCACCTGGAGCAGCAAGGGCGCTGGCACCTTCGAAGATTGGACAAGCGGGATGTCTTTTCGAACAGGTTGGTGCTTTTCCCGATCCGCGCTGTCGGCGCTGTCGCCGTCGTCGTGAACGTCGCTTTCGACCCCGCCCCGCTCAGACTGTGGGTCGTGACAGGACTCCGAGTGTGGGCCGTGACAGTGGTCTGTCAGCGTCACGGTCTCTTGCCCGCCACAGCGGCACAGGTATCCCGCCACTCCCCCAAAAATCTGCATCCCAAGAAGTGTGAGTGCACACAGCAAGGAAAGGATGCTTCGGAATTTGGTACAGGAGTGCACAAACAACAAAGCTCCATAGGCGAAGGAGCAGTTCAAGAAAATTAACCGTAGCGCCAGAAAATCAGGCGCCCGCGCCCACCAAGGAAACAAAACAAAATCAGGAGGATGCCGAAGAAAACGGAGGAGGTCAGGAACCGCGAGAACCGGTACGCTGCTGGGTTTTTGCTGGAAAGCAGAACGCAGAAGAAATCGATCGCAGGCGAGGCGCTCGCAACCCGCCTGGGCGGATCGCAGTGTCAGCATTGGCTGTGACCGCCGAAGAGGGGCGCATTTCGAGGATGTTTTTCAACAAGGAAAGTTTTAAACTGAGGAGGCGTACAACACGGTTCCGACCGTTTCACTAATCAAACTAATTTCAAAAAGTCCTCAGAAAAGCTCCAGAATCAGCTGGGGAAAAATCGAGGTGAAAGCTTAAAAAACCATCTGCGTTAACGAAGGAGTATTCCTTAGAAGGCGGGGGGAATTGAATTTATTTTGACAATTTCGATCAACTAGTATTAGAGAAAGGTCATTATGGAAACTCACACTCACGCAGACGCTCTCCCCGGAGATCACACGAGCGAAGAAAATCGTATTGAACGTGTCATTCAAGCGCACATTAAAGAACTTTTGAGCAAGAGAAAAGATGTGCTATCCAAAGTGCAATCTGAATTGGATGATATAGATCGGGCACTGCGCCACCTCGGCCACGAACCCACGGGAACGCCCACAGGCGCTTCCGGAAAACAAAAGCGTCGGGCTAAAGTGACCGACTCCGAGATCAAATCCATGATACTCGGTTTTTTGACGCACGGTGAGTTTGTGAGCGGGGCAGAAATATTAAAACGGACAGGCATCAAGGCTTCAAGATTCGCCAATTTCAAGGTTGCGAACAAAGGCTTTCTCGCAAGCAAAGGCGCCAAGCGTGCGATGAAGTACTCGCTCGCTTAGAGTGCGTTCTTCCCGAAATCCCCCAAGCTGCTTGCGTCCAGTTCAGCGCTTGCGCGGATGCGATTTGACGGGTTTTCGCGATGTAGCCGGATGATACCACAGCATATCGTTGACCCGAAGGGGAGGAGTGGACTGGGTTGACTCGCCCGACGTACACAGGAAAAGCGGATCCACGGACGTTTGTCCTGCTTCGGGTGCCGCCGTTGTATGGCGTGGGCGCGCGTTGCGGAGCCTACAGTCTAGCGCATCAAGGTCCGGTCTCTTAAGCACGGGATGAAGCCCGCGCTTCCTCCAGGACCGTGGTCAGTGGTCCGCATGTCCAAGTACCCAATAGGTAATTCCGCGGCTCTGCTGCGAAGATTCTCAGGGTCTGCCTTATAAGGAGTCCTCCATGGGAATGGGTTGTGCGCCATGAAAAGCGAACGACCCAGCCCGCGCCATGGAGGACTTCCGGATTTGTCGGCACACGAAATGATGGTGCAAATACGCTGTCATATTCGTCCCAAAGTACAGACGAAGGTGATCCTGCGGTGGCTCCAGCACCAAAACGCTGAAGATAAACGGATGGATCGGCAGGGGTTTTCTCGCGATTAAAACCAGGTAACCGAACCAATTAATAGAGACGCAGAATTAAACTAAGCGGTTTTGGACGGCACACATACAATGCCTCCGGCTTCGACAGAAGTGGATGGCGGCCTGTTGCGGTATAGGCTGCATCCCAACCCACCACGGTAAAACGTGATTTTATTAGAGGGAATTTTTTTGGCGTTTATTAAGCGCTTATTGCCTCAGAAAAAACACAGCCCGGATTCCCGCCGCGAGTGAGCAAATCTGGGCATCAATCAAGGATACCAAAGTAGGAAACAACGGCTCGTTTAGCACAGTGGGGAAACTACGCTATGGAATAGAGCCGGCGCTGCTTTGCTTTTGGGAAGACTCGGCAGCGGTAATTTTCCCGGTCGTCGCCGACGGTTGGACTCAGCAAACGGTTTGTGTGATCCAATGCTCCCGACATCTAAAAAGGGGCGGTAAAACGCCCGCATCCATCGGGAGCCAATACATCTAAAAACGGCCTGAACGCTTCGCTTTCAAATTGATTCCAGCCTTCCAGACAATAAGGCTGATCCGAGGGGTGGGTCGAGATACGTCGGGCGCGCGGAGTCCGAGGGGCCCTTTGGAAACGTTTTCAAGAGAGGTTCGTCGGTGGATCTGCAGAGCTTCAGCCCGACTGCAGCGTTTACGCTAGCGTGAGGTCGATTCGAATTCCGTTTGACCCCTCGCTCTCAACAGGCGCCAAGCAGGGTAGCCTGGATGTTGGTGCTATCACAATATCTAAGTAATTAGCTGAGAGTTGCTTGTGGCGCTCCTGAATATCCCCTAAGAGTTCTTTCCGGATCATGCCCAGACAGGAGTTAGGTCTTCCCGCTCACCGGCGCGGCGTCTGCAGAATCATCCAACAAACCCACAAGCTCCTTGTTATAAACTTTTTCTATGATCATAGATCAGCTTCAGTGGACCCTTGCGGTTCAGGACGAAGGACGAACCAAATCGGTCTTCAGGAGCGAAACTTCTCAAGTCGGGCGACCCTAGTGTTTTGTCAGCCGTCGGAGGAGAGCTCGGTTTTTTGACTCTACCCGCGGAGACCGCCTTCATCAACTAAGATCCACCGAATGGTTTTGAGTGCGTTTCTTGTTAAAAGTTGCCTAAGAGCATTTTATGCGGATAAAAGGACGGTGTTTTCGGAGGATTCTTGAGCAGTCAGACCGCTAGATATCGGTGCCTGCGGAAAGAAAAAAACAAAAAAATGCAAAGTCTCTCTTGCAAGGCCGGGACTGAGCGCGTACAAACACCGCCCCTTCGCGCTCTCGTTGACCTCGGTCAGCGCTCTCGCGGCTTCGGTCTCCTCCAGTATTCAATACTGTCAGGGCCGTGGACGCTCGAGAGGTGCCCTAACGAGAGACGAAGCTGATAAGGGAAGAATCTGAAGGCCGCATATGCGGTCCGAAGAATCAAGACTTGTCCGGCCCATTCTCCTGGCCGAACCAACGGAGTCTCACAAGTTCAAGAGTTTCATGCCAACGATCAACCAGCTCGTCCGTAAAGGACGCCAAAAGATTCAGGTCAAGTCCAAGAGCCCTGCTCTGACGAAGTGCCCCTTCCGTCGCGGCGTCTGCACGCAGG
>QQND01000051.1 GCA_003402745.1 Verrucomicrobiota bacterium
CTCCATGCGCTCCCGCAGGCGCTGCTCCGCAAAGAGCCCGCGCATACTGGGCAGAGCAAGGCTCAGCATCATCAGGCCGATCACGACAGCCAGGCTGATTTCCAGCAACGTAAACCCTCCGATCCGTGACCCGCCTTTTTTCACGCACGGCCCCCTTCCCGCGCTGAAGCCCCGTCGACCAGCCTGGGCACGGCCTCACAAACAGCCCGCCACCCTGGAAAACTCCACGTGTTGGGAAAGCCTTTGCACTGCAGCGGCTTTGCGAGCTGCACCCGGCAGTCCCTCCCGTCCAGAAAAATACATTCGCCGTTCTCCTTGTCCTTGAGCGCAAGCCCGTCCCGCTGGGGCCGAAGCCGCGTGTACTCTTGCACAAAGTCAAACTCCCCCATCCCGAGCAGGCCGGCCATCGCCAAAATCTCTCCATCGCCAATTTTGACTTGGCCGGGCCACCGGCAGCACGCAGTGCAGCGCTGGCAGTCGTAGTGGACGTCTTGAGCCATGAACTCGATCAACAGGAGGGGGGGATTTTCAAAACGGAAAAAAAGGAAACTTCGAGAAACGCTCACTCGCGCATCTTCGTCCTTTCCTTATTAGCGTAAATTTTCGACAAAGCCAGCCCCTGTATTGATTGCCCCCTCTTGACTTCGTGCCACTCTCGAAGCTCTCATTCCATAACGCATGAAATTCGCCTCTCGCTTCACCGCTCTCGCCACAGTGGCTCTTTCCTCCGCAGCGTACACCGCCGGCGCCGCAGTGGATTTTGTCAAAGACATCCAGCCTATCCTGGAAAACAATTGCGTGTCCTGCCACCGCAAAGGAAACGTCAAGGGAGGCGTCCGGCTGGACACACGCAAGGAGGCAACCACCAGCGGTGACAACGGGCCGGCCCTCGTTCCAGGCAAGTCCGCAAAAAGCGGCATGTACACCACGATGGTGCTGCCCGACGATGACGAGCTTTTGATGCCCCCAAAAAAGAAGGGCGGACCCCTGCCCAAAACAACGGCGGAACTCATTCGTGCGTGGATTGATGAAGGCGCCCTCTGGCCGGAAGACCTGGTTCTGGTTTCCAAGAAAAAGGAAGAAACCACCAAGGTCGACGAACCCAAGCTGGTCATCGACATTCACGCCAGCATCGTCGCCAGCTCCCCGGCCATTCCCGAAAAAGACATGAAGGCGTATTCCGAAACCATTCCCGGCACCGGGGTGGCCTTCGACTTGGTTTCCATTCCCAGCGGCAAGTTCAAGATGGGCAGCCCCGCCGGCGAAGAAGGCCGGGGCAGCGACGAGGGCCCTCAGCGCGATGTCCAGATCGCCCCGTTCTGGATGGGAAAATTTGAAATCACATGGAACGAGTTTGAACTCTTCATGTATCCCACCGAAGAAAGACGCATCCGCGCCAGCCACAAAGTGGATGACAAACTCAACGAGCTCACCGACGCCAGTTCTCGCCCCACGCAGCCGTATGTGGAGATGAGTTTCGGCATGGGCAAAGACGGATTCCCCGCCATCTCAATGACCCAACACGCAGCCAACAAATACTGCGAGTGGCTCAGCGCCAAGACGGGGCACTTCTACCGCCTCCCCACCGAGGCGGAGTGGGAATACGCGGCACGCGCCGGCACCACCACCCCCTATTTCTGGGGTGACGACGCTTCTGCCCTGGACGAGTACGCCTGGTGGGCCAACAACAGCGAGGGCAAATACCAAAAGGTCGGCCGCAAAAAGCCCAACCCCTGGGGTTTGCACGACATTCTCGGGAACGTCTGCGAATGGACCCTCGACCAGTATTCCCCAACAACTTACTCCAGCGGAGCCGCCGCCAACCCCTGGGTCAAGGCCACCAAGCCCTACCCACACGTCGCACGCGGCGGATCCTGGGACGACGATGCCGCCGAAAAACTCCGCGTCGCTGCCCGCCGCTTCTCGGATCCAGACTGGAAAATCCAAGACCCCCAGTTCCCAAAAAGCATCTGGTATCACACCGACGCCCAGTTTTTAGGCTTCCGCGTCGTACGCCCCCTCAAGACTCCCTCCGCAGAAGAAATGCAGAAATACTGGAACAGCGGCGTTGAGAAGGACTAACACTTCACCCACGGTGGAAAACGGAGCCGGGGTATCGCCCGGCTCCGCGTCCTGCTCAAACGCCTTGGAAAACAGGCAACTTGCGATACCTTTACCACCTCTTTTTATGAAGCGTCAGTTCCACACCTCCTTTACCGCTCTCCTCTCGTCGTCAACACTCGCCGCAGCGGCCCTGGCTGCGGGACTTTCGCTTTGCTCCAGTCTGCCTCTCGCGGCGCAGGAGGCGCCCCTAATCACCATCACCAAGAGCGATAAAATCTCGCTCGGCCTCAACGCCATCAGCGGTGCAGAGAGCGCCACCATTTCACAGACCCTCCAAAAAGACCTCCAACTTTCAGGAGCCTTTTCCATCGCGGCTCCCCCCACCGCGAGCTTTCTGATCTCAGGCGCCGCCTCCGGATCAAACCTGCGCGGACTCGTCACAGAACGCGGTGGCCGTGTGATCTTGGAGCGCTCCTATTCCGGCAATGCGCGGACGCAGGCACATGCTTTCGCAAACGACATCGTGGAAACCATCACCGGCGCAAAAGGCATCGCAGGGTCCAGAATCGGCTTTGTCGCAACCCGTTCCGGCCACAAAGAAATTTACCTGGTGGAATCCGACGGCGGTAACCTCACGCAGTTGACTCGCGACTCCAGCATCAGCGTGGCCCCCCGCATCTCCGCCGACGGCCGGCGGCTCGCCTACACTGGCTATCAGAGCGGTTACGCGGATGTTTACGAAATCGAGCTCGGTTCCGGCTCCCGGCGGCGGATCATGAAATATCCCGGAACAAATTCCGGAGCCGCTTACTCCCCAAGCGGAGACCGCTTTGCAGTGACGCTGAGCAAGGACGGCAATCCCGAACTCTATGTGACCGGCGCCAATGGCGATTCCCCGCGCAGGCTCACGACAACCGCTGGGGTAGAGAGCTCCCCCACCTGGTCCCCCGATGGACGCGACATCATTTATTCCAGCGATGCCGGCGGCTCCTGCATGCTGTACCGCGTTTCCGCTTCAGGCGGCTCCCCCGCGCAGCTCCGCACAGGACACTCCTACAACACCGAACCCCATTGGTCACCCGACGGAAAGAAAGTGGCCTTCAACGTCCGTGAAGGCGGCTCCTTCCAGGTCGCTGTCCTCGACATCTCAAGCGGTCAGGTCCGCCTCCTTGGCGAGGGCCAGAACCCGGTGTGGGGCCCAGATTCCAAGCACGTCGTGTACGCCACCGGCAGTTCCCTGATCCTCTTGAACGTCGTAACGCTGCAGCGCAACAGCATCGCCGGAAGTCTCGGTAAAATCTCCGAGCCCACCTGGACGAGATAGGCTCTCATGCTCTCACTCCGAGTTCTCTTGGCGGACTTGCGGCGCACCGCTCCGGAAGTCTACCCAGGCCCGCGCCACAGAGAAAAAATAAATCGCCTCAAGTACATCATCCGGGGACTCTGGTTTTTCAAAGACACAACCGCCCTGATGACAATGCTTTCGGACCCGAGGCTCGCTACCCTCTGCAAGTCCTTCCCAAGACTTGTCAGCAAGCTCCAATGGCCCTTCATCACAAGCCGCCACTCCAACCCCCAGAAATTGGCGGCCCTCCGCGCGCATTACACCTTTTTTACCGAGCACCTCTCGCCCTCCATTCAGGAGGCGATTTCATGCGGTAAAAATTGGCCCCTCCTCGACGTCCCTGTCGACGAAAACGAGCGCATCGGCATTGTCCTGCGGCAGGCCAACTATGAAAAAGAAGGAGAACTCGCTGTTTCTCTGCTGAGTCTGACTACCGACGAAATGATGTGCACCGCGACCTTCACACTCGTGCAGTGCACTCCCACCGTCCGCGAAATCGTCATCGGAGGTCTGCAAGGGCACGACTTCAAGGACGACAAGGCCAGGATTGTTGGAATCACCCGCGGTCTGAAGGGGCTTCGCCCAAAAGCGTTGCTGCTTTTTGCCCTCAGGCAAATCGCCATGGCATGGAACTGCACCTCCTTGCTCGCCGTGGGTAACACGCTCCACATCTACAGTTCTGCCCGCAAACGCAAGGACCTCGCAGCGGACTATGATGCTTTCTGGATGGAGTCCGGCGGCACACTCAACGCCGACGGCTTCTTCAATCTGCCCATCGCGCCTCCTGTCCGGGACATCTCCGAGCTCAAAGCCAACAAACGTTCCACCTACCGCCAGCGCTACACTCTCCTCGACACGCTTGCCGCCAGCATCCGAGCCGCAGCCGCTGACCGCACCCCAGATACGACCTTAGCGCAGCCGACGAGCGGGGCTCAGTAACGATAGCAAATCAACCTCGGGGAAGCGCCGTCCCTAGACCGCTCGTTTTGCATCACCAGAAGGCGCCTGCCTGCGAGGACAGGAATCGACCACGTTTCTGGCGCCTCAAAAAGTCGCTCCCGTTGAAGGACCTCCAGCTTGCCTGAGCCGGTCTTGAACCGCACCAGTTCACCCGTCTCACCCAGTGCAAGCACCCCGTGCTCGCCGAGATCCACGAGATTTCCCCGCCCGAATTTCCCTCCAAAATCCTCCCGCCACTTCTCCTCGCCAGTAGCGGCATCTAAACACACAAGCTCCGCCAAACGCACGTTTTGTCCGTCAAACCCGAGCACCATTCCCTCCCGACAAATGGGCGTCACAAACTGCGCCCCAAGTTTCACCGTGCTCCAAACCTGGCGCAGGGAACCGTCAGCCCCGATCTCGCTCAACACACTGCCGGCGCCGTATGCCTCAGTCGTAAGCACCTTGTTCCCCCCAACGAGAACGGGCGAGGCCGCATTCACAGACTCCGCCAGCCTCGCGCGATGGGGCACCTCCCCCAAGACCTTTCCAGTGGCCGCTTCGAGGCAAAGCAAACCGCCCGTCGGGGGTCGCGTCTCTCCGCCGGTGAACAAAAGCACGCAATCCTTCGCGCCCGCACCGCTTCCAAACTTGGCGGGAATTGCAGATGCATATCCAGCTCCCCAGGAATGATTTGCCACCCACCGCTCCTTTCCCGTCGCCGCCTCGAGCGCGACGGCGCACCGTTCCTGCGAACCTCCGACCGGCACGATCACCAGACCTCCCAGGACGAGAGGCGTCGATCCATGACCGAAAAAATTGTCCCTCATCTCATAGTCGGCCCCCAGGTCGCGCCTCCACAACACCTTGCCTGTCTTCAACTCCACGCAGTGCAGAAGACCCGTAATTCCAAAAGTCCACACCTTGCCTTCTGCCACTACAGGGCTTGTGCGCGCTCCGTCGCCCGACCCGTATCGGTCCCGATAGGGTGCGTCGTAAGCAAACCTCCACAGCGGCTTTCCGGAACGAAGGTCGAGACACTCGAGGACCTCTTGTTTCTCGCTGCGGTGAAAAAGCAAAACACGCTCCCCCACCACAACGGGCGGAGCCCAACCTTTGCCTTTAGGAAACTCCCATTCCTTTTTCAACCCGCCCTCGGGCCAGAACCCGGCGGCATCTTCCGCTGCAGCCCTGCAGTCGTGGCCGGGGCCAAGCAACCTGGGCCAGTCGCCAGCGAACGCTCCTAATCCGCTCCATACCAGGGTCATGGAAATGATCCCAGACACAGCCCAAGTCCGTTGAATTTTCATATTTTCTAAATGCCCTCGCAAACGGAGCCTTTCGCCACGGGGGGCAAGACCTCTACGATTCGGGCGAGCAGCGCCCCGGTTTCTGTGCGCAAAACATTACACCGTCCGTAGAGCCAAGCGCCCGACGCTGCCTCCATTAAAACGTGCATTCCCGCGCCCTCGCACACCCGAAAGTACGCCTGCGGTTCGCTCCGGTACCGGACCCCGTTAGTGTTCAAAAGACCGCCCAACGGAATCTTGCCTTCCAAGATTTGAGTCCGAAGCAGCGGTTCAAACGCCTCTAAAAAAATCTCGATCGCGCCATACTCCACAGCCCTCCCCGTGGACGCGTTCTTCAAAAGCACCTCTCGGCAATACGCCCCACCCTCTCCCGCTCCCGCGTGCAAAACCTCCAATGCAATTCGGCTTTGATGAAGCGCCTCAAGTCTGGACGTCATATCCCCCGTATGTACGAGAAGGCCGCGCAGCGCCTCTGGCATTTCCTCTGGAGCAACCTGCTCAAAATCGGCGTCCAGCGAGGGCCTAAACCGGCGCAGAGGATGCAGCAACTCGTTCGCCACGCGACTCATGCGTACCTGGAATTCTGGTGCTGCGGCAAAAAGAAAGGGTGCAAAAGCGAATCCACCTTGAGCAACGCTTCCCGCGTGAGATCGAACTGTCCGCCAGTCCATTGTCCCAGAGTTTCCTGCTCGAGTCCCTGCCATTGCAGTGCAAAGCGACTCTTTACATCAACACCAAATTTTTGCTGAAAGTATGCCGCCTGCACTCTTCCGAGTTTGAGTTGCAGAATCAGTTCACGAATCAACCGCTCCTCGGGAGTGGTTGCCATCGCCCGCAGCACGGGTAGATTCCCGCCAGTCACCGTGTCGATGTACTGTTCGATCTCGGTCATATTCTGGAAGTGGACGCCGCCGATGTGCGAAAAAGCGGACACTCCCGCCCCGATCAGGTCCGCCCCCTTCCAAAGCGAATCCCGGTACACAAACTTCGTCCGCTCCGGATCCCTGACAGCCGTGTAGCCACTGGTCACCGTGTAGCCTGCTTTTTCAAGCTCCGCAAAGGCGTACCCAGTCCAAGCCCGCTTGGTCGCCCAGTTTGCCACAGGTGCCACCAGCTTTCCCTCGGCCTTCATCTGCTTGAAAATGCCGGTGTTGTAGGGCACTTCCATTTGGTAAATCGTGACGCAATCCGGTTCGAGTTCGATCAGCTTCCGGATGTTTTCACGCCAGTTGTCTTCCGTCTCCTCCACCATGCCCGAGATCAGATCAATGTTGATCTGCGGAAACCCGGCATCCCGAGCCGCCTTGTAGGCACGCTGAATCTCATCGGCGCGATGCGCACGCCCGTTGATTTCCAAAATGTGCGAATCAAAATTTTCGACGCCCAGACTCAACCGCGTCACCCCAAGCTCCCGGATCGCCTGCAGTTTTCCCTCGTTCAAAGTACCGGGCTCCGCCTCGAAAGTAACTTCCTCCACCTCGTCCCAGGATAGCAACTCCTTCATCCGGTCCGTGACCGAGCGCAGCTGTTTTACACTCAAGTAGCTCGGAGTCCCTCCGCCGAAATAGATGAACTTTGGCTTACGCCCGTTTACAAAAGGCGCGCCGGCATAGCGTTCCAGCTCGGCCATTCCTGCGTCGAGGTACCGCTGGATCTCACCCGCACTGCGTTCGGTATAGACGCGGAAATAACAGAAGTGGCAGCGTTTGCGGCAGAACGGAATGTGAAAATAAACACCCAGAGGCGTCTCCTTCGCGGCGGGTTTGGAAAGCAGTTCCTCCAAGTGCTGCGCAGTCCCCTTGTCCCAAAAATGAAACGGCGGGTAGTTCGCAACAAAATAGTTCCCAGCGGTTGTCTCGCCGGCTTCCGGGGAAGTGACTTCTGTACTCATGGTGCTTTGCTGGAAGTTTTGAGGCCGTGCACAATGCCGTCCTCCGTACCGACAATGATCCAACCCTCAGAAACGGCAGGAGAAGCCGCCACTGGTGACCCAAGATCATAGGCCCAACGTTCCATTCCATCGGCCAAAGCCACGCCGTATAAGCGACCGTCCATGGAACCGACCACGACGGTCTCCGCACAAACCACGGGCGAGCCGTCCACCTTGCCGCGCGTCGCAAACTCCCAAGCGGGTTTGCCCGTCTCACGCTCAATGCAGTGCACGCGCTTGTCCCCGCCGCCAATCACCACGCGAGCCTTCGTGACGGCTGCGCTTGAAACGTAAGGAAACTGCCGCGCCCGATACTTCCACAAAATGGTCGCTTCCTTGGGATCCATCCCGATCACCACATTGCCGTAGTGTCCTACGTAGGCTTTGCCGTCCTCAGCCACCGCGACGGAGGAGGCGACGTAGGCTTCCGCCTCGATTTGACGCGCCTGGGTTCCGTCGGCAACGCTCACGATTCGCAGCATCGAATCGCATCCTCCAAAAATCACCTCCCCGCTCGGAAGCAGCGCAGGAGTTCCGTTGATGTAATTGTCGGTCTGAAAAGTCCACACCCCCTTTCCTGTCGCAGCATCCACGCAGTGCAGTTTGGAATCGTAACTGCCAAAAATAATCCAGTCCGCCGTTCCCTCCGGGCTCTTGCAGGTGTTGGGGCCGCCGATGATTTTGTCGTCAGTCAGGTAGGACCAAAGTGCCTCTCCTGATTCCGCATCAAGCGCGTAAAGTTTTCCATCGTTGGATCCTACGAAAAGCTTTTTCCCGAGAACGAGGGGCGTGGCCTCCACCGCCGCTTCTGTCTTAAAAGACCACCGCTCGAGTCCCTTTTCCAAGTCCACCGCGTGCACAACACCGGCCTCGTCGCCAACATAGACGCGGCCGTGGGCAATTGCCGCGCCGCCCTTGACGGGCTTGCCCGCTGAAAAAGTCCAAACCTCCTTCGGCGCGACAGCCGCGTCCATGGCCGAAACGCCGTTCAGCTGCGGATTTCCCCGGTGCATCGGCCAGTCAGCCCGCACGCCGGTTGCCAACCCCAAAAATAGAACGGGAAGGCCAGCCGAAAAAACACGGGCGAACCGCGTCAAAAGGCTCACGCGAACACCTCCCTGTAAAGACCTTGAAAGTCGTCGGTGGAAAACACAACCGGATTGAAAGATGCCGTCCACTGCGCGGCCGCCTCCATCGCCATTGTCGCCACAAGTTCCTCCGTGATCCCCGCGAGACAAAGATGACCACTCATCCCGCCGAGAGTGAGGACCTCAGCGATCTTCGCCAGGAGGGCATCCACCGAAGCAAGGCCGACGCTCTGCGCCAGAAACTGATACTCGGCTGCGGCCGCTGGGTCAGTGCAGTTGCGGCGGATCACTCCGCGGACCAGCCTCCCCACAGCCTCGCCGTGCACGATCCCGAAGTGGGCAGTCAACGGGTTGGCGGCGGCGTGAGAACAGCCGAGCATCGAATTCTCAATCGCCGTCCCCGCATAGGCCGCCCCCAAAAGCATGTGTCCCCGCGCTTCAATATCGCCAGGGTCCGACAGCACGCGGGGCAGCGCTTGAAGACAAAGCCGAAAAGCCTCCCGCGAAAATACAAGAGACAAGGCGCTTCGCTTTTTCGTGACGGCGGTTTCCAGCGCGTGCACCAGTGCGTCCACACCGGTGCAAGCCGTCACACGGGCCGGCTGGGACAACGTTAACTCTGGATCCAAAATTGCGATCTTCGCCGCCGCCTTGGGGTCGCCACACGCCATTTTCATGTGCGTGAGAGGATCGCTGATCAAAGCGAAAGACTGGCATTCACTACCAGTCCCCGCCGTCGTTGGGATTGCAATCAGCGGCAGCAGGGGCAACGCAGCTTTCCCAATGCCCTTGTAATCTGAAATCTGACCGCCATTCGTGAGCAGGAAATTCGCCCCCTTGGCCGTGTCCATGGCGCTGCCCCCTCCTAGGCCTATGAACAAATCAATCCGCGCTTCCCGCGCCACCGCGAGGCAACGATCCACGTCCGCAGCGTCCGGATTCTCCCGGACGCCGTCAAACACAGTCACGTGCATTCCGGCCTCCCGAAGCACATCAGAAGCACGCTGCGCGTGGCCCGCCTTCACGATGCCGCCATCGGTGACGAGCAGCACACGCGTCGCGCAAAGCTCTCCAGCGAGCGCCCCCAAACGGGAGAGCGCGCCGGAGCCGAATACCAGCCGAGTCCGCGGTTGATAGTCGAAAGTAAGCATGAGGCCGAAACTAGGCCCGCTCGATGGAGCGGCGTTTGTAGAGGAATTCGAACATGTTGCCTTCATGGGGCTGATCCCACGAAATCTTCATGGTCGAAATCGGTCCCAAGTTCAGCCGTTCAATCAGCGGCGAATCCAGCAACTCCGACGTAAAGCCGGGATCCTTTGTGATTGCCGTCACAACAAGCGAGGCTCCGATTTCCTTGAGCATGTCCGCCTGCGGAACTTCCACCACGCTTGCGTAAGGACACAAGAACTCCCGGTTCGCCAGAGGATGCTTGAAGGAATCGCACAACACGATGGTGGGCTGCAAGAAAGTCCCGCCTTCAAAGACAACCTTCCGGTCTCCACCCCGGTGGCGCGCCGTTACATCCTCGGCTCCGGGAGTTTTGAGACCGTCCTCAATCGCTCCGTCGATGTAGTCCGCCATCTTGGGGTTTGCAAAGCCCGAGAGTTTTGCGCCTTCGTCGTCTGAACGCAGGGGCTGGATCGGCCCCAATTTCAACGCAAGCGCCTCGGCGATTTCACGACCAAACCGTGGCACAACCACCGCCGAGGCGTTCACACACGAGCGGCCGCCGTTCTCGGCAATCGAGGCCGCAATCAGATCGATGTATTCGGGCCACTGCTCAACGCAGTCGTCTCCGATGAGCACCTTCGAGAAACCCGGGCCGTGCACTGAAAACTTCGGGTTGTCGCGGTACTGGGCGACCGTATTCGCATCCCCGAAAATGAGCGCGCGACCACACAACCGCATCACTTCGCCCGCACCTTCGTGGTCGGTGGGGTAAAAGCCGAACGCCTCAGGGGGAGCACCCGCCGCTATGAAAGCCTGGATCAAGCGGTACGGTGTCCACGGCTCCTCGCGGCCCGGCTTGATGACGACGGGCGTCTTGAGCGCGATCGAGGGGAGCCACAACGAATTCACCGCAGGCGAGTTGCTGGGCATGACCAACCCCAGCGCCTGGGTCGTCGGATAGTAGCTGACGGCCGCACCGCTCTGTTCGCCGTACCCGCGGTCGATCACCTCCAAGGGCAACCCCCGGGTGAGGCCGTTTAGCACCGTCCCGACATGGGTCAGGGCGTAGTGGATTTTCGCCATGTTACGGCGCACCATCACGTGCGGAAGGCCGCTCGTGCCAGAAAGCGTATGCACATACTGTTCAGCGGTCTGCGTGTGCCCCTTGTCGCCAAGAGGGAGGGTCCCGTTCAGGAAGAGTTCCCCGGCCTTTGCCGAAATTTCGACCAACTGGGCCACCGTGAACTTACGAAGCGCCGTACGCCCGGCGCCTATTTTCTGGAGATCCTTTTTCAGAATCCCAGCGTTGACCTGGCTCACCACGGCGACAACTTCGCCCGTGAAGTGATCCATGATATCCGTTTTTTCGAGGCTTTCGTACGGACGTCCCCCGCGCAGAGCCGGTAGATGAGGAAGCGTGCTCATTAGTAAACGCCCTCCACGATGGTCTTCTGCATCGCGCCAAACGGACGGACTTCAGCAACGCCGTCCCAGGCGTACTGGTTGCGGGGTTTCCGGCGGATCGCCTCGTCGCGCTCCAGAAAGCGGGGCATGAAAAACTCACGGGTAAGGGTCGTGAGTTCCACCCGGCCCCAGGCGTCGTACTCCACGGTGTTTTCCGTGTGCTCGGGATCCACCACGCGCAGAATAGCGCGCGGTTGCGGTGCGTAGTAGGTGATCGAATACTGATCCTCGGGCGTGAGCGGCACGGAGGCGGCGAGTCCCATGAGGGTGTTGCCGTAAGTCGGATAGAAGCCGATGCGGTTTTCGAGGACTTCTTCGACAATGAAACGCGTGTACTGAGGCAGCATCGTGGTTCCGCCACAGAACACCCCACGGATTCCCGCGTCCCAGATGTCAACGCGCTCAGCCAGCGCCTCAAGCAGCTTTGGAGTCGTGAACAACCCACTCACCTTGCGGTGCTTGAGGATATTCGCGGCCTGGTCCACAACGTGGTCCATGTAGGCCTTGGCCTGGTCGAAGTGTTTGTTGGTGATGAGGCGTTTCACCCAGCGCGGGTCCAAATCGATAAAGTAGCAGGAGGAACCCCGCACATTGGCAAGATGCTCGATGGCGAGGCGCAGGCGACGCGGGCCCGTGGGCCCCATCATCAGCCAGTAGTGGTTCCTCGGAAAATGTTCGTCGCTGATTTTGTCGCTGAACTCGCTGTAATCGACTTTGTAATCCTCCCAACCGATGCGCTGCTTGGGCATTCCAGTAGTACCGCCAGTTTCAAAAATATTGAAGGGGCGGCCTGCATAGGCTTTAGGCACCCAGACTTCCGGCTGTAGATCCCGCAGCCATTCGTCCTCAAAATGGGGAAACTTCAGGAGGTCGGCGACCGATTGGACTTCAGCGCGCGGATCCCATCCGGCTTTGGCGGCCCAATTGAGCCAAAAAGAACATCCGGTTTCGGGGCTGAAATGCCATTGAATAATCTCACGCAGATGCGCTTCGAGCTGGGCCTTCGCGGCTTCGGGGCTGGGTGTGGTCATAAGAGGATTGAGCAGTATGTGGATAGGAAAATCAGGGCGCCTTTTCTCCCTCTTCGGCGGGAGGTTGGGGGAGGAAAAAACTCAGAAGCAGACCGAGTACAAAAACCGAGGTCCCCACGATCCCCGCCGCTATCGCCACCTTGTCAAAGGTGGAACCTCCGGGCATGTTCGGAGCCAGGATGTTCGTGGTTAAGAAAGCCGCCGAAGTCCCAAGCATGCGGCCCCCGACATTTGTTGCAAAGGAACCGCCGGTGCCCCGCAGGTGCAAAGGGAACACCTTGGGCAGGAACTCTCCAAAGTAGGAAAACTGGGCCACCACAAGCAGCCCGGAGATCGCAATCCCCCAGTTCAACGCCTCGCCTCCCGTGTGGTAGAGGGAGAAGTAGGTCAGCGGGAGTGCCACGAGGCCGGGAATTAGGAAGATGCGCAGCAGAGTCCGACGCGCCACCGCCATCACCACAAGGGCCGCGAGAATCAAACGTCCCACCAAGCCGCCGATCTCCTGCCAAAGCTGGGCCGCGTTTGCACGCGCTTTTATCTGCTTGTCGGGAACCTCCTGTTTTTCGCGGTTGTCTCCCAGCGCCTTGAGCAGTTTTTCCCGCTCTACAAGGCTCTTTTTCGCGTCGGGCGACGCGCTTGTGAGCGTGTCCAGTTCGTCGCCGAGTGCCTTGAACTCAGCATTCAGCTGGTCGGCACGGGCGCTGTCCCCTGCTTTTTTGGCTCCCCTGAAGGCAACCCGGTTTTTAGCGCGTTTGGCAGAAAGTTCGCGCAGGCCCGGCGTCGAGTCGTACGCGGCGCGAACCGCGGGATCAATTTCGAGGATCGCCGTATTAATTCCCTTCGCCTCGTCCTGCAGAGGCTTGAGCGCCGTACGCTGTTCAGAAAGTTCAGGCACACCCGGGATGATCCGCAGAGGAGTGAGCTGGAGCGCCCCAAAGGCAGCCGCATACGCACAGGCCGAGAGACCCGCGGTGACAAGCGTGGTGCGACGGAGTTCCGGCGAAAAAAGACCCGCAAGACTCGGGCGGGTCAGCGTTCCAGAAGCACGCCGCTCCAGCCACACGCGACTTTCAGGAACAAAAGGAAGCAGCAGCGCGATCGGGATCGCTGGGATGATCCCCGTCATTAAAGCGTACCGCCAGGAAGCGTGCGTGTTGAAAAAATCGGGAATCGGCAGCGCGGGCAGGTCGTTTGCGTGCACCACAATCCAGCCGTTGACCGCCGTGACGAGGATCCCCCCCAAAGACGCAAAGGCCTGCGTAAAACCAAGAGCGAACTCGCGCTGCTTGCGGTCTGCAAACAACTCTGCAAGCCAGGTGATGGCGGCCACAAACTCGATGCAGACACCAATAAATGTCAGGCTGCGGAAAAAAACAAACGTGGGAAGTGTCGTCGCGAACGCTGCTGCAAACGGCGAAAATGCGTAGAGAAAGATACTCAACGCCATGATGCGCTTGCGCCCAAACTGGTCGATGAGCCAGCCGCCCATAAGGCCAAAGGTGCCGCCACAAAGGGCGGAGATCCATAACATCCGCCCCGTCCAGTCCGTAACAATCGGATTATTTGGAGGCAGCCCGAGGAGTTCCGCGATTGCAGGAACGCCCACGAGGGGCGTCATCAGCAACTCGTAGGTGTCAAATAGGAACCCGATGCTCGCAATGAGCAGCACGAGCCAACGCGTGCGAGCGTCGATCGTGGAGGCAGTGGCGTTTGTACTCATGGACGTGGGAGGATTTTGGAGTCTCTACATTCGAGCGCTCCCGCGCCCCCCAGACTCTCACCTGCAGGGACGCGGACGCTGAATCGAAGCGACGAGTTTAAGGCTTCGCGGCGGCCTCTACGGGCTTGGCTCCCTCGCCAACAGCGAACAGATGCGTTTGGGAGGCGACGTACATCACCCCGTTCGCCACGATGGGCGTCGAGAGAATCGGCGCCCCGAAATTACTTTCGCTGATGATCTTCTTTTCCTTGCCCGAAGCGAGGACCACAAAGTCTCCATCTTCATCACCCACATAGACTTTCCCGTCAGCAACGAACGTGGACCCCCACATGTGCGCCTGCATGTCGTGAACCCAGTGAAGCTTGCCCGTCTCAGCATCCAAACAATGCACGAAGCCGGAGAAATCGGCGACATAGAGGAGCCCGTTGTTCGGGTCGATGGACACGGTGGAGATGGAGCGTTTGATGCCCTTGTAATCCCAAACCAGAGCGGTGGCGGTCACGTCACCTTCCTTCGTTGGGTCGATACAAAGGAGCCGTCCCACGCCTTCGCCGTGTTCAGGATCCTGCCCCACTGGCACGTAGACCTTGCCCTTGTAAAAGACCGGAGTCGCGTTGACTTCGCTCGGGCCCTCTGCGGCTGGGTACTTGATCGCCTTGCCGTTTTTGTCCTTCTTGTATTCCGGCGGGACGCAATCAAACCACCAGATCTTCTTGATATAGTTGGTGTCGCCTTCCTTGACCGGTTTGGTGTCCAGGGCGTAGAGCACGCCGTCGCCGCCGCCAAAGTAAACCTGCTTTTTGCCCTTCACCTCGCCAATGGAGGGAGACGTCCACTGCCCATGCAAAATTTTCGGGCCTACGCCGGCATTGTCTTCACCCAAAAGTTCCCCCGTATTTTTGTTGAGGGCGATGAATGAGGGAGACTGGGGCGAAGGGATGTTCACATGCGTCCAGTCCTGGCCGTTGGAGGTGCAGACAAAAATCGAATCACCATCAATGATGACCGAGCAGTTGGAGGCGTTGTGCGGGAACACGCCCAACTCGTCCATCATGTCGTATTTCCAAAGGATATCGGCATCGGTGGGAAGCACTTCGACCTTGGGTTTTCCGGGGCCGACCATGTACTGGCCTTCGTCGGTGAAGGGGCCCTGGTTCCCATTGGCCTGCCCGTGCAAATCCAGGCAGAGCACCTCGCAGCGGCTCGTCACCACATAGACCCGGTCCCCTTCCACGCAGGGAGAGGACAACAGCCCGAGGTATTCCCAGTCGTTGACCTTGCCGGAGGCGAGCTTCGGAACCGTGAGCTGCCAAAGCAGCGAACCGTCGCTTTCACGCAGCGCGTACAAAACAGATTTGTCGTCCTTGAAACGGGGATCACGCGGGCTGGCGTTGTTGGTTCCGACAAGCAGAACCCCCTTTGTCACCACCGGATTGCCGTAGGACTGCGACCCCAACTTGGCGATCCACTTCACATTTTTAGTGGTCGTGAGATCGATCTCTTCCGAATTGGGTTTGAACTTTCCGGGCTGAATCGCCGAAGGAAGCCCCTTCGCAGGGGAATACATGTTGCGGCCGGCGTCGTTGCCGCCCCACTGCGGCCAGTCTTGGGCCGAGGCGGTGACGGTCACAACTGCGCCGCACAACAGGGCGCCGCTCAAAGGCAGGAGGGAACGTAGGGAGGATTTCATAGTTCGTGAATCAGGGCTTTGCAGGAGTGTTCGGGGTGACGGAAATATTGTCTATCCAGGCGCGTTGTTCTTGCGGGGTGAACGCAAAGAGGCCTGGAGCGCCTTCGGGGTGGGCGTGTTTGTGCGCCACTTCGATCGCCCAAGCGGCGGGTTCATCCTCGCCCTTTTTCCACGCCTTGGCGCGTACCACGCCCGAGCCGTCGGGAGCGATGTCCACCCGGCTCTTGACCTTGTACCACTGGTTGGGCACCCAGGAAAAAGGAACGGACTCGCGCAACCGCTCCTGATTGGAGCTGACTTCAAGCTGCTGGGAGTTCCCCTTGAGCACGATAAGGTAGCGCTGATTGATCAGTCCGATCTCGCTCATCTTGCGTTTGTTCCCTTCGGAGAGTACTTCCATTTCGACGGTGTAGTCCTTCGACCCGGGGCGGCCGATGAAGATTTGTCCACGCTGGAACAGCTTGTTTTCAATCGTTTTACAGAGGGCCTTCGTGCCGCCCTCTCCCGGCGCCTGGCGCACTTCAAACCGGAACCGGGCCGCGTTCCAAGCCAGGGGCGGATACGCAAACGGGGTCGACGGTTCAAGCGTGTTCGGGACTGCGGGAGCCGGAGGATTGTCCGTGGCCAGCGCGAGTTCGACCTGTTCAAAGTCAACCTTCAGCGGCAAGTCAGGAAGCACGCGCGCGCGCATCGTACCCTTGATTTCACCCAGCGTCGCCTGGTAGGCGCCCGCACTCGCAACCGGCGCGGCGTCCGCCACAAGCTGCCCCTGCGGATTGAACGAGCCCTTCATGAGCGCCTTCACAAGGGCGGTCGGAGGAACGTAGCTCTCAAACTTCACCTGCGAGAGGTCCGCGTTTTCCTGCACCGTAAATCCCTTCGCGTCCAGCGTCCGCACACGAACTGCTTTTGCTTCCGAGGGTTTCAAAAGCATTTCCCCGGGAATAATCTGGAGCCGTGCCGCGGGCCCCGGCTCGATCTTCGGCCAGGCGTCGTTGTTGCGCACGAGCGCAACGCTCGGGTTGTTGCCCTTCTTGCCGAAACAGTAAAGTTTCTTGTCCGTCTGGATGTATAGCTTGCCGTTGAAGGCGATGGGGGACCCGTAGCAGCGCCCCTCCAAGATTGTCCGGGAAAGAATCTCGCCATCCGTGTCGCCGGGCTTGATCACCAACAATTCCCCATTTCCGCCTGTATCCCCTTCCCCGCCGACCTTGCTCGATGAAGCGGCATCAGCGATGTACATGGCGACGTAAAGTTTTCCATCGCCGTAGAGCGGCGAGCTCTGGCGCTGTTCAGCGGCGAGTTTCTTCTTCCAAAGCACTTTGCCCGTCTCAATATCTACAGCCCCCAGTTCACCCGTACCCGTCACCTCGAAAAACCGGTTGCCCACGACCACCGGCGAGCTGGCCAGCGTGCCGAGCGGATTGCGCCACTGCTCAATATCCTTGGCTTCATAGACCTGCGGCTTGCCCGGTTCAGGCGACTTGCTGCCCATCGGCAGCTTGAAAAGCGCGGTGCGACCCACTTCGCTCGAGTCGAGGTTCTCGGATTCGTGCACCACCAAAAGGCTATCTTTGTAACGCACGATAGACGCATTGATCCCGCCCTTCGCACCGGCCTTTGCGGCAGCGAACCGGAAGATCGGGTCTCCCGTGCGTGCGTTGATGCCTACGATCGTGGAATCTCCACCGGCAGAGATGAGCGTGCGGCAACCGTCCAGCCACGTCAGATAGGGCTGGGAGAAAGTGTTGTCCTGGGGCCGCTCTCCTGGGGAACTGGTCCACACGAGTTCTCCCGTGCGTTTGTCGAAGGCATAAAAACGGTCACCAGCGGCGCCGTTGGCTCCCCAGTTAGAGGTGATGCCACGGGTGATCACCAGTTCCTGGTCGATCCGCGGAGATGCGGTGCGGGAGTTTGGAAAGGTGAGCCGGCCGAACTCCTCCATGAGGGAGTGCTGCCAGAGCAGTTTTCCATCGCGGTCAAAGCAGGTGAAAAGCCCCTGGGTGCCTGACACATAGACGTTCCCAGTTTCGGCGTCGATGGACGGGCTCGAGGTGGAATAACGCAGGTAAATCGTATCGCTCAGAAAGTCATTAAAGCGATGCACCCAGAGTTGCTTGCCCGTCTCGGCGTCATAACACGCAACCGCTTCCTGAAGGTCGGGACCGTCACCCTGATAGCCATTGATGTAGAGCCGGCCCTTGAAAAGCACCGGAGTCGACTGGCCAGGGAATTCAACACTCCAAAGCGGCTTCTTGCCGTCCACGACGGAAGGCAGCTGGGTTTCTGGCGTCACGCCCGACTGAAGGGGGCCGCGCCATTCGAGCCAGCCCGGGGGCTGCGTTTGCGCCTCTTTGGCGGCGTTTTCCTTCGCTGGTTTTTTATCTGCGGCAGAGGAGGCCGGTGGGAGGCTGGCGAGGGCGAGGGCGAAGAATAAGGGAAGTTTCATCAGGGAGAGAAGGGGAGAAGAAAACGCCGAGTGGACCGCGGCAGATAGTACGCACACACAACAATCCGGTGGAAGCACATTTTCTTGGCTCACCCGCCGCGGCGCCAGACCTGCTCCAGCGTCGTTTAACTTTTGAGGCAACGGGAGGCTCCTCCTGCATGGCTCTTCGGCACGCCGCCAGGCACTCCGTTCACCAGAGAACTATCGGATTCTTACCGGCAACCCATCGGAACTCAGGCCTGTCCCGCTCTGAGAGCCGCCTTGCAAGAGCACTCCGTTTAGGGAGCGGTTTGTGACAGCCGACCCGCTATCCATGCGTTGGGTCTGCATTGAGCCAGTGAACGCCCCGTTTGTGGCGAGCACGGACAACGCTGCCGCCTTTAGCGTGAGCTCTTCCGCATAGGAGAAGGAGCCGGGTTGGGACCTGAATGTCGGCCTGAAATTGGTCCAAGAAAGCGTTCCCAGGGGGAGCTGGCCGCACAAGACGCCGAAACTCATTACGCCCGGGGAAACGAACGGCAGTGGCACTTGGCCGACCTTTGGAGCGATGTAAGGATATCCGTTGATACGGAAGTCCATTTCGTTTGCAGAAAGCGTCTCGAGGGGCGCATCGGCCAAAGGATCCAAAGCACCTGTTCGAATGCGACGCGTGGAGAGGGGGCCTCTCAATTCAGTTCCGTTCAATCCAAAAGCGCCATGCGCCACCAAATCGCTGGAGGAAGTCACGGCATAATAGTTGAGGCTGAGACCCACGGCGACGTAGTCCCAGAAGTTCCTTGCGTAGGGATTGAGAATCGGTCCGGTGACAGTGCCTCCCCCGAAGTTAGGCGCGATTGAAGTATTCGCGGCCAACGTCTTTGAGGGTGCGGCGGGCGCCGGTGCTCCCGAGCCAAACACGATGGCTAACGTTCCATTGGCAATCAAATTCCCCGAGAAGCTAAACCGGACGACTTTGTCCGACACTTTTGCCGATCCTACGCCCAACGCTGCCCCGCTTGTCGTGAGATCCGCGGTGAAGAATCCCGTGTCCAAGAGGGTGTTTGAGGGATCCATATAGGTGTTCACGCACCTCCACAAAGCCGCCGTGTAACGACGTGAGGGCAACTTCGTGACCGCGCTCCCTCCGACAGCTTGGCCGAGTTCGGCGTATCCATAGCCGCTTGCAGTAGAATCACCATCGCCCCACGAGAAACGTAATTTTCCTCCCACCAAGTTCAGCGTGGCGACAAACGGATTCTTGACGGAGGAATTCAATGAATTGATCCCGCTTTTAGTCTCCGAGTAAGGCCAGAAGCCTGTAGGCACGACAATGCGGGCGCGGCCAGAGGCGTCCATCACGCCGGAGAACGAAAACGCATTGCGGCCAGAAACCACTCGAATGGAATAGGCTCCCGTGCGGCCCATGGTGACGGTCACCAAGCCGCTCGTCCATCCATCCTGCAGCAGGCCGCTCCAGGAACCTGCTAGCGCAGGGAACGGATTAACAATGAACTGCGGCGTGATGACGGTATCCGCTTTGACTACGAGCGCCACGCTGCTGCGTGTAATGTCGTCTTCAGGCAAACCATCGACATCCACTTCAAGCAGACGGAACAAATAGCCGGGCTTGGCCGCCGCGACGATCTGCAAGGTTTGCCCCACTTCAACGAGCGTGTTGGCTGAAATTGCGGGTGTCACAGTGATCGTCCCCGCGTCAACCGCAGGGGCAACGACAACCACCCGGGCTGCTTGGGCCGCGGTAAAACTCCCCGCCACGATCGCACTCTTCAAATTAGTTTGATCAACGGCGTACACGGCGTAGTCGCATTTTCCGAAAGTTTCAAACGGCAACTCAGCGCTCCATTCCCAAACACGCAGCGTTTTGCCGCCCTGCAACACCGGCGGGAGTTCCGTGACAGCGATGGCTGTCGATTCCTTGAGTGTCCCGGTGGTGCGCTCAAAAACCACCGAATCCACACCGGACTCATGCGTGACCGTGCCCGAGACGATCACCACGGCAGAGTCCAATGGCAGCAGCACTTTGGAGGCGTTCGCGGGGACGCTGGTCACGGCAAGCACCGGTGCCTTCCGCAACGCACCACCGACATAGTAACGGTCCTGGCGCCAGCCCATGTCGGCCCGCGTGCCGTCGTTGTCCCTGGGCGCGTTCGGATTCGCCGTGTCGATCGCAGGCGAACCGGCCTTGAGCGCGAAGTCCTTCGTCGCGATGTTCGCAAACATCGGCTCCGCTCCGATATTACCCAGCCCCCTGGTGAGGCTCCGCGCACCGCCCCCGTCAATCGTCCCCTGAATATCGGAGTACTCCACACTGATCGCGGTTTCTGCATTGTACGGCGCCCCGAACGCACCCACCTGCGAACCCGTGTTGCCGTAAACAATGCTGTTCTTCACGATCATTTGCCCGCCGTTGGCCACAGCCAGCCCACCCTGCTGCCCCACAAACACCGTGGCATCGTTACCCTGCACCGTACACCGATCAAACTCGATGGTTCCCGATTCCGTCAGCGTTGCGCCGCCCGAGGCCCAGGCGTAGTTCCCGGTGATCAGACAGTTAGTCACCGTCAGCTTTCCGCCCCCGGAATAAATCGCGCCGCCGAAGGTCGCCGAATTCACGCGAGGGGTTCCCTTCCCGTTTCCATCGATGATGCAGTCGGAGAGGAACGCCGTCGTCACGCAGTGGACGCCGCCGCCGTAGTAATCAAACCCGTACGCCGAGGGCGATGGTTTGCCAGTGCCTCCGGTGATGCGGAACCCCTGCACGCGGCTGTTGACCGCAGCGCTGTCGATGGACACGACGGTGTTGCCTGAACCGCCCTGGATGGTTGTGCTGCCGGGGCCGTTGAGGGAACGCAACCCGAGCGTCTTGCCTGAAAACTGCACGCGTTCCGCGTACGTTCCGGAGCCGACCAAAACCCACGCGCCAGCCGGGGCCACGCTCATCGCCTTGGAGATGGTGAGATAGGGCTTCGCTAGCGTGCCTGTCCCGGTGGTGTCGTTGCCGGATTTGCTCACGTACAATTCCAGCGCGATGGAATAGCGGCCTGCGCGCCAGCCCATATCCGCGGACGTCCCGTCCTCGTCGGAGGGCAGCCCGGGAGCGGCGGAATCTCTGCCTGGTGAGCCAGTTTGCAAAGTAAAGTTTGCTTGTGCGACATCCACAAAAAGCGGATCCCCGCTGACGTCGGAAGTCCCACCGATATTTCCGTATCCTTCACGGAAGACCGTCGCGCCGTTTCCATCCAGAACACCCTCGATGTCGGAATACTCCACAAACACCTCGGTATCTGCATTTCGAGGAGCAGCCTCCACGCCGATCTGCACGCCTTGGCTTCCGTTGCCCCAGACGATGCTGTTGCGAACCTCCACCTTGCCGCCAGTCGCGACCGCAACCCCAGAGAGCTGGCCCGTTCCAAACCCGATGTTGTTGACGGAAACCGTGCAGCGGTCCAATTCAATAGTGCCTTCCTCAGTGTAAACGGCCCCGCCGTTGTACCAGGCGAAATTGTCGTAGATCAGGCAGTTCACCACCGTCACGGCTCCACCCGTGGAGTAGATCCCGCCGCCATAGGTTGCGGACTCCGCAGGAGAGCGCCCGCTGCCGTTACCGGAGATGATGCAGTCGGAAATATAAGCGGTGACTCCGCAGTACACGCCCCCGCCGCAGAATACGTTGCCGTCCAGCGTCAAGACACTCCCCTGCCCACCCGTGACACGGAACCCGCGTAATTCGGAATACGCCGAACCGTCTCCAATGCTGACTGCCGAATAACCGGCGGTTCCAACGATGGTTGTGAAATCGGCTCCCTGCGTCGAATGAATGCGCAGTGTTTTCGCGCCGTAGTCCACCCGTTCCGCATAGATGCCCGGACCTACAAAAATCCGTGCGCCCGAAGGAGCGGCTGCAATCGCTTTGCCGATGCTCAAATACGGCTTCCCTTGCGAACCGTTCCCTGCAGCGTCATCGCCGGTCTTGGTTACGTAAATGAGCGTTTCCACGCTGTAGCGATCCGCGCGCCAGCCCATGTCAGCGCGAGAGCCATCCGGGTCAGCGGGAGTGGCTGGGTTTCCAGCGTTGAGTGCAGGAGAGGAGGCTTTGAGGACAAACTCCAGCTTGGTGGTATCCACAAACTGCGGGTCGGCCCCTAGGTTGCCGGTTCCATTTGTGAAAGACGCCACGCCGCCGCCATTCAACGTCCCCTGGATGTCCGAATACTCCACGGTCATAGCGGTGTTCACGTTGTTCGGCGCCCCAAAGGCTCCGAGTTGCGCCCCAACATTGCCGTACACGATGCAGTTTTTCACCACCATCCCGCCGCCGTTCCCCACCGCCAATCCTCCGTTCAAACCCAGATTCTGCGTCGCCGTATTCCCAAAAACCGTGCACCGGTCGAACTGGACACTTCCGTTTTCGGTGTAGGTCGCCCCGCCGCAAGCCCAGGCGTAGTTACCAGTGAGCAGGCAGTTCACAACCGTCAACTCGCCGCCAGTGGAGTAGATGGCTCCGCCAAACGTGCCCGAATTGACCTTGGGGGTCCCCTTGCCGTTTGTATCGATGATACAATCCGAGATCAGCGCAGTCGTCCGGCAGTGCACTCCGCCGCCAAGATAATCCGTCCCGCTGGCAGAGGGCGTTGGGCGACCAGTCCCACCTGTGATGCGGAACCCACGCAACTCTGAATTGGGAGACTTCTCATCGATGTAGACCACGGCATTGCCTGCCACACCCTGGATCGTTGTCAGCGCCGGACCCGCGAGCGAATGCAGCCGCAGCGTTTTGCCGACAAACTCTACGCGCTCTGAGTACGTGCCCGCACTCACGAGGATCCGCGAGTCGCTTGGGGCAACACCGACCGCCTTGGTGATTGTCAGGAACGGATTGCCAAGCGCACCGGTGCCCGTGGTGTCGTTCCCAATTTTTGAAACGTAGATGGCGTAATCAACCGGCGAGCCGCCCGGAAGCGGGCTTGCCGTGGGCAACAGACCGGAGACGGTCAAAGTCGCTCCGGAACTTGTGACCGAGCCAAACCCGTTGCTCACCAAAACATCATAGACTCCGGCATCTGAGGCTTGCGCGGAGGCGATCGAAAACGCTGACCCGTTTGCGCCCTCGATGTTCACTCCGTTTTTGCGCCACTGATAAGAAAGGTCTCCGCCAACGGCGGTGACGCTCAAATCGAATCGGCCCGAAACGCCAACACCGCCAGCGAGGGGTTGCGCTGAAATGATCGGCATCTTGGAAGGCGCCTCATACATGAACAACTGCGCGACTTCCGTCGCACTCAGCACA
>QQND01000052.1 GCA_003402745.1 Verrucomicrobiota bacterium
CGCCTACCGAGCCTACCGAGCCTACCGAGCCTACCGAGCCTACCGAGCCTACCGAGCCTACCGAGCCTACCGAGCCTACCGAGCCTACCGAGCCGAGCGTGCCGGCTTAGCCCCGCTTTTTCACCCGCAGACAACGCAGACCGCGCGCCACCTCTTTGAAGGAAAGCTTCGGCCCGAATGTTGTAACTCAGTTACTTTTGCGTTAGAAACTTCTTCTGGCTCATGCGCTGCACCGCCGCCATTTTTTTCAGCGTCTCCATGGTTGCGCAATCGCTCTCCGCGGCGCCCCCTCCAGTGCGGGCGGTACAGACGATGGATCAGTCACACCAGCTCCTTGTGCAGGGAGCCACTTTTTCACAACGCTCGGCTGTCTTGCAACTCGCCTCCGGTCTGCGGCAAACCCTACTCCAAGCGCTTTATCTTCCCCAAGAGCGTTATCCAGTCGCACGACCGCTCCTCTTCCTCCTCAATCCGGAACGTTCCTCGGAAATCCAGCCTGCTTTTCAAGTGCTTGAAGACCCAGGCGGCCTCAAAATTCAAATCCAACTCGCGCCGATCCAAAACCACGTTTCCCTTCAAGTGGAACGCATCATTTTAACGGCTCTAATCACCGAACTGTCCCTGCGGACGCCGCTTTCCGCTGATAAAGACTCGCAGGAACCTCTCGTTTATCCAGCCCGCTGGTTGGTGGACGCCGTTCTTCACAAATACCACCATCCCGATTCCCGTTTTTCTCCCGTGCAGCTGCGGCCTGTTTTGGAAGCCGGCCAAATTCCGCCACCGCTCCTTCTTCTCGCCAGACCAGAGAACGATATTGGCACCTCCACGGAGGAGGAAGTTGCGCTCGCCCGATGCCTGCTATGGATGCTTACCAACCGGAGTGAAAACCGCCCGGGAATCCCGGGGCTCTTAAAAACAGATTTCACTCAGGACCCCCTGGGCCACTTCCGAAAGCTCTTCCCTGTACTGGGCGCCTCGGAAGCCTCCCTAAACAAAGAGTGGACGCTGGCCGTCGCCGCCTACGGAACTTTGGCAGAAATCATCTCCCTAGACGGCCCGCAAACCCAATTGGAAATTGAGCGCCTCCTCCAATTGGACCTTACCGAAGCCGACACCGGCCGGCACCTCATCGTCCCTCTCGAACAATTTTCCGACTTCTTGCGCTTCCCCGGCCTGCGTTTGGTTCTCGCAACACGCCAATTGGAATGGGGCCTTCTTCAAGAAAGGGGCCACTTTTTGTACTCGGCCGTCATCGCCACCTACGCGGCGGTTTGCGGGGAACTAGCCCAGGGCAGAACGGCGGGTGTCCCGCGCCGCCTCCGAGAAGCAACCCTCGAGAAGGAGAGCATTGCCGCGCGGCTGAGTCGGATTCACGACCACATGAACTGGTTTGAGGCCGTGGTTGCCCCTCGGCAGAATACAGCCAAACTAAGGGAGTTCTACCGTATTCTGGACAAACAGCCCGCCGTTTCTGACTCGGTCCGCAGAGCCCTCGACAAGGCGGAACTCCAACTCAAAGACGCAGCAGAACGCGAGGACATCGCACGTATTTTAGAAGAAACCCAGCGCCGGAAAATTGAAAAATAGAATCTACTTCACAGAATTTGTCTCCCCCCTCGGCCCCCTCCAACTCCGCGGCACCAGCACCTCGCTCACTGGAATTTTTTTAGAGCATCACCCACTCGCAAAGCGTTTGCCACCCGACGCGCTCCGAGAGGAGGAACTCTTCTGCAGCGCCCGCCAAGAACTCCTGGAATACTTCGCCGGCACCAGACTCGAGTTTTCACTCTCCTTGGAAGCGAGCGGCACGCTTTTTCAAAAAAGCGTTTGGGCCGCCCTCAGTACGATCCATCACGGCGAGACAATCAGCTATGGAGAGCTTGCACGGCGCATCGGCCGCCCGCGGGCCGTGCGTGCTGTCGGCCTGGCAACCGCGCGCAACCCTCTTTCCATCGTGGTCCCGTGTCATCGCGTCGTCGGCTCAAATGGAGCGCTCACTGGCTACAGCGGCGGTCTGGAGAACAAGCGTTTCTTGCTGGCTCTGGAGGCCGCGAGCAGGACCACGTCAGACTTTCAGGCTCGCGCTCGCGAATCCCCTCAATTCCTTTTTCCGGCACCGGTCCATGGGCAGAGCAGGCTCGCAGCCGGCCTTCAAAAATAAACGGTTCGACGAGCATCTCCGGAAGGTGTGGGATTTTAGAACCATCGCCTGCGGGCGTTTCAGAGACTTCTAAGCAAAGAACTTCGCCCTGCCCGGCGTCTCATCTCAGGCGCTTTCGGGAAGAAATGTGGGAAATGCGAGCCCCCTCGCCTTGGGTGGAATCCCCGTGCTCTGGGCCGTATGGAGTTCGATATTTCGCGCGCCCCAGCCATAAAGACTTTGCACGACCAACGATTCCACACAAGGAATCAACACTACCGAAGTCCGACCCCGGCGTGCATCCAGCGCCCGCCACAATAGGGCTAGGGCACCCTCGGGGTTCTTCGCAACGCCAGGCCCAAGCATGCCCCAATCCGGGTGCTGGCTTGAAACAAGCACGCCCGAAAGAGCCCCTCCAACCTCCTCCAAAACCCACACTTGCCACTCCCCGACTTTGTTGTCCAAAAAAAATGTATAGTCCTTCTCCCGGCGCACTCCCTGCAGCGCTTCCTCCAAGTCTGCGATTTTTGCTGCCTCCCCAGCCAGGGCCAATCGAACCCTGCCAGCCTCGATGGGAGACGCTCCCGCCAACCCCTCGAAAGGGACCTCCAGAGAAAGATCTTGGTACATCGTGTGCGGGACAAATCCGAGGCGCGAGTAGAGCGAAAAGGAGCTCAGGTTCAAAAGGCTCGAAACCAGACGTACTGGTTTAGATTTCAGCGCGGCACGTCTTAAAACCTCTTCCATCATCGCGCGCGCAACTCCCCGCCCCGCAGCCTCTGGAGCAGTGGCAACAATACCCACAGCCCAATGCGTTTCCCGAGGGTGCACAAAACACACTCCCAGTAGGGCCCCTGCAGCATCGCAAGCAGCGAGCGCTTCGCCCGGATCCAGAGATTCGTACACCGCAGGAAATAAACCGAAGGGCGTTGGATCATTTCCAAAACGCGAGCCCTGCCCAAGGTGTGTTTCATACCAACTTACCAAAGACCGGTGGATGAGCCTCGCGGCCTCCTCATGCTGGGAGGAATCCAAAGCAGACAGCGTAAATTCGGCGGCCATGGGTGCGAAGTAAAGTGTCCGGGGGACTATTTCCAAAAAGCGAACAGATGCCTGTCGGTGCGCAGGTAAATCACGCCGTCCACGATAGCCGGCGATGCAAATACCGGCGCTTGAAGTTCGTTGCGCGCAAGAATCTTCAGACCTTCCCCAGAGGCATCCAGAACCGTCATTACCCCCTTCTGAGACGTGATGTAAATCCGGTTCCCAGCCGCAACGGCAGAACTATAGTAATCCCCTGGAGCATCCACCCGCTGACCTTGATAAACTACTGCACCGCTGCGTGTTTGATAGCAGGAGGCAAGGCCTCCGTTTTTCATGGTGAACACCCGCCCTTGCAATGCCACAGGGGAGGAAACGTAGGGCAGCTGCTTATTCGCCTGCCACACCACGTGCGTGTCGGTGATGTCTCCCCGTCCACCTGGCTTGATTGCAAAAAGCTGGTTCACCGCCTTCGCAAACATCCCTCGCATGTGCTCGTATTCCTCCCGCGTCACGTGTCCGTCTTTGTTGGCGTCCATTTGCGAAAACCGCTCCTTCACCTTGCCAGGAGGAAACTCGGACAGTGAAAGTGTCCCGTCCTTGTCCCTGTCATTGGCCAAGGCGAAGGTTTCGAAGGGTTCCATTTCCACACGATCGTCCTCATCTCCACCGATATTCCAGCTTGAGACAAGCAACAACCCGTCTGCAGCGATCGGCGTTGCATTGGATACGCGCGCCATTCCCCGCGCCGACCAGAGTTGCTTTCCCGTCTTCAAATCATAGCCCCGCACCCACAAAGCTCCGGCCACAACCAGCTCCTCACGACCTTCGTATCGCCACACAAAAGGACTCGAAAATCCTCTCCGAAACTCACTCCGATCGACCCGCCAAACCTCCTCCCCGGTCAAGGCGTCCAGCGCGACGATATATCCCTCAATGTCCCCGTCAGCGACCACGATCACCTTTCCGTCGACCACAATAGGCGAGGAACCCGTTCCGAACTCCACCACTGGCGCGGGCAGGGGCTTCCTCCAGCGCTCCTTGCCAGACCAGTCGTACGCTACGACCCCAACCGATCCGAAGTAAGCATACACACGGGTCCCATCGGTACAGGGCGTCGGCGAGGCCGGGCTGCCAATGCGATGCGCAGACTCCAGCTTTTGCGCGGGGACTGGATTTTTCCAAAGCTCGCGGCCCGTGCCTTTATCCAAACAAATGGTAAACAGGGTTCCTGCCTCCAAGGCGGTAAGGACGATTTTTTCTTCCCAGAGACAAGGCGAAGAGTGGCCAGGCGGCACCTCGACCTTCCACTTCACATTCGTTTCCGGCCCGACCTCCAAGGGAGGGACTCCCGTGCCGATTCCAAGACCGCCCGGACCGCGGAACTGAGGCCAGTTGGCTGCCGCGGGAACGGAGATAAATGCGAGTGCACAAATTAAAAGGGGGAGTCTCATTTGGAAGGGGGGTTACTACAAATTTGAGGCGCCCCGGAAGTCCCTGCAAGGCTGGTGCCTGTGTATTATTGAGACTCAGGTGAAAGGGCTATACACGCCGTCTCTCAAAAAACAACCTCTGAGACAAGGCGTTCTCAAGCTGCATCTCTCTTGCTAACTGAGATTTGCATCGGATCCGCCGAACCTTCACTGCTGTTTTTAGGCTTATCAGAAACAACGTCCTACCCGCACAAAACTGCTACACCCATTTCCTGGCTGGGGCGGGACACAACCGCTCGCAGGGGTTGTGTCCACGCTCAGGCCTAGGGCAGTTCGGTGGTGCCCATGAGGAAGCGGTCGCACTCGCGTGCGGCCCCGCGGCCCTCGTTAAAGGCCCAAACCACAAGGCTCTGTCCGCGCCGGCAGTCGCCGGCGGCAAAAACTCCGGGGATGCTTGTGGAATACTTTTCATGCTCCGCTTTTACATTGGAACGCGCATCGCGCTCCACGCCGAGGGAGTCGAGAAGGGGTTGCTCCGGCCCGAGGAACCCCATGGCAAGCAATACCAACTTGGCCGGCAGCACCTTCTCGGTACCGGCTATGTTTTTCGGAATGAACTGGCCCTTCTCGTTTTTACTCCATTCCACTTCAACGGTGTGGACCGCCTTGACGTGGCCGTTTTCGTCGCCTTCAAACTTGGTCGCGGTGGTCACGTAAACCCTGGGATCAGCCCCGAATTTTGCGGCGGCTTCCTCCTGGCCGTAGTCCATCTTGTAGACCTTCGGCCACTCGGGCCAAGGGTTGTCCTTCTGACGGGAGAGAGCCGGCTTGGGCAGGATTTCAACCTGCACGAGCGACGTGCAACCGTGCCTCAGCGAGGTGCCCACGCAATCCGTTCCCGTGTCGCCGCCGCCGATGATGACAACATCCTTTCCTTCCGCAGTGATGAAGTCTGCTCCATGACTTTCAGAGAGAACGGACTTTGTGTTGGCGGTCAGGAAATCCATCGCAAAATGAATGCCCTTGAACTGCCGGCCCTCGATGGGAAGATCGCGCGGCTTGGTCGCCCCCGTGCAAATCACCGTGGCATGAAAGTCTTTCAATAGTTTTTCGACCGGCAGGTCCGTACCTACCGACGTGTTGCACACAAACTTGACGCCCTCCGCCTCGAGCAGCTTGATGCGGCGGAGCACGACCTCGTTTTTGTCCAACTTCATGTTTGGAATCCCATACATGAGGAGGCCGCCTGGGCGGTCCGCTCTTTCAAAGACGGTTACGTTGTGGCCGGCGTGGTTGAGCTGCGCGGCGGCGCTGAGGCCGGCAGGGCCCGAGCCGATCACGGCAACCCGCTTGCCAGTGCGCTTGACGGGTGGCTTGGGAACGACCCAGCCGTTCTCCCAACCCTTGTCAATGATGGACACCTCGATGTTCTTAATCGTCACGGGCGGCCTGTTGATCCCGAGCACACACGAACCTTCGCAGGGAGCGGGACACACGCGGCCCGTAAATTCCGGGAAGTTGTTGGTCTTGTGAAGCCGCTCCAGCGCCTCCCTCCAAAGCCCCCGGTACACCAAGTCGTTCCACTCCGGAACGAGGTTGTTGACCGGACAGCCGCTGGCCATCCCACCGATGAGTTTTCCGGTGTGGCAAAACGGAACGCCGCAGTCCATGCAGCGAGCACCCTGAGTGCGGAGTTTTTCCTCGGAGTGATGATTGTGGATTTCCTTCCAATCGCCGATGCGCGTGACTGGATCGCGGTCTGCTGGGAGCTCACGCTCGAATTCAAAAAAGCCGGTTGGTTTTCCCATGATCGTACAAGGTGGTTGTGTGTGTGGTTGGTGCGGGCCGCGCGTTTGTTCGCGGCAAACCCGCGCTGCTAGCCGCCTCCAACGCGAGCCTCGTCGCGGGCGTTCATTTTAAAGGCTTCGTTCAGAGCGTCGTCGCCGCTCAGTCCCTTGGCTGTAGCGGTCGCTATCGCCTGAAGCACCCGCTTGTAATCCTTCGGCACGACCTTGATGAACTTCGGTCTGTGCGCATCCCAGTCAGCCAGCACCTGCGTCGCCTTCCGGCTTTCCGTCAGGTCGGCATGGCGCTGAATGATGGCGCGCAGTTCGGCCGCATCGTCATTGTCGAGCTTCTCCAAGCCGACCATCTGCTTGTTGCAACGCGTCGCAAAGTCTCCGGCTTCATCCAGAATGTAGGCGACTCCGCCGCTCATCCCTGCCGCAAAGTTCCGCCCCGTCGCTCCCAGCACAACGACCCGGCCGCCCGTCATATATTCGCAACCGTGGTCGCCTACTCCCTCCACAACCGCCGTCACTCCGGAGTTGCGCACGCAGAAGCGTTCCCCAGCGACTCCCCGGAAGAAAGCCTCTCCAGAGGTGGCGCCGTACAAAGCAACGTTTCCAAGCAGGATGTTGTCTTCCGCTGCAAACGTGGCCTTGGCGTCGGGATACACAATGACTCGTCCACCGCTCAGGCCCTTGCCCACGTAGTCGTTAGCATCGCCCTCAACTTCGATGGTCACGCCCGCCGGAATAAACGCCCCAAGACTCTGGCCCGCGCTCCCCTTGAACTTCAAATGCACGGTTCCGTCCGGCAACCCGTTCCAGTGACGTTTAGTGATTTCGTTTCCAAGAATCGTTCCCACCACCCGGTGCGTGTTTTTGATCGGCAACTCGACGCGGATTTTTTCTCCGCGATTGATTGCCGCTTCACAACGTCCCAGCAGCTCAGAAAGATCCAAGCCCTTCTCCAATCCGTGATCCTGCGTTTCCGTGCAGAACCGGCCCACTTCGGGCCCCGCGGGCGGCGAATATAACAGCTTGGAAAGGTCGATGCCATTGGCTTTCCAGTGCTCCACTGCGTGACGGGGTTCTAGGGCATCCGTGCGGCCCACCATGTCGGTGAGCTTGCGGAACCCGAGTTCTGCCATGATCTCGCGCACCTCCTGGGCGATAAAGCGCATGAAGTTCACAGCGTCGGAAGGATCGCCTGTGAAGTTTTTGCGCAACTCGGGATCCTGCGTGGCGACTCCCACCGGACAGGTATTCAAGTGGCACACTCGCATCATGATGCAGCCTAGCGAGACGAGAGGCGCGGTCGCAAAACCGAACTCCTCCGCTCCAAGCAGCGCCGCGATCACCACGTCCCTGCCGGTCTTCAACTGGCCGTCCGTCTCCACAACGATGCGCGAACGCAGCTTGTTGAGAACGAGGGTCTGGTGGGTTTCTGCCAGGCCAAGTTCCCAAGGCAGGCCCGCGTGTTTGATGGAAGTCTGCGGCGAGGCACCCGTCCCGCCATCAAAGCCGGAAATGAGCACAACGTCCGCATGCGCTTTCGCAACGCCGGCGGCGATCGTTCCAACGCCCACTTCAGAGACCAGTTTCACGCTGACCCGCGCAGCTCGGTTGGCGTTCTTCAAGTCGTGAATGAGCTCCGAAAGATCCTCAATCGAATAAATGTCGTGGTGGGGCGGCGGGGAGATCAGACCTACTCCAGGCGTGGAGTGGCGGACCTTCGCGATCCACGGATACACCTTGCCACCGGGCAGCTGGCCGCCTTCTCCAGGCTTGGCTCCCTGCGCCATCTTGATCTGCAATTCCCGAGCTTGGGTCAGGTAGAGGCTCGTCACCCCGAAACGGCCCGAGGCCACCTGCTTGATGGCACTGTTTTTCGAGTCGCCCTGCGCATTCGTCCAAGTATACCGCTCCGGATCTTCGCCACCTTCGCCCGTGTTGGACTTGCCTCCAATGCGGTTCATGGCGATCGCCAGGCTTTCGTGCGCTTCCTGCGAAATAGAGCCATAGCTCATCGCCCCCGTCTTAAAACGTTTCACGAGAGATTCCACAGACTCGACTTCCTCCAAAGGAACCGGCGTGCGGGACTTAAACTGCAAAAGCCCGCGCAGCGTGAAGACCTGCTCCATCTGCTCGTTCACCAACTTCGAGTACGTCTTGAAGGTTTCGTAGTTGTTGGTGCGCACCGCTTTTTGCAGCGAGTGAATCACCTGCGGGCTGAACAGGTGCGCCTCGCCTTCATTGCGCCACTGATAGTCGCCGCCGACTTCAAGCGTCGGAGAGTTTTCAACCCGGTCGGGGAAGGCGGCATGATGACGCTCGAGCGTTTCCGCAGCGATCGCCGCCAAGTCGGCGCCCTCGATCCGGGTGGCTGTCCCCGTGAAATAACGGTCCACAACCTTCTGCTGGAGCCCGACGCATTCAAAGACCTGCGCGCCGTGGTAACTCTGAATGGTGGAAATTCCGATTTTGGAAGCCACTTTGACGATGCCTTTGGTGGCGGCCTTCACAAAGTTTTTGCAGGCCTGGTAATGGTCAACACCCACCAGCAACCCCTGCCGAATCATGTCATCCAAAGTTTCAAAGGCGAGATACGGGTTGATGCCCGAACACCCAAACCCAATGAGCGTCGAGAAGTGATGAACTTCACGCGGCTCCCCAGATTCAAGGATGATTCCCACCTTCGTGCGCTTGCCTTCCCGGATGAGATGATGATGCAGGCCCGAGACCGCCATCAGCGGAGGAATCGCGGCGTTGTGCCGGTTGATCCCCCTGTCGCTCAAGATGATCAAGTTGATGCCAGCGTCGATGTGCAGCCCGGCTTGCAGACAGACTTCATCCAGCGCCGCCTCCAGGCCCTTCGCTCCCAAAGAAGCCTCAAACAACGTCGGAATCGTCACCGAACGGAACTGCCCCTGAGCCACATGCCTCAGCTTGGCAAGTTCCTCGTTGGTAATGATGGGCGTGGGCAGCTCAATCAAATGGCAACTCTCTGGAGTCGGGTCGAGCAGGTTGCCCTCCGGTCCGATGGTCGTGACTGCGGAGGTCACGATCTCCTCGCGGATACAGTCGATCGGCGGGTTCGTGACCTGTGCAAAAAGCTGCTTGAAGTAGTCGTAAAGGAGCTTGGATTTGTTGGAGAGGACCGCGAGCGGGATGTCCGTGCCCATGGAACCAGTCGCTTCAACCCCGTCTCGGGCCATTGGAATGAGCAGCTTGCGCTGGTCTTCAAAGGTGTAACCAAAGGCCATCTGCCGCTGCAGAACCGTATCATGATCCGGTCCAGGAACTTCCGTTGCATCGCTGATGTCGGCAAGCTTGACCAAGTTTTCATCAAGCCACTGCCGGTAGGGCTTTTCAGAAGCAATCTGCTGCTTGATCTCCTCGTCCGCAACAATGCGGCCCTCTTCCATGTTCACCAGGAACATGCGCCCAGGCTGAAGGCGTCCCTTGCTTGCCACCCTTTCTGGGTCCACAGGAAGCACTCCGGCTTCGGAGGCCATGATCACGTAATCGTCTTTCGTGACGTAATAACGGGAAGGGCGCAGGCCGTTGCGGTCCAGCGTCGCCCCGATCATCGTGCCGTCGGTGAACACCACCGATGCCGGGCCATCCCAAGGCTCCATGAGGCAGGAGTGATACTCGTAGAAGGCTTTCTTCTCCTCGCTCATGGACTCGTGTCCGCTCCAAGGCTCGGGAATCATCATCATCATGGCATGGGGCAGAGAGCGGCCTCCCATCACCAGTAGTTCGAGGACGTTGTCGAACATCGCCGAATCCGATCCACCCGTGTTGACCACGGGCAGCACCTTGGCCATGTCTTCGCCAAAAAGAGGGCTCGCGAGGAAGGGTTCGCGCGCCTTCATCCAGTTGATGTTCCCGCGGAGCGTGTTAATCTCGCCGTTGTGCGCGATATACCGGTATGGATGCGAGCGCTCCCAGCTCGGGAACGTGTTCGTCGAAAAACGCGAGTGCACCAGGGCAAGCGCCGTTTCCATGCTCGGGTCCGAAAGATCTAGAAAGTAACGGCCGACCTGTTCGGGCATCAACATCCCTTTGTAAATCACCGTCCGGCAGGAAATGCAGGGGGCATACCAGAACGGATCTTTGCCCGAGGTGCGAATCTTGTGATGCGCCAGCTTCCGGATCACAAACAGCTTCCGTTCAAAATCCTGCTCTGAAGCGCAATTTGCGCCGCGGCCGATGAATACCTGACGATGGGCCGGCTCGCTCTTGATCGCGGTCTCCCCAAGGCTGGAATTGTCGGTAGGAATGGTCCTCCAGCCTAGAACCGTCTGGCCCTCAGCAAGCACGACCTCCTCAAAGATTTTTTCACTCGCCGCGCGCACCGCTGCATCCGGCGACACGTAGAGCATCCCCACAGCGTACTTGCCGGGTTCAGGCAGGTTGAAATTCCCCGCTGCAGCCACCTTTGCGAAAAATCCGTGGGGCAGCTGGAGCAAAATCCCAGCCCCATCTCCTGTGTTCACCTCACAGCCGCACGCGCCCCGGTGATCCAAGTTCACCAGCATGGTGAGCGCCTGTTGGATGATGTCGTGAGTGCGTTTGCCCTTCATTTGGCAAACGAAACCAACGCCGCACGCATCATGCTCAAACTGAGGATCGTAAAGCCCCTGTTTCTCTGGAAGGCTGGGATTATTCATTTCTGTTTAGTTCTGATAAGAAAAGAGCACTGAGAACAGGTGGGGGCCAGATCAGGCGTGGATGGTGAATGGACTGAGCGATAGATTGAACGAAAATTTGAAAAAGTGACAGACACTTTAAAAGCTCTTGCCCAAAATCAGAAACAGAAATTGATGAGTTCGGGCATTTCGCTCAAAAATCAGCACCTTCAGCCTGCAAGGTATTTCATATACCCCTTGCGTTCTGATGCTTAAACCGTCCGCGTTCCTCAGGAGCCGCTTTGAAGAGCCTCCGGCGCCCTTCTCCGTGAGTCCGCCGTAAGTTGAGCGGGAACCGCCCAGGAATATTTTGCCCGGCATGAATCCGTTGCAGATCCAAGTGGCGGCGGTTCAAGGATTCTTCCGGTGAGTCGCTGAGACGGGCTATTTGGATTGCGTGAAAATTCTCGCACCAACATAGTTATGTGTCTGCTTAGTCGTCCTTAGGGTCTGCCTATTTCCCCTGCGCTTCCAGAGTCCATCCCCCCGCATGAAATCTCCTCAGCCCTTAGAAACCTGCAGATCCAACGCAAAGCCTAGTTGTCGCGTCCAAAAGCTCCGGCGCGGCGCCCTGGTGTTGAGCGTCCTTTCCTGCCTTTTTGCCCTCCCTAGAGCGCCACTCTGCAGCGCGGCCGTGGACGTGAGCGTTGCACGAGGCCCACTCAACCAAGGGTTTCCGATCTCCCCAGCGGAGACACTTGAGGCGGAAGTCCAAGTTGGGGCTCAGGGGAAAGTGCTTTGGTCTTTTAAATTCGCCGATGGCAAAAGCCAAATTCTCGCGGGCGTTCTTCGGGCGGACGAATGGAATAAGCCCGCGGACAAGATCACCAAAAAGGCGCCGCCCGCGGACATTCTGCCCGACGCCGCGATCGAATACAAAGGGGCCGGTCTCTCCTTCAGGGACCACAGCCGCCCGCGGATGTCTCGTTACACCGAAGCGCAACGAGAAGACCTCGCCAAGAAGTGGGACACCTTTCCCGCCGCCTCCCAGCGTTGGATCCGCGTGGAAGTGCGAGCCGACAAAGCGGGGGGTGAGCTCTGGCTGGAGGGGCGCTATTGTGGGCGAGTCCAAAGCGAAAGTGCGCTGGTGGAAGTCACCTTGAAACTGGAGGCAGGCGGCTCGGTGCGCGGGGCGAAGGTGGTCAAACGTCCCGAGCAAGGGCGTTTCTTGACGCTGGAGGTCAAACACATCGCCCGGCCCGGGGTGATGCAGGAAGCAGAGGTATCGCTGCGACCGGGCCTGCAGCAGCTTCATGGCGTGCCGATTTTTGTGGCGGAGGGCGGACAAAACGCCGACGTGGGTTTTGCTAGGGAAATGCAGGGTCTCCGCGCGTTGGAAACCAACGAAAACACCTCGCGCACCTCCCTGGATGGGATGCCCGAGTCGCTTCACTTTTCGGTGCCCCAAGCCTGGTATCACCGCGCCTGGGTGCTCTGTGCCCTCGATTCCGACCCAAAGCTGGATCCGATCCTCACCACCCGCCTGACCCGGTTTGGCGTTGCCGGCCGGGGTGAGGCGATGGCAGACACCACACTCACCCTCCCGCGCGCCGTGGAGACCGCCGGGCCCGGCTTCCAGAAAGTCGGGACGGTTGAATATCTTGGCGACGGCGGCCGGAAACTCAGCACCGCCCTTTACCTAGTCAAAGTCGAGCTCAAGACCGGAAGCATTCTTGACCTTCTTTCCGACAATCAGGATCCCGCTGCCCCCATGAAAATAGGTCCCTACTTGGACTTTGAATTCCTGGGCAAATGCGGCTCTCTGGACGTGCAGACCGACCGCAGGCGCAAGCCCCTGCCCACTTCCAAAAGCGGGGTCCATGTGTTCGGAGTCACTTTGGAAAAAGCTCCGGTGGAGATGCGCCTCAAACAGACGCAGTACGGAAATATTTTCCACAATGCCGAAAGCCCCGAAACGACCGTCTCCCTGCGTGCAAACGCTCCGGGAAAATACACGCTCCACCGCGAAATCACCGGAGTCGACGGTGCGGTTGTGGCGCGGGCGCAGTCCTCGGTGGAGCTTGCCACTCTGGGCGCTGAGGCGGACGTGCGCATTCCCCTCTCCCAACCGGGGCTGGGCTGGTTCGGCTTGCGTTTGACGGTGACTGATGAAGGCGGCCAGACGTTTTTCTCTCACCAGGCGGCTTTTGCACTGCTCGGTGAGGACACGCGCAAGGCCGGTTATGAGTCGCCCTTCGGCACCTGGTGGTTTGGCGGCGCGCACTACACCACCCGGGAACTCAGCGTGGTCGGGCCTTTGCTGCTAAAGGCCGGGATGCGCAGAACGCCCGTGAATTGGACCCAAGATTCCGAGGCAGACTTGGCTCCATGGAAAGTCTCCCTCAACCAGATCAGCTGGCCCTTCCGGCGTGCAGATCTCGAAGATTGGCCAGCCGCCGAAGCGCGCGCAGAAAAAGCGATCCGCGAAAAGCTGGTGCGATTTCCCCACTGCCAATACATCGATCTTTTCCACGAAAGCTTCGACAACGTGCTGCCGCCCGAACTTTATGGAGGCAAATACGAACCGACGGATGCGGCCCGGGAGGACCAGTTGTTTGATTTGGGAGTCAAGGGGGCGCGGTTTATCAGGGCGAAATTTCCGGAGTTAAAAATCATTGCGGGCAACCACGGCGGCTCTGCGAGCACCATCGCCATGCTCCTGCGCCGGGGCTTTCCGAGGGAATTGATCGACTATCTCGGCACGGAAGCCGTCGGCCAGACCATCTCTCCGGAAAAACTCAGCATCCACACCACCGCCGGCATCTGGCTTTTGAAAGAAACCGCGCGTAAATTCGGACACGAAATTCCTCTGAGTGGTTGTTTCGAATACACGAGCCGCGCCGAACGCGATCTTGGCGCCCAGCGCCTTGCAGAGTGGTACACCCGCGACATTTTGTTCGGCCTCGCTCATCGCTTCCCGACGATCTCACCGGGCGGCATCGAGGACGTGGGCAGTTGTTACTTTGACACGCTGTACGGAGCGGCCGGCTTTTGCGAGCGACGACCCCTGCACTACCCCAAGCCCGCCTACGTGGCTGTGGCGACCCTGACCAAGGCGCTCGACAGCGTCAAACTCGTGCGCCAGATGCCTACCGACTCCTCCAGCGCCCATGCGCTCGAGTTCGAACGGGCTGGAGAGTACGTCTACGCGGTCTGGACACCGCGCGGCCACTGCGAGTTAGAGTTTGAGTTCCCTTCGGAAACTGCCCTCGTAAGCACGGCTTTCTACGGTGCCCGTAAGACGCTCCAAACCAGCGGCAACCGTCTCAGCATGGATGTCTCAAGCGCCGTCACCTACCTCACCGCCTCCAAGGCCGCACTCTCGGCGCGCGCCGGAAAACGGTCCTTCCCCGACAACCTGCCCCCGGCGGGCACCACCGTTGTCAGCCGCATGGACGATCCCGCCCAGTGGTCCCTGGGCGGGCCGGAGCCCAAACTGGAAACGACCGAACGGCGCGCGGGAAGGTTTGCCCTCGCGGGCGTGACCGACCCGGAAAAAGGTGCCTGCCTCGAACTGGAGCCTAGGCCCGAAGGAAATCTTCCGGACATCGTCGGTGAATATGCCTCGCTGCGCCTGAATGTGCCCGCTCCCATCCCGGGCACGCCCGACACCGTTGGAGTTTGGGTCAAGGGCAATAGCAGTTGGGGCCGCATCTTTTGGGAAGTGCAGGACGCCAAGGGCGAACGCTGGATCTCAGCCGGCGGATACGATGGGGGAGACTGGGGCAATCAAAGCTCCCTCGATTTTGACGGCTGGTGTTACGTGAGCTTCCCGCTCACCAACTCCTCCCCCGCTTCCCACCTCGAACCGGGGTTCGGCGCCGGACAGTGGAAGGGCAATGGGGATGGCCGGCTCGATTACCCGCTCAAGCTTTCCGGCCTGTTCGTAGAAACCCACCGGCGCTCCCTCAACCTCACGGAAATGGAGCCGGTCAAGGGCCGCCTCCGCATCAAGGACGCCAGCGCTTCCGCTCGCTGACTATACTAAAAATCTCAAGCCAAGAGGTTTACTCTTTTTTCTTTTTCCGCTCCTTTTTGGCGCGCTTCGGCGTGGTGGAAAACTCTTCGAGCGTCAACCTCCCGTCCTTGTCGGCGTCCGCGTTTTGAAAGTCTGCCGTGGCTTTTTCCTTGTCGGGTTTTCCAACCAGAAACTCTTCAAGAGAGATCAGGCTGTCACCGGTTGTGTCCAGGGCTTTGAACGCTTCTTCGACGCTCTGCTCTCTGGCTTTCTTCTCTTTTGCCAGACCGAGCGAACCGCTCAGCACCAGCAGCAACAAAATAAGGGCGGGGTGTTTCATGAATCTTGTCAGGAGGTTGGGCTCAGGCAAATACGCCCATCACCGGCTTGGATTTGTTTCCCACGGTGAAGGGGCGGCCATTGGGGGCGTTCACCACGGTTTCCAAAGGATACCCTGCTGCCCAGCCGATGGTGGCGTGCAGTTCCCCCACAGAAACCGGCTTCTCAACCACCGTGGCGCCCTGCGCATCGCTCGCTCCCCAGACGATGCCGCGTTTGACTCCCGCTCCCGCGAGCACGGTTGAAAAAACCGTCGGATAATGGCCCCGACCCGAACCCGCGAATTCGGGCTTACGGCCGAACTCCGTGGCCACAACCACCAGCGTGCTTTCCAGCAGTCCCCGGCTTTCAAGGTCGGTCACGAGCGCCGCATAAGCTTTGTCGAATTCCGCGCCCGTAGATTCCATCGAATCAGCCAGGTTGTTGTGCATGTCCCAGCCGCCGCTGCTGACCTCTACAAAACGCACGCCGCTTTCCACCAGACGGCGGGCCAGCAGGCAGCCGCGCGCAAACTTCGAGTCCCCGTAATTCGCCTTGGTGGCGGCCGATTCTTGATTGAGGTCGAATGCCCGAAGTTCGGTGCTCTTCATCAACCGCACCGTCGCGTCGTAAAAATCGTTATACGCTGCGATATTTTCGTCCGGGAAACGCTTTTGGAAAGCGGTGTCCACCTCGCGGACCAAGGCCAGGCGCTCTTCCACAGTTTTGATGCCGGAGTATGGCACCGAGTATTGCAGGCCGGCATCCGGATCAATGATCGGAAGGGGAGTGTAAGTCGCAGGGAAAAAACCGTTGCCGTTGTCCGAGTTGTGATTAATCGAAACGGAGGAGGGCAGGTTTTCGTGACTGGCCCCCAGATAATGCTGCCCCCAGGCTCCCAGCATCGGGTGCCGGATAGTCCCGCGCGGGTCGTAGCCGGTGCGCATTAAATAGTTCGCGGCTGCATGCACTCCCACCTTGGCGCTCATGGAACGCACCACGCAGAGTTTGTCTGAAACTTTCGCGATGTTGGGAAGAAACTCCGAAATTTGAAATCCCGCCTTCGTGCTTAGTGCACCCTTTGGGCCTTTGCTAGCACCAGTCTTGGGGTCGAAGGTGTCGATGTGACTCATTCCTCCGCGCAATTGGAGGAAGATGACCCGTTTTGCCGAGCCAAAGCCGGGGCCGCCTTGAGCGCTACCTGCCATGCCGCCTGCCGGCGATCCTGTAGATGCTGCGAACGCCGCCGGCGCGAGGCCGCCAAGAGCGGGAGCAAGCGTCACACCGAAGGCGGAACGCGCACATTTCTCCAAAAAAATCCGGCGCGAAACCGGGGGAAGCAAGTGAAGTGGATCTTTCATTGGGATGGAAATTTCTGGAAGGTTACTGGACAAAAATGAATTCGCGGGTGTTTAGAAGCACCCAGCCTAGGTCTTTGAGCTTAAGGCCCTTTTCCAGCACTGCGCGGGTCGCCGCCAACTCCTCGGCGGAGGGCGCGCGGCCCAAAAAGCTAAGGTAGAGAAACTGCACCTGTTCCTCCTCGTTGGAGAACCGACCGGCTTCCTTCATCACCATGGATCCCGGGCTGGAGACGGCTTTTTGCACCTCGCCATTCATCATCATCAGCGCTTGTGGGACGCCGCCCTCCGTACTGTTGGTATCGGCGATATCGCGGTCGGACTGCCCGAAATTTCTCAAAAAGTGGCTCTCCCTCGCGGGTTGTGCGAGCTCGGAGGCGCGAGCGAGCGTGAGGCCCTCAAATGTGGGCGGCGGCTCACCCTCGAACTCGTCGGAACGCACCTCCGCACCTTTCTTTTTTTTGCCCCCCCGCATCCGCACGGTCTGCCCCGCCGCCTTGAGTTCCTCCACCTTCGCCAAAAGGTCGGCTTCGGTGATGCGGTCTTTGTCGATGTCGAGTTTCCGCACCTCGTCTGCTCGACGCAGTTTGAAGCGGTCGACCTCAGGGCCGACGGCGAGGGTGAGCACGGAATCCCAAACTTGGTCGGCGCTCATCCGACGCAGCAGTGGCCCGGGAAAGGCGTAGGGGGCCGCATCGGCCTTTGGCGTGGGGCTGGCCTGCGCCTGGTACGCCTGAGTGTTGAGTATAATCCGCTGAAACGCCTTAAGGTCAAAGTGGACTCGTTTCATCTCGGCGGCAAGGTGCGCCAGAAGCTCGGGATTGGAACTTGCCTTGGGATCGTCCAAGTCGCCGATCGGTTCTTGTACCCCGAGCCCGAAGAATTTTTTCCAAAGCCGGTTCGCGATGGCAACTGCAAAGCGGGGGTTGTCCGGATGGGTCAACCAGACGGCGAACTGGTCCCGCAGCTTTGCTGGGTCGCCTCCAAGATCGCCCGAGTACGCCTTGGTATTGGCATCCTCCTTGGTCCAGGTGATCAGTTTGGGAGTGACTCGTTGGCCGGGTTTTGCGTCGTCGTACTTGTAGTCCTTTGGGAAGACGAGCTTGTTGGCGGGAAGCGTTTCCACCCGGGCGAGATTGTGTCCAAGCAGCGTCACCACGGTTGATTTATCCAGGGCGCCCCCTTTCGTAATCTGATTGATTTTGCCTTTTCCGTAGCCCTGTTCAGTGGCTCCAAAAAACGAGGCCATCTCGTAAAAATTGCGTTGCGTCCAATTCGCCATGGGATGGTCGTGGCACTGGGCGCAGGCCACGTTCGCCCCGAGAAAGGTGGTCAGAGTGTTGGAGAGATTGTCCAAGGGCATTCCCCGGTCCCGGAGGAGGTAGCCCACGGCGCCATTGGCGGAAATCCGGCCCTCGGCCGTCATCAATTCGTAAACAAGCGTGTCCCAATGGCGGTTCGCCGCAATCTGCTCCTTCACCCACTCTTGGTAAACGAAGGACTTCACGCCCTTGCTCAGGTCGTCTTTGAGGCGGAGCATGTCGGCCAGCCAGTCGAAAAGCTGCGAGTTGTAACCCGTGGAGCCCAGAAGAGTGTCTATAAGCCGTTCTCGTTTGTCCGGCGTCTGATCCGCCAAGTGAGCGCTAAGCTCCGAGGCGGTCGGGATCCTTCCGGCGATATCCAAATAGAGTCTCCGCACAAACTGATCCTCCGCAGCGGCGGCGTTGCGGGTCGTCCCCGCCTTTTGCAAACCGGCGGAAACGAGCGCATCCACGCGGCTGGCGGACTCTTTCAGGGGCACCGGAACCGATTCCAACAGCGGTTCGGCCGCTCGCACGAAAGCGGTGTCCGCCGGGACCAGTTTTGTAAGATTAAGCCGGTAAGACTTCCCCTCGGCATCCCGCACAACAATGTGAACGCCGTCTACGGAGAGGAGCTCCGCCTTGATGGTTCTACCCGCGGCATCGCTCCAAACGTGCTCAGTGGTAGTGGGCCGCGTGGGACGAAACACGGGTTTGGATTCAGCGGCTGCATCTTTAGATTCCCTTTTGCTGCCGGGTTTGGCCGCAACAAGAGCCAGCGAGGAAAACCCCAAAGCTGCAAGCATCAGAAGTGGCGACCGTGTAGAAGTAGAATTCATAAAAGGAGGCAGTGGCCCGCTTTCTTCAACACCGTTGTCTGCCGAAAGTTGCGGTGGCCGAGACGGAATCCCCACGGGCAGTTTGTTCCAGGCGAGCCTGGCTGCGGGGCGCTGGTCTTGGCGGGGCAACCCGCCCTAAGCGCTGCACAGATGCTGAACGGGCAGATCGTGTTCCTGCAAGGGGAGGGTTTCCAAAACCTGGAATGCAAAGCAAACTCCAGAGGTAACCGTGCGAGGCCCGAGAGCCGCCAAAACGCGGTCGTAATAACCCCCACCACGCCCGAGACGCGCCCCCTCAAGCGTGAACGCAAGGCCCGGCACAAGGAGCAGGTCGATTTCCTCCAGCGCCACAAGGGCTCCCTCGCGGGGCTCCCGCAGTTGGCGGACTCCAGGTGCCAGGCTCGGCTGCAAAGCCTCCACCGCCGAAACCTCATGCCACACAAGAAACTCCCCAAGAATCCGAGGAAACACGTAGCGCCTGCCTTTTTCGGCCATTAAACCCAGCAGGTCGGGTTCATCAGGGAGGGGATAAAACAACCCCACCGTCCGTGCGGTCGGCCAAAAAGGTAGCGCGCGGACCTGTTCGCAAACGGCCTCCGAGCGCTCTGGCAACCGGGGCCTCTCGGTTTTTAGCAGAGCACGCATCTGGCTGCGTAAGTGTGGCTTCAAAAGCGGCATCTTTGGGCTTGGTCCGGGATTAAAGCTGGAAGGCTTTTAGCGCGCAGCGCGCGACCGTGCCGCGCGAGACGCGAATCCTTTGGGTCGTTTCCAAGGGAGGGTTACGGCGCAACAGCGCGAGGGTTTCCGTCCCCAGAAGGCGGGGCAAGGCGACGCTGAAGCGCAGCCGGCGGCCTCTAATGCCCGCGACATAAGCCTCCCCGGCCGCAAGCCACTCCTCGGCCTGCGCCACCCAGCGCTCAAAAAGCGGCCTGGCTTGAACGGGATGCTCAAGCAAATCCGCCGGGGAAAGGCCGGCCGCCTCCAATTCCTCGGCGGGAAGATAACAGCGGCCCATACGGAGATCCTGAGGCAAATCCCGGAGGATGTTGACGAGTTGGAGGCCCTGCCCGAGGCGGCGACCGTGATCCAGAAGTTCCGCCACGGGGATGCGTGAAAAGCCGGGCATTTGGAGGGCACAAATCCGCGTCCAAAACTCTCCCACACAGCCGGCGACAGCATACGTGTAAGCCACCGTGTCAGCGGCGCGCAAAAGGGCCTGCGGCGCGGAAGCCGAAGCGTATCCGAAGCGCAGCAGATCCCCGCGCTGGCCTGCGGTGATCGTCTGAAGCACTGAAAAAACCTCGTCACGCAGAGGTGCGGGCAGCACGGCGAAACAACCGACGAGGGCGTCGGCTGTTTTAAGCAGTCTCGCCTCCGCCGGATTGGAACAGCCCATTTGCGCAAATACGGTCTCGAGCTCGCAGGGACTCCGGCCGGTCTTGCAAGCGGTCTGGAGTGCGCCGATGAGGGCCTCGAGGGCCTCCAGACGCGCTCCCAAAGAGGCCTCGGAGGCATCGGCCACGGTGTCGCTCGTGCGGGCGAGCAGGTAGGCGAGCCCGAGGGGTTCCCGCAGGCATTCCGGTAAAAACCTGAGCGAGAGGTAGAAAGACCTGGAAACTGTCTTTAGAAGCGGGCCGAACTCGGGCCCGGAGAGCGACGCAGGGGGCGCGCCCTGCGCCGGACAGGAATTCACAGCCCGAGGTCCTGAAGAAGGTCTTTGTCTATCCGGCCCGTCACGGGCAGGCCGCGGTCGACTTGATACGACCGAATTGCAGAGCGTGTTCCCGAGCCCGACAAACCGTCGACCGGCCCCTTGTAATAACCGAGGCGGCGGAGGTTTTCCTGGACCTGAAGCACCCTGGGGTCAATCGCAGGGGCGGGCGGCGGGGGCGGCGCAACTTCGTAGCGCTGTTCATAGCGCGCACTGGGCACCGGGGCTCCGTAATAAACGGGAGGGGCCGAATAAATGACGGGGGGCTGCGTATAAATGACCGGCGGAGGCGACAGGTAAACGGGCCCTCCGTAACCGGAGTAGTACGGATAGTGCTCCCGCTGCCTGGGATAATAGGGGCCGGGGCCGCTATAGATGGATACGCCTATGCTGGTGCTGGGACGCGCGTAATAGTGCGACCCCCTCCAGCGGGATGCGCCCCGGGTCTGCACTGCGCTTTCCGACGCGTTCACTGCGATTGCCCGCGAGACGGCGGCGCTTGAAACACCGGCCCCGGCAACAGACTCCGGAAAGGCCTCCACCGACGGGCTGCCGAACACAAATGCGCCGCTTGCGAGCGCAAGCCTGCAACATAAAACCGACGCCGCTTTCGCGGAGAACTGCTTGATGGGTGATATCATTTCCATTCTGGTTCGTAACATTGCGACAGATCTGAATTAACTCAACAGCAGGTTTTAAGCGACTTCAAAGGCAGCTGAACAAGCTCGCAGCCGCTGCCCTTCAAAAGTTTTTCGAGCCACGCTGCCACACCCCTTCCCATTGGGGGGCGAAGCCAGAACGGCGACGACGACGAACTGCGCGCCAACCGCTGCAGCGCGGCGCGGATGGCCCGGGCGGCCTGTGCCGCGGACTGCCCGCTGCGCAGCGTGGGCATTCCATCGGAACAGATGCAGACGGTGTCGCGGGGCGTGGCGCGACCGCCTGAGACGGCCCGGTTGAGTTTTCCAAGAGCCCCGGCAATGGGACTTCCTCCGGCAGCAGACGGGAGGTGGGAGAGGCCAGCCAGCGCGCGGCCCGGCGCCCCACTTCGCAACAGCCACGTGGCGCAATTGTTGTGAATTAGCAGCAAAGAAACCTTTTTCACCGAACGCAAGACGCCGGCCAGCACCTCCCGAGCCTGCTCCAAAAAAGAAGCTCCGCCCGTGGACCGGCTTGCATCCAGAAGCGCCCACAAACGGCGCACCGGCCGGGCGCTAGAACGCACCCATGTCCAACCGGCGGCGCCCGGCTCCCAACCGCGTTTTAAAGAAGCTACCACAGAGGCCTGCCACAAGACCGGACCGCTTTCGAGTCTGCTCGTGGCGAGACGTGCAGTGGCTGCCATGGGGGCAGTCAGATGACGGTTCGGGAAAAGAGGCTGCGGCAGCGAGAGGATGCGAGGCTTTTGCATGGGGAGCAGGGGAATGGGGTCGGGTTGAGCGTCTTTGGGAGTCAAAGGCGAGGAAGAAGGCGGGGCACCGGCAAGGGAGGACGAGGTGCCCGGGTTAGAAGTTTGGGGAGGTTTCTCGGATTGCGGCGGCCGGGCGGCGGGCGGTGGTAGGCCGAGGGGCGGCTCGGTGGACCGGTGGCCGAGGCAGAGGTCCCAAGCCTCTTCCAGATCCTCGGCCGCGGCCGCGGTCGCTCCCCGGAAAGCCGCGGCTGCGCGAGCCGTACGCAGCACCGCGAGTTCGGCGCGCATTCCTTCGAGACCAGCTTTTTGAGCGCGTTCGGCGAGGGCAAGGCGGAGCGCATCTGGCACCTGCACCGAGAGAAGCCTCTGACGGGCTTCCTGCAGACGGGTATTGAGGCATTCGGTGGCGGGTGCCCATTCATTTTCAAAAGCCGCCGGGTCGTCGTCAAAGGCGAGACGGCGCCTGCCGATTTCGACGCGTTCCAAAGCAGAAAAAGAGTCCTCGATGCGAACCCCGTGGGCGAAACGATCTGAGAGCTGGGGGCGCAAATCCCCTTCCTCGGGATTCATCGTTCCGATCAAAATATATCGTGAATGAAGGACTTGGGAGAGGCCGTCACGCTCCTGCCTGTGGATGCCCGAGGCGGCCGAATCCAGCAAGAGGTCCGAAAGGGCATCGGGCAGGAGGTTGATTTCGTCCACGTAAA
>QQND01000053.1 GCA_003402745.1 Verrucomicrobiota bacterium
ATTGCCGCAGGCTTCGCCATTGCCGCAGGCTTCGCCATTGCCGCAGGCTTCGCCATTGCCGCAGGCTTCGCCATTGCCGCAGGCTTCGCCATTGCCGCAGGCTTCGCCGCTGCAGACCCCGGTTGCTGAGGAGACCCTCGCAAAAACTCCAGCCACGGTACGCACCCCCGAGGAACTCATTAAAGCTCTGGGCCGTTTTGCTAAACCCGACTGGACCTCCAAATATCTCCCTCCCATTGCAACAGCCCCGAGCAGCCGGGCGCAGGCGGCCCTTCTTCTGGGGAGCATGTTTTCAGACGGCTACCTCGCCGCCCAAGCCGAGGACGCCCAACACTGCCGCAACGTGGGCAAAGACCTACTCGCCATGGCCAAAACGCTTGGCGTACAAGCCGAGCTTCTGGATCGCAGCCGTAGTCTGTCCGACTCCGCCCAGAAGAAAGACTGGCCGCTCCTGCGCCGGGAGCTGGAGTCCACCGAAAGCGATCTCGCCAACGCCCTGCGCAACCACGACGACGCTGGGTTGGTGCATCTCATCACCTTCGGAGCCTGGGTGCGGGCCAGCGAAATCGTGGCCTCGGCGTTGAAGGACAGTTACTCTGAAAACACCGCCTTGCTCCTGCGTCAACCCGTGCTCAATACCCTGCTCCAAACCGGGTTTGAGCCTCTCAATGAAAAATTGCGCTCGGACGCCCTCCTCACCCTCATCCAACCGCGTCTGGCCTCCGTTGCACACCTGTTGGGCGGTCCTGCAGACAACCCACTCTCCCGGGAAGAAATAGACGCTCTCGCTGCCACTCTTGCCTCCATCCTTCACGACATCACCACTCGCCAAAATTAAATCTTATGCCTTTTGAAGAATCTCTCACCGCCGAAAAAACCGGGATGCCACGCGTGACCCAGTTTTCCGTCTTCCTGCCCAACAAAGTCGGCGCCCTTATGGAGGTGGTCAACCTCCTCAACAACCACAACGTCCACGTCGTGGCCATGAGTGTGCAGGCCTCCGCCGATTCGGCGATCGTCCGCATCGTCGTCAGCGACCCGGAATCAGTGCAGGACATTTTTGCGGAACACGAGATTCCCCACTCTGTCTGCGATCTCGTGGTGGTCGAACTGCCCGAGGGCCCTACAGAATTGGGCCGCCTCTTGGCGGCGCTCCTTGCTGCGGACGTCAATATCTTCGGCTCCTACGGCCTTCTGACTCGCCCGCGGGGGCGCTCTGCACTCGCTCTGCACGTGGAAGACAACGAGTGCGCCGTTTCTGTCCTCAACCAGCACGGTTTCAACATCCTAGGCCAGTCCGACATCTCCCGCTGACCCCGCCTGCCCAGCGTCGTCCCCTCCCCGCCCCGGCTATCGAGCCGCTTTGGCCGGGAGTTGAGCGGCCGCGTTGTGAAATTCACCACGGATTTCCGAGGCGTCGCTGTTTCCCAACCCGGCGCGCTGGATGAGCATGATGTAAACTCGCCCCACTTTCGGGTCCCCCCAGCTCTGCGTGGCATAGGCGCCCCCGTGGCCAAAACTGCCTTGGGAAAGGCCGGCAGTCACTCCCTGGGGCTCCTTCACCACTTGGAAACCGAGTCCCCAACTCATCCCATCCACAAAGCCCGTTTTGATCTCCCCGCTCTGGGTTGAGGTCATCAGCGCCACCGTCTCGGGTTGGAGCAGGCGCTTGCCCTTCAGTTCGCCTCCATTGAGCAACATCCTGTACAAACGCGCCACGTCGCCAGTCGTTGAAAACAGGCCTCCCGCTGGAAATGCGGTCCGCTGACGGCCGCTGAGGTTGCCTTGGATAAAGTAAATGGACGTCTCCTCCAACTTGCCGGTTTCCTTGTTCGCATTGTAACTCTTGGCCAGCCTCTTGGCCTGCTCCTTCGTGGGCCAGAACGTGGTGTCCTTCATTCCAATCGGGTCGAAGAGGTTGCCTTGGATAAAGGAGGAGAATTTTTCACCGCTGACCACTTCGACAATCCGTCCGAGGGTGTTGATGCCCGGGTTGGAATAACTCCACTTGGAGCCGGGTTCGAACTGGAGCGGTTCGTGGGCGTATCCCATGGCTAGCTCCGCTAATGAGGAGGAGGGGCGGGGAGGCTTGACGTCGCCCAGCCCTGAAGTGTGGGTCAACAGGTCGCGAAGCGTCACCGCCCGCGAGGGGCGGACGAGGCTCAACCGGTCCTTCTCCTTGTGCTCTAGCAGCCACTGCCCCTTAAACTCTGGGAGGTATTTTTCCACAGGATCCTCCACCGAAAGCAGGCCCCTTTCCTGAAGCATCAAAACGCAGAGGGCCGTCATGGGTTTTGTCATCGAGGCGATCCAGAACAGGTCCGTTTTTTGCATCTCGCGCCCCGAAGCGAGGTCGCTTTTGCCGACGGCCTCCCAATGCTCGATCCCCTTTTTATTGGCAACCAACGTCACTGCCCCAGAAACCACCCCCTTTTCCACAAACTCGCCCATTTTGGAGGAAACCAAATCGGCCCGGACTGACGTGGGGGCCAAAGGCAGGGCAAAAACTAAAAAGGCGCAGAAAAGGGGGTAGGATTTCATAAGGGAACCGCGACCTTAATAAATCCGCTCCGGCTTGAAAACGGATAAAAACCGGCCTATTTTCCCTCGTCTGGATGGCCCGCCGGTCTTGGGCCGGGGACTTTGTCTGTTTCGAACTCAAGGCAGGTTTGACACCTGCGGTGGCGCGTAGAGCATGGGGGAGACGCATTCCTACGTCCCAAACCCCTTTTTTCGCGTGGAGATCAAGCAAGCCCTCATTACCGCCGCCGGCCAGTCCCAACGCCGGTTGCCCCTTCAAACCCTGGTTGACCAGGACGGAGCCACCAAAACAGCACTTCAGATCCTCATTGAGGAGGTCGTCCTAGCTGGGATCGACCGCCTCGTGGTGGTGGTGGCGCCGGGCGACATCCCTGGGTTCACGCAGGCTGCCGGCGCGTTTTCCTCGCGCCTCACGTTTGTGGAGCAAGCGGCGCCGCTCGGTTACGGGCACGCGGTCTGGAGCGCAAGAGAGGCGCTTGCTGGGGAGCCGTTTTTGCTGCTTGTGGGAGACCATCTTTACGTCAGCGGTGGGGCCCAGCGCTGCGCCCAACAACTCACCTCCGTCGCCAAAACGGAAAACTGCGCCATGTCCGCGGTTCAAGCGACCCACGAAAGCAAGCTGCCGCTCTACGGCACCGTAGGCGGACGCCTTGTCGCGGGCCGACGCGGCCTCTACGACATTTCCGAGATCATCGAGAAACCCACCCCCACCGAAGCCGAGCAGCGACTGATAGTGCCCGGGCTGAGAGCGGGGCACTACCTGTGTTTTTTTGGCATGCACGTACTCACCCCCACCGTTTTGGAGTTGCTGGAGGAAGACATCGAACGTTCCAAGAACCGAGGGGGAGTCCATCTCACTCCCGCTCTGGCGCGTTTGGCAGCGCGGGAGCGTTACCTTGCCGTGGAATTACACGGACGCCGCTACGACATGGGGCTGAAATACGGGCTTTTAACCGCGCAACTCGCCCTTGCTTTGCATGGCAAAGACAGGGACGAGGTGCTCAGCGGCATGGTTGAAATGCTGGCCCACCGCGATTCTTAAACCGCCGCCGCCGGTCCCATGAAATTTCCCGACCTCGTTAGCATCATCACAGCCGCCGCGCCTGCGCAAAGGGATCTACCCCTGGAAACCGCCTGCGAAGGAGCCTCTGCCACGGCGCTGGTGGCCGCCTGCGAGGCGCTCGAATCTTTCCGCTCTTCAAGTCAAAACCTCTACGAACGGGCGCGGGCGTTGCTGTTCCTCGCAGCCATCCATCGCTTTCACCTTCCGGCGCGACTCGCAGAAGCTCATCCTACCGGCGGTGAAGCCGCAGGCTTCATCCCCTTTCACGGCTACGAACAACTTCTGGCGCGGCGTTTTGAAGAAGCCATCGATTCCTTCCGCAAACTTCAGACGAAGGAAGGCCCCAGCGACGCCATTTCCTCCGCCCTGGCCTCCGCCTACCAGCGCCTAGCTTTCCAAACCCTCGCCGACCAGGTGCGCCGCTCGGTCCGCTCCGTACGCGGCAACCAGTGGATGTTCCGCATGGGCCATCCTCAAGATCACCCCCTGCGCATCCGCCCCGAACTGCTCACGCGGGGCGCAGACGGCGCCTACCCCATCCTGCGGGAACAGACCCCCGTCCGGATGGATCTCACCCACTCCGCCTGGAGTGACATTTTTTTCCTCGGCATGGATTTCCCGGAGGGCGCACGCGTCCTCAACGTCTCCGTAGACCTCGCCGTCTTCGGCCGTGCCGAATCCCCCAGACCTCCGGTGAGCGCCTGCCTGCGCGTTCTCGATGAACCTGTGTTGCGTCTGACCTCGGTGGATTTAGGAGCGACGGCGGACCTCACCTCGCTCGGAGAGGTTTTTGATTTTGCGAAAGATTATCTCGGACTGCTCAAAGCCGCCGTGATCGCCGCCGGCATAGTCCCCCCAGGCGTGGAAGGCTCAGGCCAGGAACTGAGCGACCTCCTCGCCCGGGTTGTTGGAGCCGGCCGAGGGCTGGAAATTGTTTCCTCCGTCAACGACATTCCCAAAGGCTCGCGTCTTGCGGTTTCCACCAATCTGCTCGGATGTCTCATCAGCGTGTGCATGCGGGCCACCAGCCAGGCGGCCTCCCTCACCGGCGCTTTGGAAGAGAGCGAAAGGCGCATGGTTCTAGCGCGCGCGCTTCTGGGCGAATGGCTCGGCGGTTCGGGTGGCGGCTGGCAGGACTCCGGCGGGGTCTGGCCCGGAATGAAGCTCATCGAAGGCGTCCGCGCCAGCGAAGACGACCCAGAATGGGGGGTGAGTCGCGGCCGACTCATGCCCCGCCATACGGTCCTGGGCACCGATTCCATCTCCCAGGAAACACGGCGTAAACTGCAGGATTCTCTCGTTCTCGTCCACGGAGGCATGGCGCAAAACGTCGGGCCCATTTTGGAAATGGTCACCGAAAAATATCTGCTCCGCTCCGGGGCAGAATGGCAGGGCCGCCAGGAAGCCCTCGGCATTTTAGACGGCATCCTCGCCGCGCTCCAAGCCGGCGACATCCGCGCCCTGGGGGAAGTGACCACACGCAATTTTCGCGGTCCCTTGCAGACGATCATTCCGTGGGCGACGAACTTTTACACGGAAACCCTCCTTCGCCGCGCCTCTGAGGCGTTCGGGGAAGACTTCTGGGGCTTCTGGATGCTCGGCGGCATGTCCGGCGGCGGCATGGGCTTCATCGTGGCGCCCGAGCGCAAACGGGAGGCTCAGGAGCGACTCCAGGCCATCATGTCCGAAACAAAACGGGAACTGCAGCACTCCCTGCCCTTCGCGATGGAGCCGGTAGTTTTTAACTACGCCATCAACGAAAACGGCACCTTTGCCGAACTCATCTCCGGCGAAAACGCGCTGATGCCTCCCGGCTACTACGCCCTGACCGTCCCGGCCCTCGTGCGCCGCGACAGGCACGCCCTCCCGCCAGGCCGCCGCGCCGAGCTCGACCGACTCGGTGCCGCCGCCCGCGCCTTACCCGAGTTTGGAGGGATGGTCCAAGCCCTCTTTGACGCGCTGCTCCCCAAAGGGGCGACTGCCACGGGGGAAAACGACTCGCTCCAAAGCCTTCTCCAATCCAACGGCTTTGACAAAGCCCAACACGAACGCGTCCGGACCGATTTAAAAGAAGGCCGCATCGGTCTTTCCCAAAATCGGCTGCGTGCCGATACACGCATTGAGGACGTGCTAGATGCCGACCTTACCGACGCGACCAACTGGCTTTCGCCCGCCCGCCCCGCGCAACTGGAGTCGCTAAGGGAAGCAGGTCTCGCGGCCCTCAAAGGCGGCGAGGTTGCCGTGGTCACTCTCGCCGCAGGTGCGGGTTCCCGCTGGACCCAGGGTGCGGGCGTTTGCAAAGCGCTCCATCCCTTCTGCAAATTTGCGGACAAACACCGCACGTTCATCGAGCTCCACCTCGCCAAATCCCGGCGCACGGGTGAGGTCTGCGGCGCGCCACTGCCCCACGTTTTCACCACCAGCTACCTCACCCACGGGCCCATTTCCGACTTCCTCGCTCAAGCCGCCAACTACCAGTACCCCGGTTCCATCGCCCTCTCCCCAGGCCGCAGCGTGGGCTTGCGTATGATCCCAACGGTGCGAGACCTGCGCTTTCTCTGGGAGGAGATGCCGCAGCAGACCTTGGACGAACAGCAGCAAAAAGTGCGCGAAAGCCTGCGTACCGCCCTCAGCCATTGGGCCCAAAGCCAAGGCGAGTGTTCGGATTACTCCGAAAATCTTCCCCTCCAGTGCCTCCATCCGGTCGGCCATTTTTACGAACTGCCCAACCTCTTCCGCAATGGAGTGCTCGCAAAACTACTTCGAGAAACCCCCTCGCTCAAGACCCTGCTTCTCCACAATATCGACACCTGCGGGGTTTCCGTGGACCCCACCCTCCTCGGACAACACCTTCAAAGCGGCGCCTGCCTGAGCTTTGAAGTCATCGCACGCAGACTCGAAGACCGCGGCGGCGGCCTCGCCCGGGTCAACGGCCTGCCCCGCATCGTCGAGGGCCTCTCCATGCCCCGCGAGTCAGACGAATTCCGTCTGCGCTACTACAACACCATGACCACCTGGGTCGATATCGACCGACTCCTCGGCGCGTTTGGCCTCAACCGCGCCGATATCCTGGCCGGAGACGATGCCCAAATTTCAGCCGCCGTGCGTGAACTCGCTTCCAGGCTCCCGACCTACATCACCATTAAAGACGTCAAAAAACGCTGGGGCCGCGGCCAGGAAGACATTTTTCCAGTCGCACAGTTCGAAAAACTCTGGAGTGATTTATCCGCGCTTCCCGATGTGCCCTGTAAGTTTTTGGCGGTGCCGCGGGTGCGGGGCCAGCAGCTCAAGGATCCGGCGCAACTGGATGGCTGGCTGCGCGATGGCTCGGCTGCCTGGGTCGACGCCCTGTGTTCCTGGTAAAGCCAAGCCTCCCCGCCCCCCCACAACAAAGAACCCACAACAAAGAACCCACAACAAAGAACCCACAACAAAGAACAAAGAACAAAGAACAAAGAACCAACACCTCAGTGTTTTTCCCAGCGCGCCAGACTTTCCTGATGAAAATGGCGGCTTCTCCAAATTTTTGGCAACAGTCCGTATCGCGGGCTTAAAAGGTAGGCGAGACAGAAAATCGCTCCTAAAACCAACACGATGCAGGCGCCTGAGGGCAGGCCCAGCCAGTAGCTCAGCCAAAGCCCCGTCACCGCTCCAAAAACCCCGAGGGCACCCCCGCCCCAAAGCAGGGCAGCGTAGGAATCACAAAGCATGTAGACGGTTGCCGCGGGTGAAATCAGCAGTCCGAGGAGTAAAATCACCCCGACCGCCTGCAGTGAACTTACCATCGTCAATACCAGCGCCACCACCAAACCAACGTTGAGGATGCCCGTGGCGATCCCCTGGCTGCGGGCTACAGAGGGTTCAAACAACAACAACTGCAGCGGCCTTTCGGCAGCCACAAGCAAAGGCAGCACCAACCCCGCCACCCCGTAGGACACCCACAAATCTTGGTTGGAAACCCCAAGAATATTTCCAAACAAATAGTGCAGCAGCGAAACCCGAACCTTCACAAAACTCAGCAGTACCACCCCCGCTGAAAAGGCCACGGTGTAGAGAATCGCCAGAGCCGTATCCTCCTTCACTCTTGACCCGCGAGAGAGCAACTGCGCGCCCAGAGCGACCAAAAGCGCGGCTGAAAGCGCCCCGAAAAACAAGCCGGCCGGCGCAAGCCCAAAAAGCAGCACCCCCACCGCCAGCCCAGGCAGCAAAGAGTGGGAAAGGGAATCCGCCATAAGCGCCATCCGGCGCAGCATGACGAAGCCGCCCATAAAGCCGTTCAAAAAACCGACGAGAACGCACGCCGCCAGCGCGCGCTGCATAAACACGTGTTGAAAGGGTTCAAATAGCCAGTCCATGATTCACTCCAGAAAAGACGCGCGTCTCGTAAGTGCGCGTCAGGTTGTCCCGCGTGAAAGCCTCGGCCACGGTACCGGCGGCGATGAGTTCCCCGTTCAAGAGCACGACCCGGTCAAAAAGATCGGGCACGTTTTGCAGGTCGTGGTGGGAAAGCAGCAGCAATTTTCCTTCGTTCTTTAACTGTTTAAAAACCAACTTGAGCGACTCCTGGCTCGGTTGATCCAGCCCCGTGAAGGGCTCGTCCAAAAGCAGCACGTGAGCCTCCTGCGCCAGAGCGCGCGCGATGAAAACCCGCTGCTGCTGCCCCCCTGAAAGCGCCGAAATCTGACGGTCTTGCAGCGGCGCAAGCTGCACAGCCTCCAGAGCGGCGTCCACCGCGGCACCGTCCTCCTTTGAAAAACGCCTCCACCAACGCACCCTCAAATAGCGGCCCATTTCAACCACCCCGCGCACCGTTGTCGGAAAGTCCCAGTCTACCATTTCCCGCTGCGGCAGATAGGCAAACTCCCTGCTAGCACCCTGCATTTGGCGGCCGTGGAAACTCACGGAACCGGTTTCCAGCTCGAGCAACCCCGCCAGCGCCTTGAGGAGGGTCGATTTACCAGCCCCGTTAGGCCCCAGCACCGCCACGCACGAACCACACGGCACGCTGAAACCCACGTGATGCAACGCCGGAATCCTTCGGTAACTCACCGTTAAATTCTCCACCTGAAGGGAATGCTCGCTCATGGGAAAGGAACTATGGTTTCAACCGAAGCGTCGCCCCACACGGTGCGATCCCACTCCACCCCCTCGGGACTGGTGAGTCGGAGGCGCAGCGCAGCGGCATTTTCTCCAGTCCAAACCACGGAGACCCCCAGTTCCAGACCTTGTTTGGGAAAAGGCAGGTTCAGTTCCACAGTTTCACTCGCCGCCGGATTCTCTTTCGCCCAAACCACCGCCCCCAAATGGCGCAACTCCACACGCTGCGCAGCCTGCGAAAAAGTGAGCACCAGCGGCACCCGCGCCTTGGTTTCATCAGGTTGCGCCCCTGCCGCCGCTACCTCGACCGCTGCCGCTTCGGCCGCTTCCTCGCCCCGACGCGTCAAATAGTGCAAGGGCAAGCTCACAAGAGCAAGAACGCCGGCCAGCAAGAAGGCGCGCAAAAGTGGGGAACCCTTCATCTTATTTCAGAGCATCCACGATGGTGGCGACGTTGTGGCGCATCATGCCGGCATAGGTCCCAGCCGTCCCAGTTCCCAAACCATCCACCCACAACAGCCCGCCCAAGACGGCCCCAGTTTCCGCCGTGATTTGCTGCAACACCTTGGGATTGGCGGTGTCCTCGGCAAAAACCGCTTTCACCCTCTGGGCCTTGATCGTCTTGAGGAGGTCGGCCACCTGCCGCGAGGAGGGCTGCTCCGAAGCGGTCAGCCCAGCCACCGGATAGACCGTAAACCCGTACTCCTTGGCAAAATACTGAAGCGCGTCGTGTGATGTCACGAGCTTGCGTTTATCCCGGGGCAGCTCGGCCACCTTTCCCCGGGCCCATTTTTGAAGATCCCCCAACTCTGCCGTATAGGCTTCGAGGTTTGCTGCGAAAACACTCTTTTTCTCGGGTCTTGCGCCAGACAGACCGGCGCTCACCACCTTCGCCGCTTTTCGCATATTCTCCACGCTGTGCCACCAGTGCGGATCCTCCGATCGAGCGTCTTTGGACTCCGACTCCAGCCACAGCGAAGGCAATTGGGCGCCCACTTCCAAAACCGGCACCCTCCCCCCGGAAGCCTCCTTCAGTTTGCCCACATAACCTTCCAAGTGCTTCGCAGAAAGCAGCACAAGATCCGCCTTGGCGACCCTCTTCAAATCCGAGGGTTTCGGTTCAAATTCATGCGGGTCTGAACCTGCAGGCACGTGACTGGTCACCACCACTTCCTCGCCTCCCACACGGCCGGCAATTTCAGCCAGCACCGAGGAAAACGCCGAGATCCGGAGCGTCTCAGCACCGGAAGAGCGGGCCACGCTCAGAAGAAAAAGCAGAGGTAACAACAGCAATCTCATGGCTGGAACTGTAAGCAGAGCCCCGCCGCTATTGCAAGTGAAATGCAATAGAAGGACCGCTCACTCTCGGGCACGCCTCCAAACGGAGAGCGCAAGTCAAAAATGAAAGTCATCGAATTGGATAAAGGGATGCGGGCGCAGCCCACATTTTAGAACCGCCGATACGACCACTTGTTGAATCCCATTGAATCCCATTGAATCCCATTGATCATTCCGACTGGCTGCCTCCATTTTTATTTCTCCAACCGCCATGCGCTCCCCGTTTTTCTCACTGCTGTTCCTGTTCGCTTTTCTTCAATCTGCGCCCGCTCAATTTCTGAGCGGCCCGCCCAAAGCGGTGCCCACCCTCATTGCGGACACCAGCGCGATCGCCCCTGGAAAGTCCTTCACCATTGGCATCAGGTTCGTGCTCGCGGACCGCTGGCACCTTTACTGGCAGGCTCCGGGGGACTCCGGCGCGGCCCCCCAAGTTGAGTGGGAACTGCCTCCTGGATTCGCCGCAGGCCCCATCCAGTGGCCCCTGCCCCATTCGCTCAAATCCGAGGGCGACATTTTTACCAATGTTTACGAGGGGGAAGTAGTTCTTCCCGTTGAAATTAAAGCTCCAGAGCAACTTCCAAATCCCCCCCTGGTGTTTAGTGCGAAACTCAAATGGTATGTTTGCTCGGAAACCTGTCTCCCGGGCTCCGCAGACGTTTCGCTCACCCTTCCCGCGGGCGCGCCCGCCCCCGCCCATTCGGAGGTTTTCGCTCTTTGGAAAAAACGGCTCCCGCAAAGCTCCCCAGCTCCCTTTGAACTAGAATGGACTCAAACCAAGGAGGGCCTTCTCCTTAAAATCGAGGGCGCTCCTACCGGAGAAAAGGTGGAAATTTTCCCCATCCCCCCCCTCGGCGCCACCTCCGAGCACCCTGAAACGATCAGCCGCACCTTCCGCATTCCGTCCACCAACCTAGGAAAGCCGGAAGGTTGGAAGGCCCTCGTTGTTTTGGAAAGCGGTGCAGGAGAACGGCGGGGCTGGCAGTTGGATGCGGCGTTTTCGAAGACACCCATTCCCACCCTGCGCGGCAATGCCTTGGTGGGGGCCAAAAGCCTGCAGGAGCCTCCGGCCCACTCAGCCTCCCCCGCGGCTTCGCCGGCCGCGTCCTCTTCCCCCGAGGGACTGGGCGGTTTTCTCTGGGCCGCTTTCCTCGGAGGACTTCTGCTCAATTTGATGCCCTGCGTTCTGCCTGTGATCGCGCTTAAAATCTTCGGTTTTACGCAACAAGCCGGGGAATCTCCCCGCCGGGTCTTCCGACTGGGCCTCGCTTTTGTCGCGGGCGTCTTCACTTTTTTCCTGGGCTTGGCCTTGGCCGTGATCGGCCTGAAGGCGGCGGGCAGCGGTCTGAACTGGGGATTCCAGTTTCAGAACCCGTTTATTTTAACTGGGATCATTGCCGCCGTTTTCGTTTTTGGACTCAACCTTCTGGGCGTTTTTGAAATTACTTTGGGCGGCGAAACCAGCGCTAAGCTCAGCGCTCTTTCCAGCAAACAAGGCTACGGAGGCGCCTTCTTGCATGGCGCCTTCACCACGCTGCTGGGCACCTCCTGTACCGCCCCCTACTTGGGTGTCACGCTCGGCTTTGCCGTCAGCCAACCCGCGCCCACCGTCTTCCTCATTTTCCTCACCATCGCCACAGGCATGAGCCTGCCCTATCTCCTGCTCACCTCCAACCCGACCCTCCTTCGTTTTCTGCCAAAACCGGGCGCCTGGATGGAGCGCCTCAAGCAGGCCATGGGGTTCTTTATTCTCGGGGTGGCCGTCTGGTTGCTTTCGGTGCTTGGCCAGGCCCGGGGAACGGATGCCCTCTCGGGAGCCTGCGCGTTTTTGCTCGTGCTGGGGTTCGGGTGCTGGCTGCTGGGCACGATACAGTCCCGCCTTCTGGGCTGGCTGCTCTGCCTCGGACTGGCCCTGGGCGGCTACTTCGTGTTTCTGCAGGAACCCCTGGAGCGACCCGCTTCGGCCGTTCACAACGCCTCGGGCGGGGAGTCCGAAGGCTGGGAACCCTTCACAACAGCCCGCCTTGCCTCCGAAATTGCCAAGGGCAATGCCGTCTTTGTCGACTTCACCGCTGAATGGTGCCTGAACTGCAAAGTTAACGAACGCGTGACGCTCTCAAAACCTGAAGTCCAGGCCGCCTTCAAACAACACGCCGTGGTACTCCTCAAAGCTGACTGGACCAATGGCGACCCGGCGATTACCGCTGAATTAAACCGGTTCAAAAGAAACGGCGTGCCCTTCTACCTGCTCTACGCTCCAGGCGCGCCCGAACCCAAAATCTTCCCCGAGCTCTTGACACCTGCCTTAGTTCTGGAAGCCCTCGAAGCGCTGCCAAAAAAATAAGCGCCGGAAGACGCCGACCTCCTTTTTTTCACTTTTTCATGACTTTCGTGCTTCTTCAAACGCTTGCGCTGCTCCTCCTCCCAGCCTACCTCCTGGGCTCCATTCCCTTCGGACTGATCATCGGCAGACTGCGTGGCATCGACATCCGCGAGCATGGCAGCGGTAACATTGGTGCAACCAACGTCTGGCGCGTCCTGGGGCCCAAATGGGGAGCGGCGACCTTCCTTTTGGACGCCGCAAAGGGCTTTTTCGCCGTCAGTCTCGCCCAGCAAATCGCCTGGCGCCAAGCCGCCCCGCCCGCCTTGGAAGACCAATACATGGCCTACGCAGGGGTATTTGCCTCCCTCGCCTGCATCGTCGGACACAGCTTCCCCCTGTGGCTCAAGTTTAAAGGGGGGAAAGGCGTGGCCACCTCCCTCGGGGTCATCATCGGCCTCATGCCTCCCTTGGCCACCGGCGTGGTCGTGGCCCTGTGGGTCTCCATCTTTGCCTTCTCCCGGTACGTCTCCCTAGCCTCCATCATCGCAGCCCTCGCCTTGCCCGTTACCGTGGGCATTCTCCTGAGAATCGGCGAACTCGATGGCAGCGCCTACTTCGCCTTCTCCTGCGCAGCGGCTTTCCTCGTCGTGCGCCGGCATCGCGACAACATCCGCCGCCTGTTTGCAGGCACCGAAAACCGCTTCGGCGCACCCAAGGCCTAACCGATGAGCGACACTTTCAGAAAAATCGGCGTCGTCGGCGCCGGAAGCTGGGGCACGGCCCTCGCTCTTTTGCTAGAGCGCAACGGGCACAACGTCTGCGTCTGGGGGCACGATGCCGAGGCCATCGACCGCCTCCACGCCCAACGCGAAAACCGCGCTTACCTGCCGGGGGTCCCCCTCCCAGCAACCATCGCCTGCACCGCCTCCCTAGAAACGCTCTCCGATGCGGACCTGCTTCTCCTCGTCCCCCCCTCAAGCGCCATGCGCGAAGTCGCCGCCCGTTTGAGCACCGTAGCCCTCTGCCCCGACGCCGTTCTGCTCTCCTGCACCAAGGGCGTTGAGCGGGGCAGCGGACTGCGCATGAGCCAGATTCTGGAGGAAACCCTTCCCGGCCACCCTCTGGCCGTACTTTCCGGCCCAAGTCATGCCGAGGAAGTCGCCCGCCAGGCCCCCACGGCCGTGGTCCTTGGCTGCGTGCTCCCCGATCTGCTCGCCCAGCTGCAAGCCGTCTTCTGTAACGCCACCTTCCGCGCATACACCAGCAACGACATCACCGGGATCGAACTGGGGGGCGCCCTTAAAAATATCTTCGCCCTCGCGGCAGGAATCAGCGACGGCCTCCAACTCGGGGATAACACCAAAGCCGCCCTCGTAACCCGGTCTCTGGCGGAACTCGTCCGACTCGGGGTGGCACTGGGTGGAAAACAGGAGACCTTCCAGGGCCTCAGTGGGATCGGCGACCTCATGGTCACATGCTTTTCAAAACACAGCCGCAACCGTTCCGTGGGCGAGCGTCTGGGCAAAGGGGAGTCGCTCGGACAGATCGTCAGCTCGATGAGCATGATCGCCGAAGGGGTTCCTACCACCTACAGCGCCCACGAATGCGCTAGAAAACTGCACGTTCAAACCCCCATTATCGACCAGATCCGCCTCATTCTGGAGGGCGCTCTTTCCCCAGCCGAAGCGATGACCGCCCTTCTTTCCCGAGATCCGCGGCCTGAATAAGCGCCGTTTTTTTTGAGGAGCGCCATCGATTTCGGGGTGTTGAGCCCGAAGTGTGCTACATTTGTTGGGACCACCCCATGGCTCTCATTCCCGACGAAATCATCCAGCAGGTCGCTGCCGCCAATGACATCGTCGAGGTGATAGGCACTTATTTCCCGCTCAAACGGGCGGGCCCCACGTACAAGGCTCTCTGCCCGTTCCACCAGGAGCGCACCCCCTCTTTCTCCGTCAATCCCGCCCGCCAGATTTTCAAGTGTTTCGGCTGCGGTGCCGGCGGCTCCATGTTCCGCTTCGTCATGGACTACGAGCACATCGAGTTCACAGCGGCCGTGCGCAAACTCGCCGACCGGGTCGGTATCCGCATCGAACGCGAAGAACTCTCCCTGGAGGACCGCCAAAGGCTCGACCTGCGCCGGCGCCTGCTTTCTCTCCACGCCGAGGCCGCCCAGTTTTTTCATCTCCAACTCCTGCGCAGCCCCGCCGCTCAAGTCGCCCGCGACTACCTAAAGGGCCGCGGCATCAACGCCGAAATCGCAAAATCCTGGACGCTCGGGTATGCCCCGGAAGGCTGGGACCATTTCCTGCGCTGGGCCCACTCCCGCCACTACTCCCAGGAAGAAATCGCAGCCAGCGGCCTCGTTTCGTTCAAAGACCCCGAAAACCAACGCGGCGAATGTTATGACCGCTTCCGCGGGCGCGTCATGTTCCCCATCTGCAATGATAACAGCGAAGTCATCGCTTTTTCAGGAAGGATCCTCCAGCCCGATGCTAAGGGGGCCAAATACGTCAATTCCCCCGAAACCATGCTTTTCACCAAAGGCGCGGTGCTCTTCGGCTTGCACCGTTCCAAACGCGCGTTGATTGACAAAAAATCGGCCATTGTCTGCGAAGGCCAGCTTGACCTCATCACCGCCTTTGAGGCCGGCATCCAAAACGTCATCGCCCCCCAAGGCACCGCGTTCACCCCCAAACAAGCCCGCATCCTGAAACGCTACGTGGAAGAAGTCATTTTATGCTTCGACTCCGACGCCGCGGGTGAGAAGGCTGCGGAACGCTCCCTGCCCTCCCTGCTCGCCGAAAAACTTGCCGTCCGCGTCGCAACCCTCCCGCAGGGAGAGGATCCCGACTCCCTGATCCGAGGCAAGGGGCCCGACGCTTTCCGGGCCCAAATGGACGCCGCGCGGGAATTTTTCGATGTTCAAATCGACCGTCTGGCCGCCCAGTCGGGGTTTGACTCGGCTCGCGGGCGCAGCGAAGCGGCTCAAAAGGTGGCCGAATCCCTCGGATTTATTAGCGACTCCGTCCTTCGCGAGATGCATATCCAGCGGCTCGCTACGCGCCTGGAACTGGCGCCCCAGGCCCTGGCGACTCTGAGCGCCCAGGCCGCCACGCGGCACCGCAACCAGGGCGAACGCCGGGAGGGGAACGACGGAGGAGACCAGGAGGCCCAGCCCACCCAGCCTATTAAAGCGGAACCGACCGTCGGACTGCTCGCGCTGGTTCTCATGCACTCGCCGGAGGCCAGACAATGGCTGCTGGAAGAAGACTGGGAGTCCCGCCTGCAGGCGGAGCCTCAGGGTCACCTCATCGAAGTTCTTTTACAGCGAGCGCACCTCCTAGACATGCCCGAAACGTTGCACACTTTTCTCTCAGGACTGGAACCTGCTTTGGAACGCTTTTTTGTAGAACTCTTGGAAAACAACGCACCCGAACATCCCCTGGCAGTTTCTCAGGACTGCTGGAATGAATTAGAACGTCGCCAACTGAGAAGGAGGATCGAATCAACCAAAGCCCGACAACGCAACCCCAGCCTGACTTTGGAGGAAGCCGGCGCTTTACATCAACAAATCCTTGACCTCCAGAAGCGAGTCTCAGATATTACACGGCCTTTTTCCCCTTTGCGGTAACTCAATTATTTTTGCCATTAGGGGGACAATTCACCCCTGTTATTTACGGGTATGCCATCCAAAACCTCGCCGCACGCTATCGCATCATCTCCCAAGAATGCGCACCAGAAAAAGCGTGCCGCAAAAGCAGCAGACGCCTCCAAGTCCCCATCAAAGGGCCCATCCTCAATGTCTTCCGCCAAACTGAAAGCGATTCTCAAATCTTCCTCCGCCCCCAAAGGAGCCAGCAAACCGCCGCAAAAAACAGCCCCGGCTAAGACCGCCCAGAAAGCGCCCGCCCCGGCGAAGCCAAGCGCAAAGGCGAAGCCAAGCGCAAAGGCGCCGCCAAAAGTCGCCACGGCCACGGCTCCAAAAAAAGGCTCTCCAAAGCTCCAGACGGCGCCAAAAACAGCTTCAAAACCCGCGAAAAAAATCGCGCCTGCTCAAAAAACGGCTCCCCAAAAGCTCACGGAGGGTAAAAAAAGCGCTCCAACCGCCCCGGTTCCTGCAAAAGGCAAGACCGCCTCGGCGCCTCAAACTTCGCCTTCAAAAACGGCAGTAAAGACACAGCCCGCCCCCCAAACCAAGGCGCAGCCCGCTCAGAAAGCCGCCACCAAGCAGGTGGCGCCTCAGAAAAAGGCTCCAGCTCCCGCGGCCCCTCCTCAAAAGGCAAAGCCTGTGGCGCTTCCGGTGGAGAAGCCGGGTTCGAAAAACACTTCTAAAAAAGAGTCTAAAGGGCCCCACCCTGCTGAAACGTTCCCTGAAAAAGCGGCGCTGTCCGTAGAATTTGACATGACCGAGAAGCTCAGGGAGCTGATCCGTCTGGCCAAAGAACAGGGCTATTTGACCTTTGACGACCTGCACGAATCCATCCCCGAGTCTGTGAACGACCCCGAGGAGTTGGAAGTTATTCTCTCCCGACTCAACGGGATGGAAATTCAAGTCATCGACGCCTCCGACGTAGATCGCTTCAAGGACGGCAAAAAAGATGCCGATGACGAAGAAGAAGAAAAAACAGCCGATCAACGCGCAGACATTCTGGACGACCCCGTTCGGATGTACCTCAAGCAAATGGGACAAGTTCCCCTGCTCACGCGCGAGCAGGAGGTTGAAATTTCCAAGCGCATCGAGGACGCCGAACTCAACGTGCTCAAGCACATCAATCGTTACGGCTTCGTCGCCACCCAGTACTTGGATCTAGCCACAAAACTGGACAAAAAAGAAGAACGCTTCGACCGGGTGATTCAGGACAAAAAAATCGAAAGCCGCGAGCGTTACGAAAAACTCCTGCCCAAAACCATCACCTCCCTCCAGGAGGCGGCAGACGAAACCACCCTGCTCTACAACAAGTTTCTAAAGTCTGGCGAATCGGAAGCCTCTTCCAAAATTCACCCCGAATTTAAGAAGGCGCATGCCGCTATTCAGAAGCTTTATCCCAAGTTCTTCTTCAAACAGAAGGTCACCGAGGAATTTGTCCAACTTGCCGAAGACTCCGCCAAACTCGTCAACCGCTTGCGGGATGAGTCTGCCGCTGGCAAAAAAGAAGCAACCGCCCAACTCAGAGAACAGCAGGCCCTCTGCTGGATGAGTACGGACGAATTCCTCGCCGACTACCAGGAACTGCGCCTCTGGATGCGCCGCGCGCTCAAGGCCAAAACCGAAATGGTTGAAGCCAACCTTCGGCTCGTCATTTCCATTGCCAAAAAATACACCAACCGCGGCCTTTCCTTCCTTGACCTCATTCAAGAAGGCAACATGGGGTTGATGAAGGCCGTCGAGAAGTTTGAGTACCGCCGCGGCTACAAATTCTCCACCTATGCCACCTGGTGGATCCGCCAAGCCATCACCCGCTCCATCGCCGACCAGGCCCGCACCATCCGCATCCCGGTGCACATGATCGAAACGATCAACAAGCTGATGCGGGTGCAGAAACAACTAGTCCAAGACTTCGGGCGCGAACCCACCCCTGAGGAAGTCGCTGAAGAAATCAACCTGCCCGTCGAACGCGTCCGAGCGGTTCTCAAAATGGCGCAGCAGCCCATTTCTCTGCAATCCCCCGTGGGCGAAAGCGACGACACCAGTTTCGGAGACTTCATCCCGGACACCACCGCCGAGGATCCTTCCGACGTCACCGCCATCGCGCTGTTGAAGGAAAAAATCCGCGACGTTCTCGAATCTCTCACCGAGCGCGAACGCCAGGTGCTCGAGCAGCGCTTCGGTTTGGTCGACGGCTACAGCCGCACTCTGGAAGAGGTCGGTCGGCAGTTCAAGGTCACCCGCGAGCGCATTCGGCAGATTGAGGCCAAGGCACTCCGCAAGATGCGCCACCCCACCCGCATCAGGCAGTTGGAAGGTTTCTTGGATGCTTCAGAAATCTAGCGTTCCATCCAGCGGCGCGAAATTCAAAAAAAGTGGAAAATGAGTAAAAAGCGGGAGCAACTTCCCCCTTTTTACGGTGTTTATCTCCTTGTGAAGCGCAAGCCAACCTCCATGCAGGACAGCAGTCAAACCTTTCCCGCCAGCCAGTTCTCCAAGACGCCCGCCGTGACGTCCGCTCCCCAGACAGGGAACGCGGAGGCTGCGGAGGCCGGCACCGAAGGCAAGGATTCTGCCCTAGACGCACTGCTCGGGCGGTTTCGCACTCCAGGACTCCGCGCCGGATTTGCGGACCGCGTGATCCAAAGTGTCCAGCCGCAACCCCACCGCGGACGCGGGTCGGTCTTGGCTTGGGCCACTGGGCTTGCAGTTGCGTTGGCGTTCACTGCCGGCGGCCTGCTTTGGAAAACCGCCCCACGACAGGCCGAATTCCAGGACTCGGGCTTGGGAGACGAAGCTTCGCTGGTGGCGGCCCTCCGTTCGCCCGAGCTTTTCGGGGACGATCTCGCCTTGGTTGCAAACCTAGGCGAAGTTCTCGAGGCTGAAATCATCGCCAACCACCCTTTATGGCGCGAAGAAAAATAGTCGTATTTTGCCTCTCCACACTCTGTCTTTGCGCCGCACAGTCGGAGGAACCACAGCCTTCACCGAGACCGGCTCGCAAAGAGGCTGGCGACCCGCTCCTCCAACTTGTGCGCTCCCTTTCCAAGGAGCAAAAAACGCGCCTCATCGAAAGCATCAAGGCGTGGCAGGAGCTCACCCCCGAAGTCAAGCAGGCCTTGCGTTCACGGGAGACCACCCTAAAGAATAACATCACGGACGAGATTAATTCCGCACTGGAGGGCGCCGCGGTTTCCCAAGAACAACGCTCACTCTTCGAAAAACGCTACAAGGAAGAACGCCGCAAACTCGACGTCGCCCTGCGCACGGAATTTGATGCCCGTCGTAAAGCGGGCCTTCAAGAAGTCATCGGCAAAATCAGAGTCGAAATTGCCGATCCCCCCAAGTAAACTGCTTCCTCGTTTGTTGAAGTAGACTTTTTAGGTCCCCTTAAAGCGTGGCGAGGATCGAATTAAACGTCTCGCTAGGACGCAGTGCTGCAAAGGCTTTCACGGCGTCGGGCAGGTAGTAGCCCCCGATGTCGGCCGGGTTCCCCTGGACAGCGATCATTTCCGAGACGATCTGAGACTCACTGTCTGAAAGCGCCTGCGAGATCGGAACGAAAAGCGCCTTGAGTTCTGCGTCCCGAGCCTGTGTCGCGAGGGCTTGGGCCCAATAAAGCGCCAGGTAAAAATGACTCCCGCGATTGTCTATTCCAGCGCCGACCTTGCGGGCGGGCGATTTATCGTTTTCAAGGAACTTGCCGGTGGCTTCGTCCAGGGTCTCGGCAAGGACTGCGGCTTTCGCGTGGTTTTGCGAAATACCCAGATGCTCAAAGGAGGCAGCGAGCGCGAAAAACTCTCCGAGACTATCCCAACGCAGGAAGTTTTCCTCCGTGAACTGCTGCACATGTTTGGGAGCCGAGCCGCCGGCACCGGTTTCAAACAGGCCGCCCCCATTCATGAGCGGGACAATGGAGAGCATCTTGGCGGAGGTGCCGACCTCCAGGATGGGAAACAGGTCGGTCAGATAATCCCGAAGCACGTTGCCTGTCACGCTGATGGTGTCGAGGCCTTGGACGATGCGCTCCAGAGTAAACTGGCAGGCGGCGGTAGGCTCGAGGATGCGGATATCCAGTCCAGTAAGATCCTGATGCGCAAGGCACTCTCTCACCTTAAGGAGAACCTGGGCGTCGTGGGCGCGGTGTTCGTCCAACCAGAAAACAGCCGGAGTGTGTGAAAGCCGTGAACGGCTGACTGCGAGCTTGACCCAGTCCTGGACCGGAGCGTCCTTGGTCTGGCAGCCGCGCCAGATGTCTCCCGGTTGAACAGAGTGGCTCAACAAGATTTCCCCAGCTTCGTTCACAACGCGGACGGTGCCTGCGCTGGAAATTTCAAATGTCTTGTTGTGCGAGCCGTATTCCTCCGCGGCCTGTGCCATCAGTCCGACGTTGGGCACGCTGCCCATGGTTTTCGGATCGAGGGCTCCGTGCTGGCGGCAGAAGTTGAGGGTGCTCTCGTACACGCCCGCGTAGGAACGGTCCGGGATCAAAGCCAGCGTGTCCTGCAGCGCACCCTCCGCGTCGTACATCTTTCCACCGACTCGGATCATGGCGGGCATGGAGGCATCCACGATGACATCGCTGGGGACGTGTAGATTCGTGATTCCTTTATCGGAATTGACGTAGGCGAGCCTCGGGCCGCCATGGAGTGCGGCTTGGATATCAGCTTCAATGGCTTCTTTTTGAGCGGCAGGCAGCGTCTGGATTTTGGCAGTCAGTTCGCCGAAACCGTTGTTCAAATTCACGCCTAAACTCGCGAAAGTATCAGCGTGTTTGGCCAGCAGATCCCGGAAGAAAACCCGGACCGCATGTCCAAAAAGAATGGGGTCGGACACCTTCATCATGGTGGCCTTAAGGTGCAGAGACAGAAGGACCCCCTGAGCCTTGGCGCGGGCCATCTCGGTTTCGTAGAAGGACACGAGCGCGGCCTTGTGCAGGACAGTGGCGTCAAAAATTTCGCCCTCTTTGAGCGGCGTCTTGTCCTTGAGGACCTGGATGGAACCGTCGGTCTTAACCAGTTCAATACGCACAACGGTGGCCGCTTTGGTTGTGAAGGAACGTTCATCCCCAAAGAAATCTCCTTCGGTCATGGAGGCGACGTGGGTCTTGGAATCGGGCGCCCAGGCACCCATCGAATGAGGATGCTTTTTAGCGTATTCCTTAACGGCCTTAGGAGCGCGCCGATCCGAATTGCCTTCCCGCAGAACGGGGTTGACGGCAGAGCCGAGAACCTTGGCGTAGCGTGCGCGGATGTCTTTCTCCGCATCCGTAGCGGGTGTTTCTGGATAATCAGGCAGGGCATAGCCCTTGGCCTGAAGCTCGGCGATGGCAGCCTGGAGTTGCGGGATGGAAGCGCTGATATTGGGCAGCTTGATGATGTTCGCTTCAGGTTTGAGCGTCAAAGCCCCCAACTCGGCAAGGGTGTCCGGCGTTTTCTGAGCGGCTGGGAGCAGATCAGAAAAATTCGCCAAAATTCTCCCAGCAAGGGAGATATCTCGGGTCTCCACACGGATCCCCGCGTGCTTGGTGAAGGCCTGTACGATAGGCAGGAAAGAGTACGTCGCAAGTGCGGGTGCCTCGTCGGTGATCGTGTAGATAATGGAGGGAGTGGTGGTCATGGTCGTTGCGATGAGCGGGGTAAGACGCCGATATTTAATTGTGCGTCAAATCGTGGGTCAAAGGCATTAGAAAAAGGCCTTTTTGCACAAAATCAGTTCGCGACTTGTTGCGGGCGATCTCCCTGAACCCCGGGTTTAAACCGCGCACAGCCTCCTTTAATGGACTCAACCAAGCCGCCAGACTCACGAGTCCGCTCTCACTCAATGCAGGGCCTAGCCCCACCGGTATAAGGCAGATGGGCAGCGTCGTGTCGGAGACAAACTGCGGGAGGGGATATTTTTTTCCTGCCCGACAAAGTCTACCACTAGCCACACGCCAAACGCACCAGCGTGCGAACCCCAAACCCCGTGGCTCCCGTCGCCAGACCGCGAG
>QQND01000054.1 GCA_003402745.1 Verrucomicrobiota bacterium
GCCTCGCTTCCTTCCAAAACCTCGCTCTTTTTGGGAGCCGATCCAGCGGCGATCACGACGGCCGGCGCCGAGGCTGCCGGCGTTGGCTGAGCTGCAGCTGGCGCGCCACCCGCAACGGCGGGCGTGTTTCCAGCGGCTGCGGGCGTCGCACCCCCCTCGGCCGCCACCAAGGCGGCGGCCTGCTCCTGAGCGAGTCTCGTGCGCTCCATCTCCTTGGAATAGAAGATCTGCCACACCACCAACGTGATAATCGCCAAAGCGACGCCAATTTTTCCGGTTCGGTCCATAGTAAAATTTAGTTTCCTTTTCCGCAGCAGCCCCCGGTCCTCGGTTGCGCGCTTCCCAAATGTTCAGGAACCGGGTCCCAGCCCGTTCCTCCCCAAGGCTGGCAGCGGGCCAGACGCCTCAGTCCAAGCCACCCCCCGCGGGCAACTCCGTGTTTTTCCACGGCCTCCAGGCAGTATCGCGAGCAACTCGGCTCAAAGCGACACCCGCAGCCCGGCCCCCCAATCGCATGGAATGCGGGTGAAAGCAGCCGCTTGTAGCCCCGGATCGCCGCGCACACAAGAGCCTTCACGCCGGCAGCACCCCCGCGCGTTTTGCGAGTTTGCACCATTCCGCTTCCAATTCAGCAAACGTGGCCTGCGAGGCGCGAAATCGAGCAACCGTCACGCACCACACGCTCCCCTGCACTTCGGGCCGGTGCGCCCTTTGGATATGCCTCAAACGACGGCGCACCCTGTTCCTCACCACCGCCCCGCCAACCTTCCGTGAGGTGATCAATCCGAACCGCACGTCCTCGGGCACTCCCGCAGGAAGCGCCTCGCCCTGCTGCCGCCACACCCCCAGCACCAGCCACTTTCCCGCCAGCGAAACGCCGGATTCCCGCACCCGACGAAACTCCCCGGACCGCTTCAGGCTGACCAGCTTGCGTGGTGGTGTTTCCATCCGGGCGGCACGGGTTTATTCAAAGCCTCGGAAAGCAAACACGGCCAATCCGCAGGCGTCGCCGCCTCCGAATTTGGCCGTGTTCCGCCCGCCTTTAGGCTGCCTTGTAGGCTGCCGTGCGCGCCGCCTTGTGGGCGATACGTTCGGCTGCACGGCGCTGCTTGCGGTGCAGCAAATCTTTGGCCGCCGTGTTGTGCTGGTCGGTCTGGCGCTCAAAGTGAATTTCCACACCCTTGGGCAAAAGACGCTTACGTCCCTGCTGGCGGCGGCGGGACAAAATGGCCCGGCCGTTCTTGGTTTTCATCCGCGTCCGGAATCCGAACTGCTGCTTCCGAGTGCGCTTGGAGGGTTGGTACGTGCGTTTCATAACTCAAATTCACTTAGTTTAACTCAAAATCAAAAAAATCGCCCCGAAAAAGGGGAGCGCGAGCATACGGATCCATTCTCACTTGTCAACGCCCCATCCTGTGTTTTCACACACTTCATTCATTTTACGGAGCCGGAGCGTCTTTCACACACCGGAATCCCGTGTGCGAAAGCCCCGTGTCCGGCGATGTTTTCTGGCGCGCGCTCGGGCGGTACCCCTTGCAATACATATCGCTGCACAAATAAGAACCGCCTCGCCCCACGCGTTTGGCCACCCCCGGTTCGGCCGGATCCTCGCTGTCCGCCGGCCCCTGGGGGTTGTCCCGCGGGCTGTGCGCGTAATAATCCGGCCGGTACCAATCCGCCACCCATTCCCACACATTGCCGGCCATGTCGTGCAACCCGTATCCATTGGGGGGGAAGGAACCCACCGGAGCCGTCCCCTTGAACCCGTCCTGACCGGTGTTTTCCGAGGGAAACTGCCCCTGCCAGATATTCATCATCCAAAGCCCCTTCGGAAATCGCTCCCGCCCCCAGGCAAAAGGGTTCTGCTCCAAACCACCCCGAGCCGCAAACTCCCACTCCGCCTCTGTAGGCAACCGCTTGCCCGCCCACTTCGCGTACGCCTCCGCGTCAAACCAAGAGACATGTACCACCGGATGCAGACCCCGCCCCTTCAAATCCGATCCCGGCCCTTCGGGATGCCGCCAGTCCGCCCCAGGCTGGTAACGCCACCACTGCATGTGGTTGTTCAGGCTCTCCACGCGTTCAGGCACGAAAAACACCACCGAACCCGCCACCAGGTTTTCCAACGGTGCCCCCGGAAACTGGGCGGGATCCGGCTTAATTTCAGCGGTCGTCACGTATTTGGTCGCCTCCACAAATTTGGCGAACTGGTCGTTGGTGACTTCGTAGCGGTCGATCCAAAAACCCCGGAGCTTCACATCGTGCAGCGGCCGCTCATCGGGCTGGCCGTCGTTCGCACCCATCGTAAACTTGCCAGCCGGAATCCACGCCATGTCCACGCCCAAAGGACTCGCCAAGGCGCGCCGCGTCTGCTGCTGGCCGCCCACCCTCCGGGCCTCCTTGACCACCCAAGCCCCGGCAAGCAACGCTCCGCTCAGCGCAATTCCAACAAAAATCAACGAAGATCGTAGGGCTGGTTTCATCTTTGACCTGTAATCTATCCACCAAACCCCACACTTTGTAGACTCAAAAGCAGACTTGCATCACACCCGCCACCGCAGCCGCTCCACAAATCGCTTCCCATGCCAACCTCAGCCACCCCGTCCCCCCGCATTCTGGAAACGCTCTCTCCCGAGGGACTCCCCCTCCTCTCCGTCTCGGGAGACTTCGGATCCGCCCGCTTTTCCCCGCAAGGAGCCCACCTCCTAAACTTCACCCCAAAAGGCCAGCCTCCCCTCCTCTTCCTCAGCTCCTCCACCTTCCTCGCACCAGGCAAAGCCATCCGGGGTGGAGTGCCCGTTATTTTCCCCTGGTTCGGCCCCCGCGCCGGCCACCCCGAAGCCCCCATGCACGGGCTGGTTCGGACTCGGCTTTGGCAGGTGGACCGCGTGGATGTCCCGGAAAAAGGGCCCGCAACCGTGCGGTTCTCCTTCCTTTCCAGCGCCGAAACCCTCGCGCTCTGGCCCCACTCCTTCGCGCTTTCTCTGGAGTTTGTCCTCGGCGCCGCGCTCGAGATCCACTGGGAAGTCCAGAACACCGGCAACGCCCCCTTCCAATTCGAACAGGCGCTCCACCCGTATTTTCCCATCCAAGACGTTCACTCCGCCTCCGTCTCCGGCCTTCGCGGCGCCCATTATCTCGATAAAACCGACGCCCTCCGGCTCAAAGAGGACGACGCCCCCTGCGTCTCCTTCACCGGCGAAGTCGACCGGCTTTATCTCGACACCAAGGCCGAGTGCGTCCTCTCGGACCCCGCCTCAGGGCGGACCCTAGTAGTTTCAAAAACGGGCTCCAACAGCAGCGTCGTCTGGAACCCCTGGAGTGCCAAAGCAGCCGCTCTCCCAGACCTCGGAGACGAAGACTGGCGGCACTTTGTGTGCGTGGAGCAGGTTAACGCCGCTGAAAATGCAGTCCTTTTGCCGCCGGGCGCCTCCCATTTTTTAACAACCAAATACGATTTTTCGAACTCTGCGCGCCCCTAGTCCGTAGCAATAGGCAAAACCGCAACTCCCGCAAAAAAGGTTGCCCCTGAGTTGAACGCCCATCCCTCCCTCCTGTCAGACTTCAAGTCAGCGTTCAAGCAACCGCCGTTTCCAAGGGTTCAAAGCGATTTCAGGTCAGAAATTCGGGTATCCGAGACCTCTTGGCCCAATCCGGAACCCTCGCCCTACACAAAGCTCCACACAAAGCCCTCCCAGTCAACCACCCTCACCCACCGACAAGCCCTTCCTCCACCGCTTCCATGAAACGACACATCCCGCTTCTCCGCACTTTCTCCAACCGCTCCCTCAGGCTTTTTGCGCTCGCACCCGTCACCCTTGCCGCGGCCTGGACCCTAGCCCCCATGGCGGCCTCCTCCCTGAAAGCCGCCGACCCAGAGCCTGCCAAAAACGAGGGTCTTAAAAACGAGGGTCTTAAAAACGAGGCTCCTAAAAACGAGCGCCCAAAGCAGGACGCACCGAAGCAGGACGCCTCTAAAACTCTGCCGGACCTCAAAGTTGATAATTCCCCACTCCCAGCGGGAACTCCCACCTACGCCCCGATTGTCGACCGGGTCGCTCCCAGCGTCGTGACCATCAACACGTCCACCTCCAAAACCACCGACCCCTCCAACTCGCTCTCAGGGCATCCCCTTTTTGACGACCCGATGTTCCGGCGCTTTTTCGGAATTCCGGAAAACGAAAACCCCCAGCAGCAGAAGCCCAACCCGCGCCAAAACCCTCGCGCGCCGCGCCCCCCCGCTCCTGAAAGCGACTCCGCCGGCCGCGGAGGGCCCCAGGGCCGGAAACGGGAACAGATCACCCCCCTCGGTCTCGGCTCGGGTGTCATCGTCAGCCCCGATGGTTACATCCTCACCAACAACCACGTGCTTGAGGGAGCCGACAAAATCGAAGTCAGCGTCGGTAAAAACGGCAAACCTTATATCGCCCGGAAAGTAGGCGGCGACGTGCGCACAGACATCGCGGTCCTCAAAATCGAAGCCAAGGGACTCGCCCCCATCACATTCTCAGACAGCGACAACCTCCGCTCCGGTGATATCGTCATCGCCGTCGGCAACCCCTTCGGCCTCACGCGCTCCGCCACCATGGGCGTCGTCAGTGCCATCGGCCGCAACACGCAGATGTCCCAACTCGCCGACCTCGGGAACTTCATCCAAACAGACGCCGCCATCAACATGGGGAACTCGGGCGGAGCGCTGGTCGATTACCAGGGCCGACTCGTTGGCATCAACACCGCCATCTTTAGCCGCACCGGAGGCAACCAGGGCATCGGCTTCTCCGTGCCCTCCAACATGGCCCGCTCCGTCATGGAGAGCCTGATCAAACACGGCCGAGTCCTGCGCGGTTTCCTCGGCGTCGGCCTGCAAGACCTCGACGAGGCTCTCCAAAAGGAATTCAACACCGAGCCCGGGATCGGCGCCCTGATCACCGAAGTCCAGCAAGGCACGCCGGCCCAAAAAGCAGGCCTCCGCGAATACGACGTGGTTCTGAGTGTGAACGGCAAGAAAGTTGAAAGCGTTCAGGACCTCAGGCTAACCGTGGCCGGAATGCAGCCGGGGGCAAAGGTCAACCTGCAGATTAGCCGGGAGCGCAAGCCCTTGGATATCACGGTGCAACTGGCTGAGAAGCCAGAAAAAAAAGAGGTCGCGCAGGCCGCCCCGGAGCCCGACCCCGATGTGCTCGACGGCGTCACTGTCGCAGACCTGGACGATGCCACCCGGCAGGAATTCAAGGTGCCCGCCAACATCAAGGGAGCATTGGTCACGGCCGTGGAGCCTGATTCCATCGCTGCCACCGTGGGAATCCGCCCCGGGGACGTCATTCAGGAGGTCAAGCGCAGGCCGATCTCAAGCGCCGACGAGGCGGTCAAACTCAGCGAGGAGCTCAAAAAAGAAAAACAGGTTCTGCTGCGGGTCTACTCCCGCGGGGGGAGCCGTCTGGTGGTTCTCGAGAGCAAGCCATAACGCTCGGTGATCCCGGGTCCGGCAGGAGCCTCTCAGGCGTGCACCCTTAGAATGCGCGCAGAGGCTCCTCGCCCGGTGGGGCGACTCGAAGCGCGCCTAGTTTTTTAGCGAAGCGGGTTCCGGTTGAGGATGAACCCGGCGAGATGCGAGGAATTGCGCTCCAAGGAGGCCGCGAGCCCAGTTTCGCCGGAATCAAAGACTGCAACCCAGAAGAAAGTCGCGCCCAACAGAACGATCAACCACAGACCAAGCCTGAAAAAAAAGGTGAACACGAGCTCTGGGCTACCCGATTCTCAGGCTCGACACAACCTCTGAAGCCCTGCGCCGCCCCCGCTTTGAATGAACGGCTCCGACACCAAATCCAAGCCACAAAGCTGAGTCTCGAAAAAAACGCCCTGTCAGTAGTGGGAAGGATCGTTCGTTGCGGGAAATTACTTTAAATCAAACTCCGCCCTCAAAGGGCTGGTAATGTATCCTGCCGAGAAATGCCCGATCCTTTTGCCACTTTTGAGCTAAAAATCCGGCCTTGGCTGGAGCCCGCTGTCGTCCAAGAGAAGTTCGTCTCTTTGGCCGGGAAATCCCATCCCGATTCCGACCGGGCTCCGGGCGCGAATTCAAACTTTCAATCCGTGACGACAGCTCACCAGATCTTGCGCGACCCTGTGCGCAGGCTGGAAGCCGCCCTCGAATTGGAGGCCCCCGGTATTCTGGCGAATATTGACGGTCATCTTGTTCCCAATGATCTCCCGGATCTCTTTATGAGCATCGCGACACTCCACCGGCAGATTTCTGCCTTCTGCGGCCAGCGCGCTCAGGGAGCCCAGTCCAGGAGCGTCCCCGCCTCTCCCTTAAGCACGGCACTCCTGCGCAGCGAAACTTTCTCGCTGCGCTCCGACCTGGAGCACCTCACCCAGAAACTCAACCAACAATGGGAGCGGTGTGAGAACCAAGTCCGCGCGGCGGACGCCGTCTGGGACCGTCGGACGCTGGAAATGCTGCGCCACCTCGCCTCGGTGTACCGGGAGATGTCTTTTCTCCAGCGCTGGAGGTCACAACTCAAAGAAGCCGATCTCCTCCTCAAAACATGCCCCTGAAGGAGGCTTTTCGCCGGTTTGCTCCGTTCGCCACGCTCCGAAAACGCAAGCTAGTACTTCTCTGAATGCCGTGCCCGTTACTGACTCCTAATGTTTCAAAGCTAGCAGAGGTTTACCTTACGAAAAACACGGGCCTCCCTAAGAGATCTCCCCTCTATTCAGTTTCTCCGAGACACTTCATGAAGCACCTTTTCAGCCCGCTCGCCGCACTCCTTCTGGTGCCGGCATGGATTCAGGCCGCAGCAGAGGCTCCAAAGGCCGCAATGAACGAACGGCACAAAAGCCTGCTCCAAGACCACTGCGTGAGCTGCCATGGCCCAGACAAACAAAAGGGCAAATTCCGCGTGGATGAACTGTCTTTCTCGCTCTCCAACCTTGAGACGGCCGAAAAGTGGCAGAAGGTGCTCAATCAAATGAACTCCGGAGAAATGCCCCCGGAAGAGGAAAAACAGCCCGCCCGCGAGGCAAAAGCAGATTTCCTCGACGACCTGTCCAATGTCATGGTCGCGGCCCGCCGCAGCCTGAGCGACCAGCGCGGTGTCATCACCATGCGCCGCCTCAACCGGCGCGAATACCGAAACACCCTGCGCGAACTGCTCGGGGTGGAAATCAACGTCAGCGAACTGCCTTCAGATACGGGCACCGGTGGATTCGACACGGTGGGTTCCAACCTTTTCATGTCGGGAAACCAGTTTGAACAATACCAGTCCTTGGGTAGAGAAGCCCTCACCGAGGCGTTTGCCTGGCAGGCTGCCGCCGGCGTCGAAAAAAAACTCCGCTACGAGGCGGAGACTTCCACTCCCGTTGTTGAAAAATTCGTCGCCTATCAAATCGACGCCCGCGAAAGGGCCAAACTCTGGGTGAAGGCCGTGGAAGAGGCCGCTGCTCTGCCTGAGAACAAGGACATTGTGGCGCAGCTCAAAAAAGAGTCCAAAAACGACGCTATCTTCCGGCGTTCCTGGGAGAAAATCCCTGGAGCCCCCTCCCCGAGGTCCTTTGGATTCGACAAAAAAGGCGAAAATGACGCCGACCTCGCCAACGACTCACTCGGAGCAGGATGGCTCCCCTACCACCAGTATTACGTCCGACAGCCCGCCCTGGACCGGGGCGCTTACCTAGGCACCCAAACACGCCACCCCGCCGAGTTGAACGTAAACTACATCGAACTGCTTGTCCCCTTTGACTGGCCCGTCGGGGACTACATCGCGCGCGTGCGGGTCGCAGCGACAAACGACGCCCCTCCGGAGCGCCGCTTTCTGGACTTTGGGATCCACGCTCGAACGGGCAAGGTCATGGCCACCCACGAAGTCACTGGCACCATGGATGCCCCCCAGGTGGTCGAAATTCCGTTCACACTCAACCGAGGAAATGCCGAACGCTTCGACCGCACCCTGTTCATTCGAGAAAAGGGAAGTTGGGACACCAACGAGGAAGGCGGCCGCAAACGCAGCGAAGCGCTCAAACGCAATAGCATCGGCCCCGAATTGGCCCTCTGGGTGGACTGGTTCGAAATCGAACGCGTCCCAAACGCGTCAAAGCCCACGCCGCCTGGTATCGCCTCCCTAGGCTTGCCTCTTGAGGACAAGGCACCCGCCCCGACACCGCAGGAAGTCCAAGCCGCCTTGGAACGTTTTGCCACCGAAGCTTTCCGAGGCACAGAACCACCCGCAGACTACATTCAAAGCTTGGTCAGCCTCTTTAACGTACGCATCAAGGCGGGGGACAAACCCGCAGCGGCACTCAAGGAAACCCTTTCTGTCGTGCTTTCCTCGCCCATGTTTCTCTACCTCGCGGAACCCACCGCCGATGAAACACGCAGGCCTCTCAAGGATGCAGAACTCGCCACCCGGCTTTCCTACTTCCTCTGGAGCGCTCCTCCGGACGCCGCCCTGCGCAGCCTCGCTAAACGCGGCGAACTCTCGAAACCAGAAGTGCTCGCCGCTCAAACCGAACGCCTGCTCAATGACCGCCGAGCGGAGGGCTTCATCCGCGCCTTCACCCATCAATGGCTGGGCATGGACCGGATCGATTTCTTTGAAATCAACAGGGCCCTGTTTCCCCGTTTCGACACGGCCACAAAGGTGGCTGCCAAGAACGAGATCTATGAAACCGTCGAACACGTCCTCCGGCACAATTCCAGCCTGCGCGATCTTTTGAAGTCCGATTACGTCGTCATCAACCGCGTGCTGGCTCACTTTTACGGGCTCCCCGGAGTGCAGGGGGACGCCTTTGAAAAAGTATCCCTGCCCCAGGGTTCTCCCCGCGGCGGTCTGCTCGGAATGGCGGCCATACAGTTCATGGGAAGCAATGGCGAACGCACCAGCCCCGTTGAACGCGGCGCCTGGGTCCTGCGCAAACTCCTGAACGATCCGCCCCCGCCCGCACCAGCCAACGTCCCGGCCATCACGCGCCTCGCAGGAAAAGTGCTCCCCACCCACGAGCGGCTCCTCGCCCACCAAGAAGACCCGCAGTGCGCCAGTTGCCACCGCAAAATCGACCCCATCGGGTTCGGCCTCGAAAACTTTGACGCCGCAGGACAGTGGCGCACCGAAGACAGCTACCAAGCCACCGACGCCAGCGGTAAACCCGATCCGAAAACCAAAAAGACCTGGCCCATCGAAGCCGCCGCAGCCCTCCACAAAGGACCCGCCTTTAACGACTATTTCGGCCTCCGCGACATCCTCGCATCCAAGTCCGACGTCTTTGCCCGGGGCTTCAGCTCCGCCCTAGTCGAATACGCCCTGGGCCGACCCTGCGGCTTCACCGATGAACCCCTCCTTTCAACCATGCTGAGAGAGTCAGCAAACAAAGATTTCGCCGTTCGCGAGTTCATCCGCACGCTCGTCGCCAGCAACGAGTTTCGTACCAAGTAACGTCTTAGCTCCCCTTCCCCATGAAACCTTCGCTGACCCGCCGCCACTTTCTCCGCTCCAGCACCGCGCTCATCGCCCTGCCGGCGCTTGAATCCCTAGGCTTCCGCCGCTTCGCCTCGGCCGCCGCCCCAGTCGCCCCCCCAAAACGCCTCATCTTTTTGGGTTTCGGTTGGGGCATCACCACCGAAAGCTGGTTCCCAGACATCAAAAACCCAGGCTCCGATTACGAAATACCCGCCGGTCTCGCTCCCCTCGCTCGCCACAAGGCCGACTTCTCAATCGTCCAGGGCCTCTGCAACAAGTACTCCAACGAAGGCCACTGGGGCAGCACCATGTGGCTCACGGGCGCAAACCGATTCGCCGAGCCCGGCCAAAACTTCCACAACAGCATTTCCGCGGACCAAGTCGCAGCGGCAAAACTGGGCCTCAGCACCCGATTTGCCTCCCTCCAACTCAACGGCGCTGAAAATGCGGAAGCCTCCGGACACGGCCCCGGACTTTCCATGGCCTGGGACATCAGCGGCAAACCCATCGGCGGCCAAAAAGGCCCCGTCGAAGCTTTTCACCGCCTCTTTTCCAAGGATACCACGCCCATCGAACAGCAAAAAGCCATGCTCGCGCAGAAGCGCAGCGTCCTGGACACCGTCCTCGGTAACGCACGGGCGATGCAACGCGGCCTAGGCAAAAACGATACCGCCAAACTCGACGAATATTTCCAAGGCATTCGCGACATCGAAACCCGCCTGAATAAAGACGAACAGTGGATCGGCGTCCCTCAACCCAACGCCCCCCTCCCCGAACCGCAGCCCGGGCTGGCGGGACGCGAGGAAATAAAAATCATGTACGACATCATTCTCGCCGCCATCCAGACCGATAGTACCCGCGTACTCACTTACCGCCAACCCGTGAGCACCCTCCTGACCAGCCTCGGTATCAAAGTGGCCCCGCACGACATGAGCCACTACCACTCCACGCTGGGCGAAAAGCTGGATGCTTCCCAGCGCCGCGATCTCACCCAAAGCGAACTGCTTTCGAGCTTCATCGACAAACTCAAATCCACCCGCGAATCCGACGGCTCCCGGCTCTTTGACCACGTCGCCCTCGCCTACGGCAGCAACATCCGCACAGAACACAACCTCGACAACTGCCCCACGCTCCTGACCGGCGGCGGTGCGGGCATCAAGCTCGGTCACAGCATCGTCACCCCCAAAGACACCCCTCTTTGCAACGCCTGGCTCACCTTGCTCCACGGCGTAGGAGTCAAAGCCGAGCGCCATGGAGACAGCTCGGGTGTCCTCAAAGAACTCCTCGCCTAGACCGCCATTTAAACCCGCCGCGAGCTATCGGCGCACCTCGGGAAACAGCGAATTGATGGTTTGAATGGTCTGTTCCACAAGCATCTGCCCTCCCTCCGGACCGATCTTGTTTACATGCGGCTGCGCGCTGTAGCTCCCCCCCGCAATGGCGGCAGCCGTAGGTACGTACATCCCACAGCCATTAGTGAGCTGCAGCAGAAATGTCTGCTGCGCCTTGCTACGGGTCTTCAACTGGATGCCGTAGTTCAGGAAAAGCTCAAAGGGGTTTGAGGCAATCGCAACATCCCCGATCCGAAGCACGTGCACTTCCACAGCATAGGGCGGCTGCGAACTCGCCTCCTCAAACCGCTTCAGAATCCCGCGTTCCATCCGCAAAAGAGTAGTAACCTGGTTACCCGGATTTTTTAGCCCCCCTTTTTCTGCGATATAGCGTTTTGCCGCCTCATATTCACGCTCAAGAATCTTGCGCGGCGGCAACCGCAACTCCTGCACAACGTGGGTAAACGGGATTTTCATGCGGATGTCCGCCCTGGCCACTTCGAGGGTATCCAAGACGGCATTGCTAATGCGCCGTCCCAGCTCCTCCTGGCGCGAAAGCCCCCGCAGCCTCGTCATCCGCGCCTCCGCCTCTTTGCGAACCAGCAGTCGTGGCGACTGATCGCCCGCAGCACTGCACCACCCCAGCACCGTCAGCTCTGGCGCGTCCAGCTGATCCTTCAAGCGCTCGCGCGTGTCGTGCCAGAAATCCGCGTTAATGACATCTCGATCCTCCACCTCTTGGGATGGGCAGGCAAGATTCACTGCCAAAGCCTTTAACCTCCGGTTGGCGTCCCAGAAAAAGAGGGTCTCCACTCCCGAATCCCCGCCTCCTTCCAGGTGCCGAAAATACGGGGCGCTCGTATCTCCATAGAGACAGGCCTGTCCCTCGGAAGACACGGAGCGCCGGTTCTCCCCCACTGCCGCATGCCCCAAGGTCCAACTCACCCCACCCGGCTTTCGGCTTCTCCACGCCTGCAATGCCGCCTCCACAAGACGGCCTGCGAGAAAACTCACATAGTCCCGAGGCCTCATCACGCCCTTCCCGGGAATTGGATAACAAATAAACGCCTCCTCCGTGCTCTCCGATGTCACCGGGGCCGTATGTGTGTGTGTTGCGGAAACCAACACCTTACGCACGTCAAATTCTGGAAGGAGCGGCCGGAGTTTCTCCCGGAAGCTTTCCAGCACAGAGGTGTGTATCGCAAGCAAATCACAGGAGATCAAAATCGACTGCTCCACCACCTTCCCAACCTCGCTCGCTTCCAACGCCACCGCGGACGCCAGGATCCGCGTTTCCCGGCCCTGTGAAATTCGCCGATGAAACTGCCCGGCCAGCGCCACCGGCTGGTCTGGAGTGATGTCAACCGTTGCAGAACCCACCTCGAGAACCCCTGCCTGGGGGCGCCTCTCCACAAACTCGATCATTCGAAAAACAAGGTTGAAAAATCTTTTCATCAAACGTGGAAACGGAAACTCCGCCTGTTTTATTGCACGCCCCGCGGAGCCTTCCCTCCCAGGACACAATTTTGATTCGTCGGGTCCTGCACGTTTTAGCTTAAAACCCCCTCCTTTCCCCCGCTTTCATCCCTGCGCAGTTCTCCAAGGCACACGCTACCCTTGCCAATCCAAATGTCCGCGCTCTACTCCAAACGTTTCACCCTGAAGTCACGAAACTCCACAGGATCGTTGTGCCCGGCGAAACCGATGAAACCCTGCTTGCGATCTAGGCCCTTGGGCACCTTCTCCAGCGCACTGCGGTCTATCGTGTCAATATCTACATCCAAAATTTTGGTTCCGTTCAACGTGACCTTGATCACCTGTCCCCGCACTTCAATCTCCTCGTAATTCCATTCCCCCACCTGCCTGAGATAACCGGTTTTGGCCCCCACGCAGTGATACAGAGAACCGTGCACTTGGTAGGGCTTCAAGGGTTGGGTGGGGTGGGCCGCGTTGTAGCCGTCGTTGTCAATGACCTGCAACTCGATTCCATCCGAGGCTGGGTGCCCGCCAAGAGGCGTGCGAATTGCAATGCCGTTATTGCCAGCCGTAGGCAGCTTGAATTCGAAACGCAAGACCATGTCTCCAAACTCCTCCTTGCTCATTAAATGCCCACCCTTCCCGGTCCGGCAAACAATGGCCCCCTCGCGAACCTCGTAACTGTCCACGGCGCCCTGCCAGTTACTCAAATCCGTTCCATTGTCCAAACGAGTGAACCCCGCTCCGTCACGTTCCGAGAGCAGGCGGTTGGCTTCCTGGGCGCCAATCTCTCGGATGGCCACATTGCGCCAGCGAATTTCGCTCCCGTGCGTCTGCAACTGAATCGGCCCACGGGGGAAAACAGGATCGCGCATGACCCCGTTGACCCCAAAAACAGGCTTCTCATTCTGCCCCCCTTTTCCGTAGGCGATATAACCCGCCTTCTGATTGGCGAAAAAGTTCTCCAAAACCGCATTATCGACCACCGTTTCCCCGTTAAAAACCACCGTCACACGTTCCCCGATCATTCTGATTCGAAAGCTGTTCCACTCCCCGAACGGCTTGTCCATTTTCAGCGACGGGTCTTTCCCGGGCGCGCACTTGCTGTTATTCCAAAGTCCACCGGATCCCTTGTCCTGCCCCAACCCGCGCGGGTCACCCTTGGTGGAGTCCCAGATCTGCACCTGCGGCACCCCGCGCAGATAGACCCCGCTATCGCCGTCGGGTAACGCCTTGTATTCAAGTACAAGCTCAAAGTCGCCGTAATCCCTGTCCGTGGTGAGGTAAAGCCCCTTGCCGTCATTGACCAGTTCCCCGTTTTCCACCCGCCAGTGGGCCAGCACGTGGTCGTCCTTGGGGTTCCCCTTGGCGTCCGTGAGCCCCCCCTCAACGGACTTTTTCTTGTAGGCAGAAAGTTCCTCGGGGCTCATCGCCCACAGGGCCGAGGGGTTCGAGGTCCCCCAACCGTACCAACCCGCAAGATCCCTCCCATTAAAAAGGGGCGTGAACCCCTGCGGCGCAGTCTGCGCGAAGGAGGCATTTAATCCCAAACACAAGAGCAGACAGGGGAAAAACGATTTCATTTTTGGATATTTTCAGGTTGAATTCGGTCACCACATTCACTGGTAAACCAAAGACGGGGCGCCCGACTCCATACAGCTGAGACAACCTAGCACCAAACGACTTGTTAGGACTTCTCGGGGTTCACCTCTGCTCTGGAGGCTTTTGTAGATCTTAGCTCGATTAAAAGCCCCCGCCTGAAATCCTCCATTCCTCAAGCAGCTCTGGGGGGATGTCCTCCAAAAAAGGCGAAATCCGCTGCACGGCATCGCCCCCACCCGGGTTTCGTTTGATGAAGGGCCAGCACAAATACAACTCGTCCTCAGCGCGCGTAACTGCGACGTAAAACAGCCGGCGCTCCTCCTCCAATGAGTCCAGATTCGCAAGAGAACGCTGCGAGGGAAACATCCCCTCCGTCAGCCAAATCACAAAAACCACCTTCCACTCCAACCCTTTAGCCTGGTGCACCGAGGAAAGAACCACGCCCTCGCCCCCGGAGTCTCTCGCCGTCACCGCCGGTTCGGCGGACCCAAGCAGGGCCAATTGGTCCAAAAAATCTTCCGCATTGGGATACTGCGAAGCAAAAGAGGCCAGCGTATTGAGGTCCTCCCGCCTCGTATCGTAGTCGGGAAACTTGGTGCGCGCAAAGTCATCGTAGACGGCCTCGCGCACGGACTGGAGCATCTGCAGGGGCGGTAGCGGGATTCCTCCCGGAGCGATTTCTTCGAGCGTGTGCCCGAGCTGTTTCCAAGCCGAGGCAGACCGAGCAGGCACCTTCTGTTGGGAAAACGCGTGGGAAAACGAAAACCCACTCCCCCCCGCAAGCCGAGACTCCGCCAGTTCCCGCCCGAGCGGGGCGACTGCGCGCCAAAGCCCGTCCGCAGAACGATCTCCAATGCCCGGAAGCAGGCGTACCATCCTTTTAAAAGCCACCTCGTCCTGAGGATTGACAACAAACTTTAAGAACGCGCCAACGTCCTTGACGTGAGCCTGTTCAAAAAAACGCAGGCCGCTGGTAATCTGAAAAGGAATGGCATGCCGCGTCATTTCCATCTGCAACTCCATGGAGTGATAGTGAGCTCGGTAAAGGACTGCCATGTCCCTCCACGGCATGCCGGCGTCGTTGAGCTCCAGCATCCTTGAAACCACAAACTTGGCCTGGTGCCCGCCCGTTTGCAGCGGAATGAGGCGCGGGAGTTCCCCTCCTTTGCGAGAAGAAACCAGCTCTTTCCGCAAGGGTGTCTGCATCCCCTCAATCGCGGAATTAGCCACCTCCAGAATCTCGGGCGTACTGCGGTAGTTCGTCTCCACCTTGTAGATCTGGGCCCCTGGATAACGGGCTCCGAAACTGAGGATGTTTCTGTAATCAGCCCCGCGCCATGAATAAATAGCCTGCGCGTCATCACCCACTGCCATCAAATTCCGGTGTCTGGCTGACAGCAAATCTATAAATTTTGACTGTAGCGGGTTGGTGTCTTGGTACTCGTCCACGAGCACAAATTGAAAACGTCTTTGATAGATGTCGGCGATGCCAGAGTGGGTTTCCAGCAGGCGCACTGTAAGCAAAAGTAGGTCGTCAAAATCGAGCGCGTTGGCGTCGTGTTTGCGTTTGGCGTAGCGACCCGCCGCCTCGTGGATAAGCTCCGCCCACTCTTCCAAGTGCGCAAACCGCTCCGGAATCACCTCCGCCACGGAACGCCCCACATTCACCGCATAACTGACCACTTCGCCCACCACCGATGGCTTCACCGGCAATTCCGAAACCTTGCCTCCCCGCATGTCCAGGAGAGCGCCCTGCAACAGTTCGTCCGCATCCTCCCTGTCCATTACGGTAAAGCCGGACTCAAACCCGGCCTCCCGCAAGTGTCTGCGCAAAATCCGATTGCCTATCGAGTGAAAGGTTCCACCCCAAAGCTCCGTCAGGTCGTGGGAAACAAGAGCCGCGACGCGCTCCAACATTTCGCGCGAAGCTTTGTTCGTAAAAGTCAGCAGCAGGATGTTTTGAGCAGGTACCGCATTCTCAAGCAAATAGGCAACCCGATAAGTCAGCGTGCGGGTTTTCCCCGAGCCCGCACCAGCGAGGACAAGAGCGGGGCCCGGAGCGCACGTCACCGCCGCAAGCTGCTGAGCGTTGAGTTCGTGCGCAAAATCGATGCGAGGCATCGGCGCAACCGAAGGCCGAATAACATATTCACGCGCCATGAACAGGAATTGAAAAAAACATCACGAAAACCGGGAGTTGCTCAAAACGCAAACACCGAGACCGTCTCAGTTCGCTGCCGAAATGCGCTTTAACCTCAATTCCCGAAATGCCGCCGTTGTGCGGAACGTGGAAATTCCCAGCGGAACCGAGAGGTCAATTTCACCCGTGCGCAGATCAAGCTCCTTGCCCCGCGTGTTCAGATCCACCATCCGTTCCTCATCGATCCAAGCCTGAATGCGATCCGGTTCCACGCGAACCCTGATTTTATACCACCGGTTATCCTTAAAATGGCGAATCATACTTGTTTCATTTTGGGAGGCGTCCTGCTTGTTGATGCTGGAAATCCCCACCGTTGAGCCTCCCCAACCGCCCACAACAAAAGTAATAAAGCGCTCGTTCACGGGAAAGGTGACCGCACAAAAGAAGTCCAGTCCAGAGCGGCGCTGCGCTTCAAGCTCGACCTCGTAGCTCATTTTTGGAAAGCCGCGCGTCCAGTTAAATCCGCTCAACTCCTCCCCCTGGTCAACAATCAATACGCCGTCCTCAACACGGACATCCCCGCCCCCGCCGAACTCTGTGCGTTTCCATCCACCGAGAGTTTTCCCGTCAAAGACGCTCTCCCACCGCACGGAGGGCGGAGTCTCGCCTTGCGCCGAGACGGCGGAAGGATTCCAGAGGAACGCCGAACAAAGACAAAACAGGGGCAACAAACGCCAAAGGGTGGAAACTCGCACCCCCTTTCCATTCACTCCCGCGCGCCTTTGCGCCAGCTAAAACCACTCTGGAATTTAAATTCCATACTCCGGCCCCAACAAAACCGTCTGTCCAGCTTACCAAGCAGGGGCCCTGGCCAGTCTCTGGAACCGCCCATCCGCAGCCGTCGCCAAATCTGCCATTCGTTTACAAAAGCACGCAAATGGCCCAGGCAACCGACAAAAACCGTTAGCTTGCAAAATTTTACTGGAGCTGCCAGCAGCAATTAGGGGATGACTTGTGAAAAATAGCCCGCACCGCCTAACCGGCCCGGCGGCTGATTTGGCGGACCGCCTCGTACAAAACAATCCCCACAGAGGTTGCCAAGTTTAGGCTTCGCGTCTGCGCTGCCATCGGAATCGTGGCGCATCTTAAAACGTTGGCCTTTAAAAGCGGCGCTGGCAGACCCCGCGTCTCGCGCCCAAAAACTAAATAGTCACCATCTTCAAACTGGATATCCCAATAAACCCGGTCCGTTTTAGTCGTCAAAAACCAGCACCGAGCTCCTTCAGCCTGGCCGGCAAGGAAGGCTGCCCAGTCGCTCCAGCGCCTCACCTGCACGTGTTCCCAGTAATCCAGCCCGGCTCTTTTAAGCAACTTATCGTCCAAAGAAAAACCCAGCGGTTCAATCAGGTGCAGAACAGTGCCCGTACCCAAGCACAGCCGACCGATATTTCCGGTGTTCGGCGGAATCTCGGGCTCCAAAAGAACGACGTGTAGCATGAGCCCGAAACTGCCAGAGAAAGGTGCCCATGGCCAATACAGAGCGGTTTCTGGCGTATTTCTTGCTCTCCAAATGATGTGTTTTCTAGGCATCTCACAGCTCAGCGCCTCCAACTTTTGCAAAGCCTCCTCATCGGGGCCGGCGCCAGCACTCTCTCTTTGCTTGCTTCAAGAGCCGGTATCCTGCCCCAACTCTCTTCCTCGAACCTGCTGCCGCGTCTGGGAATATTGCTGTCTCTGGCATGGGGAATGGCCTGGGTCTGCGGAGCCGTCGCCCAGCCCTTCTGGCGCTTTGCCGTCCTCTTTTGTACACTGGCGCAGGTGCTCTTCGTAAGCCACCTTGCCAAAACCTTCGAGGTTTCCTTCTCGGGATGGCCCCTCACCCTTTGCCTGCTGACCGCCGCAGGTATCCCAGAGTGGATCAGGCACAGGGCCGCCAGATCCACTGAACTCGAACTCGACCCCTCTTTCTTTCAACCCGCTGCATTCCGCCCCAGTCCGACCGCCCTCGCGGAATCCGCGCGAATCGCAGCGTCCCTCCCGCCGCAGCGCGTCCCATGTACCGTTCTTTATTGTGAACTCGTTAACAACTCCACCCTCGCTGACACACTGCCTCCAGCAGCCTGCGCTTCCTTCTTAAACCGCCTCCTTTTCCTCTACGAGGAAACCGCAACCGCCCATGGGGGCCGTACCGACCGCTCTAGCAGCGAAGGCTTCCGCTCCGTCTTTTGCACCGCGTACGGCATTGAGGAACACCCGGAAGCGGCCCTGCACGCCGCCCTCGCCATCCGCGGACGCGTCCAAAACATCAGTCAGGAATGCGCCGTTAAATTCGGTCAGGATCTGGATGTACGTATCGGGGTGAGTACCGGCGAGGTCCTGCTCGCAACCTTTGGTCCAGCGCAAAAACAAACCTCCAGCATCGCAGGAGAGACCGCTGAATGGGCCCAACGCCTGGCCGGCGCCAATATGATTTACGGCTCTCGCATCCTCATCAGCGCTCGAACCGGGCTCCTTGGGGGGCACTCCGTAGAACGCCGACCGATTGATCTCCTCCAACGCCACCTCCCCCCCCACCCGCCGGAGGACGTGTTCGAGGTTCTCGCACTGCAACACACCCTGGACACAGAAACCCTCGCACGCCTCCGGCTCTACCGCGAGGGTGTCGCTTTGTTCCGCGCACGCAAGTGGGCCCCTGCCCGCATTAAACTGCGGGCCGCAAGGCCAGCCGGTGCCACTGATGAGGCCGTCGATCTCCTCCTGATGCGCATCGACGAACAGGAGTCCCGAGCGACCCACGTCCAAACCGGCGCCTAGCCTGCCCTGGAGGATGAAACGCGCCGAATACCCAGCACCACTCCGTGCTCTCATCGAGGAACTAAAACGCCTCCCGGGAATCGGTTCCCGCAGCGCTGAAAGAATCGCTCTCTGGATGGTTCAATCTCCTGACTCGCACCCGGAATCCCTCGGGCACTCCATCGAAAAAGTCAAACTGGGGGTTCATCCCTGCGGCCAATGCGGCTTTTTTTCAGAAGCAGACCTCTGCCCGCTTTGCCTAGACCCCGCGCGCGATCCTCATATCCTTTGCGTGGTCGAACAACCCACAGACATCCTTCCCCTGGAACGTTCGGGCGCCTTCCACGGCCTCTACCACGCCTTGGGAGGCAAGATTTCTCCCCTCGATCACATCGGCCCCGAAAAACTGCGGATTTCCGCCCTCTTGCACAGGCTCAAAGAAGCCCCTCCTCTCGAAGTTATCCTTGCCTTGGGCGCAGACGTAGAGGGCGAAGCCACCGCGCATTATATCGCTGATCTCCTAAAAGCCTATCCCGTCAAAATTACGCGCCTTGCCCAGGGATTGCCGGCCGGTTCAGGCCTTGAATACGCCGACGAACTCACCCTCAGCCGCGCTCTGACAGGCCGAACAAATCTCCCTTCTTCTCGATAAAAGAAACCCAGACCTATGTTTCGGACAACCTACCACCTGCCTGGAACACCCCCTGCCACGCTTCGCCAACCCAAAGAAACAGAAAACACCTCCCCTCGCCTGCGATACACGCGCTACAATAAAGAGCACATTGAAGAAAAGCAGGTCACCGGTGTTTCAGAAATCCCCATGCACACGGCCGAGGGATTTGTCCTCTGGGTCGAACTGGATGGCCTCTCAGATATCGGCACCATTCAAGAACTCGGAGACCGCTTTGGCCTTCACCCACTTGCACTTGAGGATGTTCTAAACTTGGGCCAACGCCCTAAAGTTGAACCCTACGAAAATCATCTTTTCATCGTTTCCCAAATGATTTCGGACGAGGAAAACGGGGACGTCTCAGGCGAACAGGTCTGCCTTTTCCTCGGACCGGGCTTCCTCCTGAGCATCCAAGAAGACCCCTCCACGGATACCTTCCTTCTCGTGCACGAGCGCCTGCGAACTGCGCGCGGGCTGATCCGGAAAATGGGCGCCGACTACCTGAGCTACGCTCTCATGGATGCCGTCATCGACCACAAGTTCCCGCTCCTAGAAAAACTGGGCGAAGCCCTCGATGAACTCGATGACGAAGTCGTTAGCAAACCCTCCATTGAACACGTCCACCAACTCCACGACTGCAAACGCCTGCTCTCGCACCTGAGGCGGTATGTCTGGCCAGAACGCGAAGTCATCAATGCCCTCCTCCATGACGAAAGCGGGCTTATCCGCCGGGAAACAAAAATCTACCTCCGGGATTGTTACGACCACACCGTCCAAATCATGGACTTGATCGAAAGCTACCGCGACGTAGCCACCGCTAACATGGACATGTACCTCTCCTCCGTAGGAATGCGCACGAACGAAATCATGCGGGTCTTGACGGTCATTTCCTCGATCTTCATACCCCTAACCTTTCTGGCAGGCGTCTGGGGGATGAACTTCCAAGGCGAAAAAGACGGCCAGACACTTCCCTTCAACATGCCCGAGCTCCACCACCCCCTAGGATATCCTCTGTGCCTCGCTCTGATGCTCGCAATTGCAATCGTGCAAGTGATCTACTTCAGAAGGAAGAAATGGATCTAAAAAATCCCCCTTAGTTCCGGTACCTCAATTCTAGAGGTAAAGCCGGGGCACCCTCTCACTCAGGGCGCCACGGTTTCCACGTAACGAAACTGACCCTCCTTGACAACAAGCATCACCGCCGATTTGTTCGCATTCCGCTCCTTGTTGAGCGTGATCTTTCCGGTCACCGCCAAGAAATCTTTCGTCGCAGCAATCGCATCGCGCAACTTGTCGCTCTCTGTGCTCCCTGCACGCTTTATCGCGTCGGCAAGTATCATCGCAGAATCATAGCCCAACGCCGCCATAGCATCAGGTTCAGCATTGAACTTCGCGCGGTACTTTTTCAAAAACTCCTGAATTGCAGGAGCCGGATCTTCAACAGAAAAATGATTCGAAAAGAACGATCCCTCGATAGCTTTGCCTCCCACTTCAACCAGCGATGGAGAATCCCAACCGTCCCCTCCAAGAAGGGGCGCAGCGATCTGCAATTCTCGAGACTGCAGCGCGATCAATCCCGCTTCCGTGTAATACCCCGAAGCCAAAATAGCATCAGGCTGCGCCCCTTTGATTGCCGTCAACTGCGCTTTAAAATCCTTATCCCCGGAGGAATAACTCTGTTCACTGACCACTTCTCCCCCGTTCGCGGAAATATTCGCCTTAAAGAACTGCGAAAGACCGACGCTGTAGTCCTGTTTCACATCAGTCAAAATCGCAACGCGTTTCCAGTTTTTGGAAAGTGCAAACTTGGACAGAACCGTCCCCTGGAACGGATCAATGAAACACACTCGGAAAATCCGGTCTCCGACCTCCGTCACCTTGGGGTTCGTCGACGCAGGCGAAATCATTGGAATTCCCGCCTGCTGGCAGATAGGCGCCGCCTCGAGCGAACGTGAAGAAGCAACCTCCCCCAGAAGCGCAACGATGTGGTCTCTGGAAATCATCTTTCGAACCACCGTGGCCGCTTCCCCCGGACGGCTTTGATCATCCTCCGTAACCAAACGGATCTTCCGTCCGAGCACACCCCCATCGGCATTAATTTCGTCAATAGCCATCTGCGTCCCCTTGTGGGAGGACTGCCCAAAACTTGCTGTCGCTCCAGTTAAGGACGCAAATTCACCGACTTGAATATCCCCGCTAGCGCTCGCGTCAGGAGCCTTTTTACACGAGGAAATTCCCAACAAGGGCAACACAACAAACAGAAATTGATGGAGTTTCATGGGGATGGTCAAAAATCAGTATCCAATCTCTCGCACAAACACGAGTGACTGCGACAAAAAAAGGCCGCCCCGCCTTGATTTTAGCCAAGGCGGGGCGGGGAAACTGGCGACGTCCTACTTTCGCGCAACCTATAGAAGCACTATCATCGGGGCTGCAGCGTTTCA
>QQND01000055.1 GCA_003402745.1 Verrucomicrobiota bacterium
ATCCGGAGCATGGTTTCGTCGGTGGAGGTGAACTTCGCCCAGCGGGTGACATCTTCCACGAGCCCTCCCGCGTAGTGGGCGCGCACCTGGAGCTTGGCTTTCTCGCCCTTTTTGAGCGCGAGTTTGGCTGGCAGAACCTCGATCTTTTCCAAACGCGGTTCGTCGGGGCGTGGCCCTGGAGCCCCTGCGGCGATCCATTCGGCAAGGATCCGGTAATCATCGGAGCGTGGATCCAGTCGGCGGCCGCCCTTGTGGGGGGCAGCGGCGGTGGGTTTGGTGAGTAACAAACTGTGGAGCGGGTCGCCCGTTTCGATGCGGCGTCCGAGGGCGTCCCGGGTGATGCTCGCATAGTCGGCGGCAGCATCGTAGGCGCTCAGGCTGAGGCGAAAACCGCCCTTGCCAGCAAGCGCACCATGGCAACCGCCCGTATTGCAGCCCGCCTTAGTGAGAACGGGCAGAATATGGCGCTGAAAACTCCAGCCCTCCTCAGGGGCGACTCTCTGGGGGGGCGGAGACAGGGTGGCCGAAGTGGCAAGGGTGGAGGCGTTGGCCAGAAGAGCGGCAGGCCAGCCAAAGACAACCCCTGCAAGGGAGGAGACAATAAGGCGTCGCATGGGTGGCTTAGGTGAAGAGTTCGCGAATGGGTGCTCGGCCGAGGTCGACTAGCGGATAGGGCCTGCCGGAGGGGCCAGGGAGGAAGCTTTCGTGGTCCAAACCAAGGCTGTGGAAGATGGTGGCCACAAGGTCGCCTGGCAGCACGGGGCGTTCGGCTGGAAATCCTCCCACGGGGTCGCTTTTGCCGATGACGCGCCCTCCTTTGACCCCACCGCCCGCAAAGGAAACGGTGAAACATTGTGGCCAGTGATCTCGCCCTCCCGCAGGGTTGACCTTAGGGGTGCGCCCAAACTCACTCAGGGCGGCCACCATCGTTTTTTTGAGCAAGCCGCGCTGTTGCAGGTCTTCAATCAGCGCGGAGTAGGCCTGGTCGTAAAGGGGGCAGACCACGTTTTTCATGCCGTCAATGGAGGTGAAAGGCTTCGAACCGTGAATGTCCCAAGTTGTTTCACCAAAAACCGTGAGGAACGTGTTCACGGTGACAAACCGCACGCCCCCCTCCACCAGTCGCCTGGCCAGAAGACAAGACTGTCCGAACCGGTTGCGTCCGTACCGGTCCCTCACCGAGTCCGGTTCCTTGGAGAGATCGAACGCGTTGCGCGCCTGCTCGCTGGTCATGAGTTGAAAGGCGGCGTGAAAATTCTCGTCCATGAGGCGGGCATCCTCGCTAGCCTCGAACTGTTTGACGGCCCCTTCCACGACGTCCCGCATGCGCTGCCTGCGTTCCATGCGAACGGCGCCGATCAGGTCTGGGGGCAGCAGGTCCGGCACTTTAAAATTGGGCTTCGAGGGATCTGCCATGAGCGCAAAGGGATCGTGCGCCTTTCCCAAAAAACCGCCCGCCTGTCCGTTGGGCAGGTTGCCTCCTCCTCTGCCCATCAGTTCGGGAAGGATCACGAAGGGGGGCAGGTCGCTCTTTTTCCCCAGCAAATGACTCACCACGGACCCCATGTGCGGGGTCTGCACGCCTCCGGTAAACCGGCGGCCCGTTTGCAGCATCTGCCAGCCGGCATCGTGGACCGCAGCCCCGTCGTGATGACAAGAGCGCACCAAAGAGAACTGATCCGCGATTTTTGCGTGCAGCGGCAGGACTTCGGAGATCTGGATTTCGGGCGACTTCGTTGCGATCGGGCGGAACGGGCCGCGCACTTCCGAAGGGGCGTCCGGTTTCATATCCCAGAGGTCGACATGGCTTGGGCCGCCGAGGTTGAAGAGCAGAATACAGGCGTTCTCGTCGTGGCCGGCGCGAACTGCCCCCGCTTCCTTTGCCGCCATGTATTGGGGCAGGGAGAAGCCAAGGGCAGAAAGGGAGCCGACCTGTAGGAATTCACGGCGCTTGAGGTGGCTTGCACCGCACAAACCGGCACCGCGTTCGGAGAGGAAATCAAACATAGCTCTGGGAAGTTAAGGAATGGGGGGATTTTGATTATGGAGCACCCGGGCTGTAAAAACTTGCAGAGCAGCGGCATTTTTTTGTATTTAAACCGCATGAAAACCTGGTGGGACTCCGTTTCCAACCCGGCCCAATGGCTGGATCTTCTTGAGGACCTGCCCTCCGTTTATTTTTACGCAAAGGATCTCAACCACCGTTTTATGCGGGCAAACAGGGCGATGGCCGATTGGCACGGCTGCCAGTCTCCCGCCGAAATGATCGGCCGTTGCGATTTGGATTTTCATCCCCCTGTTCTAGCCGCGCAGTATGTGGAAGAAGATCTCGAAGTGTTTGGCTCTGGGGAACCCATCAAGGACCGTATCTGGCTGGTTCCCGGCGCCGATGGTTTGCCCCGATGGTTCCTTTCCAGCAAGTTTCCGTTGCGCGACAGGGCGGGCAGCCTTGCGGGCCTTGCGGGCGTGATGCGTGCGCACGAGGGCACGGGCAGCGGCGGCAGAAATTCTTACACGCGGCTCACTCCGGCCCTAGATCATGTCATTCAGAGTTACGGCATGCCGCTCACTGTAGAAACGCTGGCCGCCCTTTGCCACCTGTCGGTCAGCCAGTTTCAGCGCGATTTCCAGCGGTGCTTCAACCGTTCGCCCTTTGATTATCTTCTGAGTGTGCGGCTGCTGATGGCCCGGTGGCGCCTGCAGAACACTTCGGATCAGGTGGGAGCCATCGCCTTGGAATGCGGTTTTTACGACCAAAGTCATTTCACTCGAGCGTTCCAGGCCGCCAATGGAATCAGCCCCGGAGTGTTCCGCCGGAAGCTGTGGCACAGCCCCAAGCCTCCCAAGGCTGTCTAGACAATGCGACCAAGGGATACGCTTGCGAATATGCAGTGGCAGACGATTCAGGCAGCGAAGGAAAAGGACCGCTGGGCAACCTGTCACTGAAAGAAAACGAACACGGACCCCTGGTTCCCGATCAGTTGCTGCTTATTTCAACGTAGTCGTTCTCCCGGAATCCCTCGGAGCGTTGGGATGAGCTTTTCGGAGCGGTCAGGGCTTGGTGCGGACTCAGGATGGATTCCGAAAGGATTTCAGAACCCTATAAAACAAAACCGCCAAGACGTGGTGTGTCTTCGGTAAAGCAAGTGTTGGCAATAAAAGTTGTCGATGCAGAATTTGGCCACTGGTTGATTTCATCGATTAGACGGTCGAGGTCATCGAAATACTGGCTCGCTGCAAAAAACTTCAAGCAGATGGTCCAATCGTGATTTCCAGCGATTTCATTTTCGGACTTTGCGTGCCACGGAGGCAAAGCGCCTTGACTTGCAGCGAGAACACGCTCGGCAGCGGCGGTGTCGCCTTTTTCTTCAAAGATAGCCCCTTCGTCTGAGGAAAACCAAAGTTCCTCGTCTATTTCCAAAGCATCTTCTAGGTGCAGTCTCCAATACTCGGGGTAAACAAGGCCTTTCGGTATTCGATCGTAGCAAAACAGGTCAAAGGCGAGCCCCGCTTCATGGACGATGCCGCGAATACCGTCTGGATTCGCCAATCCGCCTGAGGAAGAACGGGCTTGTTCCTGTTCGACCTTGTTCTTGATCACTTCGATTCTAGACGCGCGCCCCTTTTCCTTAAACAGACGGTGAAAAATCTCTTCAATTGTGTGTGTCCTGATATATCCCATAAGCTCAAGGTTTAGATGACAATAGGTTGCTGAATCGCACGAAGTTTCGCGCTTTTCAAGACTTTCACAAGTTTGATTCTATCTCATTAAACAAGACTCGAAGAGCGGGTGCTTGGAAACGGAGCCAGTGAGATTGTAGGCTTGAGGGAAGAGTTCTGGGTGGCAATAACCACCAAGGACATGAAAAACAAAAGACGAATTTACAGCGCCGAGTGCAAGGCGCGAGTGGCATTGGATTCGATCAAGGGCATTAAGACCGTACAGGAGATTGCGGCGTTCAGGTGCACCCGACTCGGGTGACCCAATGGAAAAGCCAGATGCTTGCACGTGCCTCCGAGGTGTTTGACGAAGGACGAGGCAGGAGAATGGCGCAGGAAACTGCGGAGGTGGATAAGGAGTGGCTTGAAAACTGCGGGTCAGTGTTCACTGAATGCTGACGAGCCTGAGGAGTCGAATGAAGACAGGTTGAAGGCGCGCCGGCTGACCCAGGCTTTGAACCGTTTTTTACTTTGCCAGACGCTGATGAAGATGATGATGAAGACGTCGTAGAGAATGGAGCGTTTGAGGCGCGGCTGATGGCCAACCTCAGAAAAGCACTCACAGACTTCATTATGCTAGTGAGGATGCTAGAGCATGGAGACCGACCGGCCCCGGATCAGATGGATAAAGCGTTCAAGGGGGCGCCCGCGCGGTGCTGGCGGATGGAGGGCCGAGGATTACGGACCGTGACCTGGTAGCCGTGGCCGTGGCCGCAGAGCGGCCGATGGCGGCTCAGATTCACCAGTTCAAGAAGGTGGCTGAGCTGATGCTGGCGCGGGAGTGAAAAACTCCCTGAAGCGCCCAAAACTCGAATGAAGCAGCTGTATTGGCACAAACAGCTGCAATGCAGGTTTTTGAGGCTCAAAAATCAATTGCCAATGAAAACAGAAAAAAGGGCTAAAAAGGGCAAAAAAAGGCAATTATTGCCGAGTTTAAGGAGGCGCAAAACACGCGTTGTGTTGTAATCTGCTGATTACCAGCGACTTAAGGTGGTGCACTCGACGGGGGTCGAACCCATAACCTCAGCCTTCGGAGGGCTGCGCTCTATCCAGTTGAGCTACGAGTGCAAGTTCCTGTCGCATTACGCGGCTTGGCCAGTCGTTGGTCAACTAGAAAACCCAAAGGCGGATTCTTGTTCACTTTTGGGGGGGGGGATTCCAAGACGACACGAGGTTGTCGAGTGGCGAGAGATACCCCCGAACACGTGGAACTCCGGGGTGGTTGTTTGTTACTTCGCAAGCTCCACATCGACATACAGCGCGTGCAGCTTCGGTGCATCATGGAGGTAGAGCAGGCGCCCCAGGCCCTTAGAGACAGGGCCGCGTGGGTGGCAAAGGCTTGCCGGACTTGGCTTCGGGAGCAGCGATGCCGGTCTCGGGGTCCTTTGATTTCAACTTGTGCCCGCCATGTCGCGGTTGATCCCGACGTGGAGACGGAGAGATATCCCACGGCTCGCTGACGGTCATTTTGAGCTTCGGTTTATCTGAAGTTCGCTGCGCTTGCGCAGTCCGAGCCTCACCGATTGCCAATGCGCATCGCCCATCCAACCGGGAGCTGTGGAGCCAAACTGCATGAAGGCCTCCGCGCTTTCCGCCTTTTTCGAAAACACACCTCCGCCACGAATCAAGAGCCTGCCATCCACCGCGATGCTTATGTCGCGATCGCGAATAACGAGCTGACAGGTGCGAAACTCCGTCTTCGCGTCGAAGATCGCCACCCGATCATGGAACGTGGCAATCTTCTCCGGTCGGAGCAGCAGCCCTTCCTATGTGCTCCATCGCTGACGATCACTCCCACCACCGGTGCCCCTTGCTGCGCGGGCCTCATGCCGGTGCCACGTCGAGCTGCAACGGACTCCACTCGAACGCTGGCCCCGACCAAAATTTCGGTCTCCGGCTCCGGTTTCCAGGCCGCGCGAAAAGCACGATCCGCCTTCGCGGAATCATCCACGAGATGCAGCGCGCCATTCTCGCGTTTTGCTTTCGCCGCCAGTTCGCCTCGGGCTTTCCATCCCTGCTCCCGCGGCAGCGATTTCGCATCGTATTGAAAGAGCCAAGTGATTTCAGGGTCGGCCGGCGGCGATGGGCAGCGAGGCTAGGGGCGTGAGCAACAGCGCTGCAAAAATCTGGAGGATTTCTTGCATGGTCAGAAGGGCAAGTGAGTGTCGGCGCGGGGCGCGCCAAAGACTCTCTAATTGTTGCGCGCGGGTAACTTTGAAATTGAAGCAATGGAAGAAGTCACGGCTGACTACCGAACCAGAGGGGCGAGTTCGATTTCGATGTTTAAGGCAATGGGTTGCACAAGCTTCTGCAGATCTTCCTCGGCTTCGGCAATCTCCCGCTGTGCAACCTCGAGCTTCTCTGCGTCTTTGGCCTTGCTGGCGGCACGCCAATTGTTGTTCAACCCCGACTGCAGTTTCGAAATCAGCCCTGCCACAGCGGCACTCCGCTCTCCCAAAGCCCCGTCGAAAACACCGCTCAAATTCCAGCCTGCTGCCAGGTCACGTGCACTTACTTCTCCAGCAGGCTGGCCATTGATCGAAACTCGGTGCAGTCCGTCCGCGAGTCCGGTGATTTTCAACTCATACTCCGACAGGCTCAAGGCCGACGGCATAAGCTCGAGCATCGAGCGGGCCGCTGGCAGAATCGGCCACGGGCCAGTCTCGTCCAAACGCGTGAAGGTAAGTTTGCCGTCCTTCACGGCGGCATCGGTAATTTTGCACCCTTTGGTGGAGGCGACTTTTCCTTCCGCACTCAAGGCGGCGGAACTGACCGCTTCGGGGGCGTGCAGGCTCTTGAGAATGGTTGCCGCCATCATGTATTGCCCGACCGCTCCCGGGTGCACTGGATCACCCCCAAGAGGGACAAGTCCGGGAGGAATCGGGGGCGCCTTCGGAGGCGCGGGCGGAATGACTGGCGCCGCTACGGGTGGCTGCGGTTGGGAGGCCGCCTTCGCTGCAGCGGCCTCCGCTCCCTTCCGTCGGTTGTTCCCCCACACATCGATGAGAGGATGGTATTGATCGACAAAAAGAACATTCTCCTGCTCCGCAAGTTTCTGAAGGGCCTCGGTGAAGGGATGAATCTTCTCACATCTCGGAGAACGCCAGTCTCCCATGAGGCTTCCATCGTCCACAGGGCTCGAAGAGATCAAAACGGGCTGCGCGGGGATGGCGCGAATCTTTGTTATGAGCTCCTTCATTCCACGGATATAATCCTCCTCGGAACCGCCCACGTCGTTCATTCCAAGTTCGATGCTCACTATGGTTGGCTTCCATGCCGCCACGTCGTAATCAAACCGGGCAAGGATGCTACTCGTGCGGTTTCCTCCAATCCCGGAATTGCGGAAATGCAAACGCATGTGAGGAAAGCGCGTGCGGTAATAGGCCTCGATGAAATTGCTGTGCAAGCGCTGCGCCGTAATACTGTCGCCAGCCATGACCCACACGTCATTGTCCTTGAGTTGAAGGGGTGCCGGCGCCGCGAAAACAATGCCGCTTAAAGCAGACGAGACTAGAGCGAGGGTGAGGGCGAAGCGTTTGGAAGGGGATGGGGAGATATTCATGGATAGAGAACAGCGGTTGTCGGAAGTGACGACCGTGTCGAACATTAGTGCCTGCATCAACGCGGAATCCAGTCCAATTAATCTTATCCTACAACTCCCTTCGACTTGCATTGAACCCTCTAGTCCGTCCGGAAGCGTTGTGATCGGTCTGTCGGTGGTCAAGCACTGTCGTCCTTCTGCACCCGTGGGAACTGCGATGAGATCGTCGGCAGTGAACATTTTTCGGTCCGGCCCAGCGGAGCGGATTTCAAAATCAAAGTCTGCCGCGCCAATGGGGTGGACAAAAACAGGGTGACCCCCGCGGTCGCAACGGCGTCCTCCCGAGCCAAAAGCCGGGGGGTTCTTCGGCAGCGTGGCGTACTTTATGGGAGTGTCGCCTCTGAGGGCGGTAGCGAGATCCGTGTCGTTTCCGATGGGCGGGCCCTCCCTGTTTCCGAGCCTTCGCAGGTACTGCCGCACGAGGGTGTGTAGCATGTCCACGTCGTGTTGGGCCGGAAAACGCGACGAGTTGAGCTCGGAGGTTTGATGGGCAATAAGCTGGCCTGGGGAAGGGCCATTTCCTCTGGGTTCTTGCTGACGGAGCGGTTGAATCCGTTGACCATCCAGTTCAGGTAATAATTGGGGATGGCCAGCGCGATGACGGCGTTGAGAATCTGCGCCTCGGGAGCTGTTGCTGGAGAGGTTGGGTACTTTCATTACGGGAACAGCACGCGAGTGCTCACCAAGTTGCAATGGCCGGTAGCGGCGAGAGTCCGGTGATGGCTGTGTAGTAGAAAGCCGTGTCTTTTAGCCAGGGAGTAACGCTTTTTAGGAAAATAGACACGCTAAGGACCACAAACTCGCTTGGACTCTGGTGCACTCCGGATTTGAGTACAAAGCCGTCTGTACCGGTCTTTTCTCCTGAAGCAGTTTCGAGCCAGCGTCAGCTTAGTTTCTCAAAATTTCCGACATTCGTTTTTACAAGGGACTCCCAGTGCTCCTGATGGTGCAGACCTTAACTGAAATTTGAGGTTTATATTTTTGTAGAATTACAGAGCCCCTCTTTTTTATGAGCCCGATTGAACCTCATTTTCGCAAGTCACAGGCGCTTTTTGAGCGTGCCCAAAACTCCATCGCCGGTGGAGTGAATTCCGGCATTCGAAAAATGGAAACGCCGGTTCCTCTTTATTTTTCGCATGGACGGGCGGGGCGTCTCTACGATGTAGACGGCAACGAGTTCATCGACTTTCAATGTGGTCAGGGCGCCATTTTGTACGGGCACGCTCCGGAAGCCATGGCTGAGGCCATTGGCGCGCAGGCGCGACTCGGGCTGCACTGGGCGGCCCAGTCGGAGCTTGAGCTCGAGGTGGCAGAGCGGTTGCAGGAAATGATCCCGAGTGCCGAGCGGGTGCGTTTTAACAGCTCGGCAACGGAGGTGGTTATCGCTGCTTTCCGCATTGCGAGAGCACACACGGGTAAGCCGCTGATCCTGCGTTTTGAGGGGCACTACCATGGCTGGGGTGACGAGGGGCTTGTCGGGTTTGCGCCTCCCTCTGACAAATGGGGAGAGGAAGAGGATCCTACCCGCCTGCATCCGAGCATGGGGATTATTCCGGAGGTGCTGGACCATTTCGTCGTGGCGCGATGGAACGATATCGGGCACTTGCGCCGGCGTGTGGCGCAATTTGACGGCAGAATCGCCGCGATCGTCTTTGAGCCATGCGGCTGCAACACCAGCTGTATCGAACCCATCCCAGGCATGTTGGACGCCATTCGTGAACTGTGCGACAGCCAGGGCGCTCTGATGATTGCCGATGAAACCATCACCGGGTTCCGGTATGGAGCTGGGGGGGCTCAGGTGTTTTATGGGGCGTCGCCCGATCTGACGATTCTTGGAAAGGCAATTGGGGGGGGCGTTCCCTTTGCGGCACTTGTGGGTCGGGAGCGTTTTTTCGAAACCGTCATGAGCGGAAAGGTTGTGCATGCGGGGACTCTCAATGGAAACCCGCTGTGTCTTGCGGCCAGCAAGTGGTGTTTGGATGAAATTCAAGCCTTGGGCCCCCAGCATCCGGGCTCTCTGATTGCCCTAGGCGGGGAGTTGATGGCTGGCCTTAGCGCGCTTGCCACCAAGCACGGCATCCCGATGTTTCCGCAGGGGCCCGGCCATGTTTTTCACTGTACAATGCTCAAACCCGGCTCGGCGCCAGGACCTGTGGGATCCTATCGAGATTATGTGCGGCGGCATGATGCGGCACGGTGGGCGCATCTACGGCGTTGCCTTCTGATGCACGGCGTCCGTGCCATCGAGCGGGGGCTCTGGTTTTTGAGTCTCGCGCACACTCGGGCTGACGTGGCTCAAGCGCTGGAGCGCGCGGAAGCTGCCTTCGCCCAGCATGTGGCGCAGTGGACTCCTGCGTAAGATCTGCGGTTTTCCGGTGGAGTGACTGCCAGTTTTTTGAGGGAACAGGCTTCCACTGGGGAGCGCCGTGAATCTGTGGGGCCAGATTGGGTTTAACAGCAGCGGTTAACGCCGTTAAAACGACGGTCGGCTGAAAGCAGGAAGGCGTTTGCTCGTGGATTGGTGTTGGGCGGGCAAGTGCACTCTGCAACCTGGGCGACTCTTTCGCGCTCCACGGCGGCCTGTCCCGAGAGTTCCTGCACCAGAGCCACGCCAAGCCCAAGGAGGCCTGCAACGGGAACGCCAGATTTTGTCGCGTCCAAACGTGGCAGCCAAACTGGCTCGCTCTCGGAAAGGACAGGCTCTTTTTTTCGGCGAAGCAGCGCGGCGGCCTCCAGGACGGTGATCCCGAGGAGTACTGCCACCAAAGTGAGGAATCCGGCGGTGACGGCGGCATCTGTGTGCATATTGAGTCGGAGGCGGGATGCTGCTTGGATTTTTTTATCGAGAGCCGCCGAAGTTTCAGGCGCTGCTTCCGCCTCTTGTTTCAGGGCGAGTATGTCCCCCTCCGCCTTTTTAGCGGCCGCCAGAAATCCAATGCGAGGGTCGGGATGCCCTATTTTTTCGACGGCGGCCGTGACCGTGACGCTCAGCAACCAGACCAATGGCAAGACGGTGACCAGAGCGATGGCGGGACGCCCGTCCGTCTTGCGGAGTTGGGTTTTGAGGAGAATGATGGATCCCAGGCTGAGTGCGATACTTGCCAGTAACTGGTTGGCGATTCCGAAAATGGGCCAGAGTGCCTTGGTGCCGCCCTCGGGATCGGCGACGCCGTTCAAAAGGAAAAAGCCCCAGGCGGAGACGATTAAACCGCTGCAAAGAAAGTTGGAAGTCTGGTTGGAGGCGTTACCCATGGAGGGCCAGATGCGGCCCATGGCGTCTTGGAGCAAATAACGCCCGACGCGGGTGCCGGCATCGAGAGTGGTTAGGATAAAAAGCGCTTCAAACATCAACGCAAAATGGTACCAAAGGCCCAGCATTTTATCCCCAAAGGCAGAGGCGAAGAGGCGCGCCATGCCTACGGCAAGGGTAGCGGCTCCGCCGGTTCGGCCAAAGAGGCTTTCCTCCTGCACGGTGCGGGCGAGGTGCTCCATTTGTTCGAGCGTGACGGCAAAGATCGGGCCGAAGCTGTTGACCTTGGCGATGGAGGCTTCGGCGCCTGCAGCTTTGATGTTGATAGCCAGATAGACTCCCGGTTCCAAAGTGCAGGCTGCGATCAGGGCCAGGATCGCAACGAGCGACTCCAAGCACATTGCTCCGTAGCCCACCGGCCGGATGAAACGCTCTCGGGTAATGATTTTCGGGGTGATCCCGCTGGAGATGAGGGCGTGAAAGCCGCTGATGGCCCCGCAGGCGATGGTGATGAAACAAAAGGGGAAGAGTTTTCCTGGAATGACGGGGCCGCTACCGTCCACGAACTGGGTGAGGGGTGGCATGTGGAGGTCGGGCAGGACAATGACGACACCGACGGCAAGGGCGAAGATCGTGCCCAGTTTGAGGAAGGTGCTCAGGTAGTCTCTGGGAGCCAGGAGCAGCCAGACCGGCAGAACGGAGGCGGCAAGGCCGTAAACGATGACGCTCCAAGCTAGGGTGTGCGCCTTGAGTCGGAAGGCCGAGGCCAGGCCGGGGTCGGAGTGAATGAACTGGCCGCCCCAGACTGAGGCGAGCAGCAGAACGGCGCCGATAAGGGAGGCTTCGAGGACCTTTCCGGGCCTCAAGAAACGCATGTAACCGCCCATGAACATCGCCGCCGGAATGGTTGCCGCTACGGTAAAGACGCCCCAAGGACTTTCTGCAAGTGCATTTACAACTACCAAGGCCAGTACCGCGAGGAGGATGACCATGATTGAAAGCACCGCGATGGTTCCGACCACGCCCGCGGCGCCACCAATTTCCTCGCGCACCATCTGCGCTAGGGAGCGTCCGTCGCGGCGGGTGGAGGCTGCCAGGATGACCATATCTTGGACGGCGCCGCCGAGCACGACGCCCAGCAGAATCCAGAGTGTTCCTGGCAGGTAGCCGAATTGCGCGGCCAAAACGGGGCCGACCAGGGGGCCGGGGCCGGAAATGGCGGCGAAATGATGGCCAAAAACAACCCAGGGGTTGGTTTTTACAAAGTCTCGCCCGTCCTCGTACTGCTCGCAGGGAGTGGATCGTAGATCGTTTAAAGAAAGGGCCTTTGCAGCCACCCATTTGGAGTAAAAACGGTACCCGATTGCATAGGTGCAGATGGCCGCGGTGAGTAAGTAGACGGAGTTCACCGGTTCGCTGCGTCGGGTAGCGATGACGGCATAGGCGCCCGCACCCAAGAGGGCGATGGCGGACCACAGGAGGAGTTGCAGAGCCTTTTTCATTCGGAGGAGACAGTGTATATTATAGGGTGGCTTGGAAAGTGGCGATGAATTGATCTGGAATAGAAAGAGCGTGGGATCCTTGAGAATCTGCCGGTTTGGGTGTATTTTCCACGAATGAACAAGTCAGTGGTGCCTGTGGAAGTCCGGTCAGTTCTGCCCCTGAACGCTGGGCGGGCTATTTTTTTGGGGAACGACGAGAAGGTGTTTGTTATTTACGTTGATGAGCCGGTGGGAGTGGCGATTTCGATGCTGCTCAAGGGCGAAACGCGGGAACGGCCGATGACCCACGACTTGACAGTGCATTTGCTCACGGCGTTGGGTGCCCAGGTGGACCGGGTGGTAATCAACGACGTGAAGAGTGAGACTTATTTTGCCCGGCTCATTGTCAGCTGTCAGAACGAACTTTATCAGCGCAAAATCATCGAACTCGATGGTCGACCCAGTGACTGTATTGCGCTTGCGATTGCACAGAAGGCGCCGATTTATGTGTCTGGGGAGGTGTGGGAGGAGGTCGAGGACCGTTCGGAGGTGCTCAGGCAGATTAAGGAAAACGATCATGCGGCAGGGGATGGGGGCCAGGAGGAGGCGTAAGACGAGGCGGGAAGGAGCTAGAGCGGAAGTTTTTTTGAGGTGGGAGCTTTGGGGGGGGAGAAGACGGTCTTGTCGAACGGGGGGAATGTGTGGAATTAATCAAGGCTTAATGCGGCAGTGTCTGGGTTGGTGCCGAGTAGCTCATTCACGGTGCGCTGACCTGATCGGTTTCCGCTATTTTTCTGAGTAAAGTCTATGAAATCCGTTTTTTTTGCGTTTTTGATTTGGCCCTTGACCGTTTTTAAATGCTTCTCGGCAATCGAGGTAACCGCCGAGTTGATGCCTTACCGTGAAAAAAAAGAGAACGCTTCCGGCCAAGCGGAGAGCGTAAAAAAGGCAGTAGCCCCTCCAAAGGCGAGCAGTCAGGAGAAGGTGATAGCGATTACCCTGCGTAATAGTGCCAGAAGGCCGGAGAGCGAGTTGCTGGTGCGGTATTGGTTTATTGGGAGGGATATGAAAACGTTTAAGGTGAGTCTTTTAGACGGGGGTGAATCTAGTGCGGAACTCAAGCCGGGAGGGACATTTGTGATGAACTCCGACCCGGTTAAAGGAACGGTAACTCGAAAGGCAGCAAGTCCAGGAAAGATGGGGGAGGTCAGTGGGATTAAAATCGTAGGATACGGGGTACAGGTGATTAAGGGGGACCGGGTGGTTGGGGAAACTTTTCTGGAGTCCGAGTACAAGAAGTTGGTGGGTTCGGAGGGGAAGTCTCCCGGTCCCTTTTTCAAGATCCTCAAGCCCGACGGGGAAACGCAGTAGTTCATGGTTTTGTCCCAACGGGTGCGCTCCGGTGGAAGGTGGGGGGCATTTGAGGTGCGGGTTGTCTTGCAATCCGCGATGGCCCTGTGATTTGGGTCTAACCGTCGGCCGAGCGCCTCCGTCTCCCTTCCTTCTGCTAGCAGCCGAGAACGAAAAGTTCGTTTGGTCCCCGCCGTGATCTACCGATAAATTACCAATGAAGGAGGGTGGGGTGCCGTCCGTAGTTTATCCCGGCTTTTCTGTGCAACCCGGGCAGTGAGGTTCCAAAAATGAAGCGGCTCGGTGTGTTACATCCAGAGCCCGTTGGGGTAGTCTCCTGAGGCGGTCATGGCTGCAATGCTGGCTTGGACGCGCGGTTTGTCCTCGCGGTAGGTGACACCGAACCAGGCGGAGGAGGTGGGGAGGACTTTGCAGGTCGCCTGTCCGCGGCGCACAAGTTCGCCTACGGAAAGAGGGATGTAGCACTCGCTTTTTAGTTCTGCACCTTGGTCGCGTAGGAACTCTTCAAATAGTCCGTTGATTTGCCCGAAGAGGTGTGGCGAAAATCCCCACATATTCATCGAAACGGGCTCCTCGCCGGTGAGTTCAAGGGCGTTGCCTTCTTCACTGGCATTCCGAGCGCCCAAAGGGGTTTTCTCGATTTTTGTGAGTTCCTGGATTTCCTGCAGGTATCCCGAGGGATTGGTTTTGCAGACACCGCGCGCGACGGTGCCGTTGTCAGAAAGCGTGTTTTTTAGGGTAAATCCGACCATCGCGTAAGCGTTGGAGTCTGCCGGAAGCGACGCCAGATGGTTACTGAGAACCTCGAAGGAGTGTCGGCCGTAGAAGTCGTCTGCGTTGATCACGGCAAACGGCTCTGAAATCGTTGCTTGTGCGCAGAGAATGGCGTGGGTCGTGCCCCAGGGTTTTTCGCGTCCGGCGGGGATGGTGAATCCAGCAGGCAGGCGGTCGAGGGTCTGGAAGGCGTAGTCGACGGCGATGCGGGAGTTGAACTTCGCGGTGACGTTATCGCGGAAGGCCTGCTCGAAGTCGGGACGGATGATGAAAACGACCTTGCCGAAGCCGGCGCGCAGGGCGTCGAAGACTGAGTAATCAAGGATGGTTTCTCCATGGGGCCCCATGGGATCAATTTGCTTGAGGCCGCCGTAGCGGCTTCCCATGCCGGCGGCCATAACGAGGAGAGTTGGTTTGCTCATAAAAACGATGAATCAAAGTGATGCGGGGCCGATGTGCGCCAAAAGCCTTCTCGGGGGCCGGCATTCCAGGCTTTGGTTGAACTTCGGATTTGGAAGACGCTACGGCTTTGCTTTCCCAGATTTGGCTCCAATTCCGGCGCGATCTGGCATGAGAGCGCAAGCTCCTTTACACCCAAAAAGCCCGCTGATGAGCTGCCTGTTGCGACTGATCAGCGCGTAGACGCGTTCAGCGACCAGGATCACCCCCGGCAGCCACAGAAATAATGCGAGCGGCACCAGCAAGGGCAGGCGCAGTGAAATAAAACGAATGGCCCGCGCACCCCGATGAATCCGGCCGTCGGAAGTCACGCAGTGGATGGCCTCGTTGAGTTGCTCGGCCGTCAGGTCTGGGGCGAGAACGCCCACACGTGCGTCCGCGGCGGGCACAAGGGCAAAGCGGTTCCCCCAGTCCAGCCAACTCAGTAGCTTCATCTGGAAGGTACAAAAGGAACACTCGTTGTCGTATAAAACGGTATTCGGATTCATTCGCTGGTGACGCATTGGCTGGAATTAAGGGCCCATGATATCTGCGAGAACACGGGTAACAAGACGCGAAAAACGCTTCCTTTGCCTGCCCCACGCGGCTTCCCCACAATGGGCCGTGAACGGTGGGCCGTGAACGGTGGGCCGTGGAATCTAGCGTTCTTCGGGCACCTCGAAGGGAAGTTCCGCAGCCAAAAGGGCGGGAGCCACCACCGCTTTCCAAGCCTCATAGCCAAGTTCCGTCATGTGGACATCATTGGGGATGAAACACTCTGGGCGGGGCAAGCCTTTGGTTCCCATGAGGGGCGTTGTCGTGTCGAGGAACTTGATCCAGGGGTGGCTTTTGGCCTCGTTTTTAAGCAGGGTGTTGGTTTGCTGGATGGCGTCCCATCGCTCGAAGCGCCGCCCTGGACTGGGTACGATGCCCAGCACGTATAGTCGTGTTTCGGGAAGCGCCTCATGGATTTGTTGGTGCACCTTCTGGAACTGTTCCAGCACCTCTTCCGGAGTGGCTTTGGAAGCGAGATCGTTGCTGCCTTCGTATAAAACCACCGCCCTCGGCTTGAAGGGAATAACGAGCCTTGGCACGAACAGTTCTGCGGCATGCACCATCTTGCTTCCGCCGATGCCAAAATTGTGGACGTGCAGGGGGGCGAGATCCGCCTGGATGGTTTTCCAAAGCGCCATGTGCGAGCTTCCTATGCACAGAATTGCGCCGACGGGAGGGGCCGGAAGTTTGAGTTTTTTGGCCACAAGACTCTCCCATTTCAGCGCGTCAGCGGAGGAGGCGGGGAGGCTCAAAAGAGAGGGGGGAGACAGCACTGTCGCGAGAAAGCAGGTCAAAGCGAGCAGGCGTGGGGCGCGGGAGGCTTTCATGATCAAAAACTATACTGCGACTCCAAAGATTTGTCGCCTGGTGTGACGCGGTATTTGCAAAGTTCAGGCTTGTTCTGACCCGTCTTTAAAAAATCGGGTGGCTTGCAGGTCTGGAGATACGAAAGGGGGGGTATTCGCCAATCTAGCAAAAAATTACTTTTGTTAATTGACAGTCAACGCTTATGGAGCCAAGTTCGCGCCCCTTAAATTTTCCGATTTCATGGCCAATACACCTTCTGCCGCCAAGCGCGCCCGCCAGACTGAACGTCGTTCACTGATTAACCGTCGTACTAACACCTCTGTAAAGAACCAGCTTAAGGCGGTCCGTGAGGCGTTCAAGACCGGCAAGAAGGACGTCGCCCAGGCGGCCGCCATCGAGTTCGTATCCACGTTGGACAAGGCTGTCAAGACAGGCAACGTGCATCGCAATACGGCCAGCAGGCACAAGAGCGCAGTCAATCGTGCTTTGGTTGCACTGCACTAGGTTTGGTCTGGTGAGCATTTGACTCACTTCAAACTTTTTCGATAGGGCAGCACTTCATTGTGCTGCCTTTTCTTTTGAACAAGTCTTTTGAACAAGTCTTTTGAACAAGTCTTTTGAACAAGTCTTTTGAACAAGTCTTTTGAACAAGAGGAGAAAAGGGTCACGGACGGCCGCTTTGTACTGAGAAGATCTCCCCTGGTTCGCATTCGACGGAAACTGAAATCGGCCTGCAGCAAACCGAGCAGTCTTCGATGTGCTCGTGGTCGCCCTGCGAAGTGTCGATGGTGGTGTCGAAAACTTCGCCACACCAAGGGCAGTCGATGGCGCTTTGTTGGAGGTAGTGCATGAATATTTAGGGAGAGTTTACCGTGCTGTCTCCAGAATCGCGAGGAGTTCACGAGGCTTGTTTTCGCGGGTCTTTATTCGGTGGGCGGAAATGGTCAGCGCCCAAGGGGAGGCTCGGTTCCTTGGGTTGGCTCTGTTTCGCGCCCAGTGGTTTTGTTTTTGGGCCGTTTGGAATTTTGAGCTCCCTCCTTTCGTTTTAAGGCTCGGTTTTGAGTCGAAAGGATAGAACACTTTGTTATGAAATCATCCTTCCTTGCCGCCGGTTCCGGCCTTTTCCTTTTTGGTTCCCTTTTTGCCGCGGAACCCGCGGTGCAGCGCTACGACTTGAGCAAACGCGCTAGCGAAATTGACCCGCGGACCCGGGAGCATCCTGAGATTGATTTTCTCTTCAACGACAAAAAAACAGGCAAGCCGCGTGACCTGCAGCACGCGGTGGTCGACACGCGCGTGCCCGCCCGAGGGAGGCTTGTGGTTTGGCTAATGGACCATAACGCAGGATTGTTTGAACGTGTTTCCAGTTACGGATTGCACGGCATCCAGGTGAGTTACGCCAACAGCTATTTATCCGCGTTTGGCAAGGAAGTGCTCAATGACGGCACCAGCATTGGAAAACTTCGGTTGGAGGCCGCGACCGGGGAAGATTTCAGTCCGCTCATGGACATTCCAAAACCGGATGGAATGATGGAACGCGCCTTTCAGTTTGTGAAGTGGCTCGGCAAAGAGAACCCTCAGGGCCATTGGGAACAGTTTCTTTCCAGCGACGGCAGCGGCATTGCATGGGAGAAAGTGATTGTGTGTGGGATTTCGCACGGATCAACCACGGCGGCGCGTTTTGCGAAGCATCAGCGGGTGGACCGGGTGGTGATGTTTTCTGGACCTCGTGACAATACGGAAACGTGGCAAGGGTTTCCCTCCGCAACGCCTTCCAACCGTTTTTTTGGATTCACGCATGTGCTTGATGGCGGCTGGGTGGGGGATCACTACTGCCGTTCGTGGCAGATGCTTGGCCTGCACAAGTACGGCTCCGTCGTGACGGTCGACCAGGCCCAGCCTCCCTACGGTAATTCGCGCCGCCTGATCACGAGCAGTGATGTAAATCAGGACGGCAAGCGCGCACATACCACGGTTGTTCCCGGGGGCACCTCAGGGAAGGACTCGGCGGGTCGTTTTTTATATGAGGACGTCTGGCGTTATTTGTTTACGCACCCCGTAGACGAAACTGGCGAGGCTGTTGATTTAGATCCGGCCTGCAGGATGGACCAGTCCGCCAAGTAGCTGCTGCCAACGGCTGAAGGGTGCCATCGCCCGAGGGGTTCATTCCTGAGGCCCAGCTTTCCCGGAACCCACCTTCCCTCATTTGCGAACGACGCGAAATCCAAGCGCATCGTTAGCCTCCGTCGCATTGCCTTTTCCGCGGCGTGCCGAGCGGCAGTCCCAAGCATTTCTGCGCCAAGAGCCGCCCCGCATGACTCGGATGTTGGGACTCATCTCGATGGGGGGGCTGCCCACCGGGTACCCTGGATAAGCGGCGAAGGCATCCCAGCACCACTCCCAAACATTGCCGGCCATGTTGTACAGCTTGAAGGAAGAGAACGTTCGGACCGGTGCTGGACCGTCTCCAAAAACAGGGTGGCGCAGCGTCGTTTTTTCCTGCGAAGGGTTGTCGATCTCGGCAGTGTAAACCGCCTTCCAGTGGCTTATCTGTTTGCCGCAGGGGTAAAAATTGTCTGCCTGTTCGGCTTTCGCAGCCTTTTCCCACTCTGCTTCGGTAGGAAGCCTGAAGCCCGAAGCGTTCCAGTTGACCATGGAATCGGTGATTTCCAACTCTCCGCGGCGATAGATTCCTGCGGCTGGGCTTTTGAGGGAGGCTGTTTGGTAAAAGGGAGTGAGACCCTCCATTTCACTTTTCGCGTTACACCACTTTAAGACGTCGTACCAGCTGATGTTTGTGACCGGATAATCCTCCCGCTTTGCCTGGCCTGGATTTGCAAATTGATATCCGTTGCCTTCTGCCCACTGTTTCACGCGCTCCCACTCTCCTAAAGAGACCTCAGTTCGGCCTAGTTCGAATTTTTTTACCTGGACTGAATGCACCGGGTTTTCCTCTACAGAGCCTTCTCTTCCCCCTCCTTTTTTTGAAGACCCGCCGTCCCCGCCGGACTCGGACTGCCCGTCTTTGGAAGTGTCGCCCATGAGGAAATCCCCCCCAGGAATCTGCACAAACGTGCTTTCCAGACTGGCAGCCAATCGTAGTCCGCCCACTGGATTTCCTTCGTCGTAGTGTTCCCGAGTGAAGACAAAGGGATAACCTCCCCCCAGAGCGGGTTTGCCACGATGCACCCGCTCTGCATTGCCTCCCTCGGTGGTTGGCCCGAGAGGGTTGGTTTTTGCATACACTGAGTACGGGGCAAACTTGTCCCAACACCAGTTGCCGGGCTTGAGGGTCAGTCCTTGGAGTCCAAACCCGGAGGAGAGGGGGGGCGCTTTCTGGGGAATTTCGTCCCCCCACGGGTACAGTTTTTGCCCCAAGCCTCCTCGGGCGGCTCTTTCCCATTCCGCCTCGGTAGGGAGGCGGTAACCGTTGGCCTTCATATCCCAAGAAATCACAGGGGTTGCAGCTTTAGAGCCGTTAAATTGCTTGGTGTTTCCGCTTTTGGTTTTTTGGTAATAACAGGGAGCCAACCCGTGCAGTTCGCTCTTGGCGTTGCACCACGCCGCGGCATCCAGCCAGCTGATTTCTTCCATGGGCTGCGAAAGTTTTTCCAACCCGTCGAGACTTTCTAATTTCAAAAAGGCAGCAGGCGAGAGCTTCCAATTGCGGTAATCGTACCCGATGTGTTGCGTGGCCCGCACTACGGCCTCCCACTCCCATTGCGTGACGCTGGTTTCCCCGATGTAATACGCATCCAAAGTCACGGGTTGCTCTGGGGTAGCCGTTTTCTCCGAACCCGTTTTGCGAGGGTCCCCCATTAAAAACACGCCGGAGGGAATTTCCAACCCATGCCACTCGAGGGTTTGCTCGAGGCTTTTTCGCTTAATCTCCACCTTTTTTTCGACATCCATGCTCTCCTTGACTGAAAGAATATATTCATAAAGATCATTGCCTGGTTTGTAATCAACGCCAATTTTAACCGCGGCCACGACTGCGAGCAGAAGCACAAAGAGAGTCAGGTACTTGCGTGTCATTAATAGGGGTGGAATTTACTATCTGACACAAGGGGGGGAATAAAATAAAATCGAAAATGAAAAACGACAAAAAAATCACAAACATTCCATTTTTCCCCCTCTCCAGGCTGCCTTCCTTGGGCTTCGCTCACCACCCTCCAGTTTCCGCAGAGAGTCAAACGTTGCCACTTGTTCCCGCGAATGGAACATAGGGCCGACAAAGAAATCACGGGAGTTGAGAGCCGCCGTTTTCTGGGAATTTGCGAAGCGGTGCTGCCTCTAGTACGTTTGCCTCAGGAGTAATCGATCGCTCTTTACTCCCAAATGGGGAGCCCCGGGTTGGGATCTCTCTCGACTCTGGTATGGTAAAAATGCGAGGACAACGGCGCCCTGGATGAGGGAAGGACGTTTTCTGCGGAGGTGAGACGGGTGGGCTGTTTACCGGGGTGTGTGGCCGTTAGCGTCCAGCGCCCCAGTAATGTTAATTTTGCCCGTTGGTAGAGAGGCAGCGAGGTCCGGCAGGTCGTAGGCCCGCAGGGCTCCGAAGACGAGGCTGTTTTTCTGATTCTCGCTAGCGGGTGTGTGCACAACACTCACCCAAGAGCGCAGCGCGCGCTCGAGGCTGAGGCCCGAAAAAACCTCCGGTTCTAGGGCCACCGCATGCAGCGCAGGCACGCCCGTCTCCCCCTTGGCGACGACGGTAATGCGGACGGGCTGGGGCGCCGCGCTGCAGGTTCTGAACAAGTACCGGCTGCAGACCAAAACGTCCTCTGCACGCATGGCTACAAACGATTTTCCCAACAAATATGCTAGGGTTGCTTCTGTGGAGTTCGCCCCCAGCAGCGCCCCCAATTCTCCCTTACCCTGAGGATGAAGGGTTTCTCCAAACCCCCGCAGATCCACCGCCAGCACCGTTCTGCCAGTCAGCGCGAGTGCCTCAATGGGTCCGTCCAACACTGCATCCGCCTCTTTTCCGGCGGCGTTCAAGTAAAGAACAGGTCCGGCGGAGTGGGCGGAGTTTTTTGGCTCAAAGCGCAGCGCCGGCAGCCAGATGCCGGCTTCGAGTTTGAGGAGGATTTTCTCCACCGTGCAGCCGGAGCGTTCAGTTTTTCCGACCGGCACCGCGACGAGCTCCGGCATCTCGCTTGCCGCTCGAATTCCCGTGATTCTGCGCACCTCGGCTAGAGCGGCGACGCGATCCTGCCAGAGGTTCCGGCGTTGGACGGCCAGGCGTGCCTCCCATTCATGGTTGAGGTCGACCAGGCTCTTGGCCCCCGTCAACCCAAGCACGCGGCCCCCAGGGGTGCAGAGGAGTTTTTCTTCGG